>NZ_JBITLW010000018.1:0-186671 GCF_044465645.1 Streptomyces sp. NPDC049627 | reverse complement strand
TTCGCCGCACCGTCGGGCCCGGGCGTGCGCCTGGACGCCGGCGTGGAGTCCGGCAGCGTGATCGGCCCGGCCTGGGACTCCCTGCTCGCCAAGCTCATCGTCACCGGCGCCACCCGCGCACAGGCCCTCCAGCGCGCCGCCCGCGCCCTGGAGGAATTCCAGGTCGAGGGCATGGCCACCGCCATCCCCTTCCACCGCGCGGTCGTCAAGGACCCCGCCTTCGCCCCCGAACTCACCGGCAGCCAGGACCCGTTCACGGTCCACACCCGCTGGATCGAGACCGAGTTCGTCAACGACATCAAGCCCTTCACCACCCCCACCGACGCCGAGCCCGACACCGAACCAGGCCGCGACACCGTCGTCGTCGAGGTCGGCGGCAGGCGACTGGAGGTCTCCCTGCCCGCTTCCCTCGGCATGACCCTGGCCCGCACCGGCCTGGCCGCCGGGGCCAAGCCGAAACGCCGCGCGGCGCGGAACTCGGGTCCCACCGTCTCCGGCGACACCCTCGCCTCCCCGATGCAGGGCACCGTCGTCAAGGTCGCCGTCGAGGAGGGCCAGGAGGTCAAGGAAGGCGACCTCATCGTCGTACTCGAGGCGATGAAGATGGAACAGCCGCTGAACGCCCACAAGTCCGGCACCATCAAGGGCCTGTCGGCCGAAGTCGGCGCCTCCCTCACCTCCGGTGCCGCCATCTGCGAGATCAAGGACTGAGGACGTCCCGAGGGAGGTGCGAATCGTGACGCATGACAACGGGCCCGACGCGCCCGCCCCCCAGCCGCCCACCTGGCTTCTGGCCGGCGAGGACGAAGAGAACGACAGTGACCACCCGCATATCTGCCGGGGCATCGACTGACGGAATTCGACTCCCTTTCCGCGCTCCCCTTCAGTGCTCCCCTTCCCACGCACCATTTCCAAGGAGAGATCATGCACAGCACCCTGATCGTGGCTCGGATGGAACCGGGCTCGGCAGTCGATGTCGCCAAGCTGTTCGGCGCATTCGACGAGTCCGAGATGCCGCACCTGATGGGTACTCGACGCCGTCAGCTCTTCCACTACCGAGGTCTCTATTTCCATCTCCAGGATTTCGATGCGGACAACGGTGGCGAGCTGATCGAGAAGGCCAAGTCCGATGAGCGCTTCGTGCGCATCAGCGAGGACCTGAAGCCGTACATACAGGCGTACGACCCGGCCACCTGGCGGTCACCCGCCGATGCGATGGCCACGCGCTTCTACTCCTGGGAGGCGTCCCGATGAGCGGCCGTCGAGTCGTCATCACCGGGATCGAGGTCCTCGCGCCCGGAGGCGTCGGCAAGAAGCACTTCTGGGACATGCTGAGCGAAGGCCGTACCGCCACGCGGGGGATCACCTTCTTCGACCCGAGCCCGTTCCGCTCGCAGGTCGCCGCGGAGATGGACTTCGACCCGGAGCAGCACGGACTCGCCCCGCAGGAGGTCCGCCGCATGGACCGGGCCGCGCAGTTCGCGGTGGTCGCGGCGCGCGGCGCGGTCGCGGACAGCGGGATCGACCTCGCCGCCCACGAACCGCACCGGGTGGGCGTCACCATCGGCAGCGCCGTCGGCGCCACGATGGGCCTGGACGAGGAGTACCGGATCGTCAGCGACGGCGGCCGGCTGCACCTGGTGGACCACGAGTACGCCGTACCGCATCTCTACAACTACTTCGTCCCCAGCTCCTTCTCGGCCGAGGTCGCCTGGACGGTCGGCGCGGAGGGCCCCAACACCGTGGTGTCCACCGGCTGCACCTCAGGCATCGACTCGGTCGGTTACGCGGTCGAGCTGATCCGCGAGGGCTCGGCCGACGTGATGATCGCCGGGTCCTCGGACGCGCCGATCTCGCCGATCACCATGGCCTGCTTCGACGCCATCAAGGCGACGACCCCGCGCAAGGAGGACCCCGAGCAGGCCTCGCGCCCCTTCGACGGCACCCGCAACGGGTTCGTGCTCGGCGAGGGCTGCGCGGTGTTCGTCCTGGAGGAGCTGGAGAGCGCCCGGCGGCGCGGGGCGCACATCTACGCCGAGATCGCCGGCTACGCCACCCGCAGCAACGCGTACCACATGACCGGTCTGCGGCCGGACGGCGCCGAGATGGCCGAGGCCATCACGGTGGCGCTGGACGAGGCCCGGATGAACGTGGACCAGATCGACTACATCAACGCCCATGGCTCCGGCACCAAGCAGAACGACCGGCACGAGACGGCCGCCTTCAAGAAGAGTCTGGGCGAGCACGCGTACCGCACGCCCGTGAGCTCCATCAAGTCGATGGTCGGGCACTCGCTCGGCGCGATCGGCTCGATCGAGATCGCCGCGTCCGCGCTGGCGATGGAGCACCACGTGGTGCCGCCCACGGCGAACCTGCACACCCCCGACCCGGAGTGCGACCTGGACTACGTGCCGGTCACCGCGCGCGAGCAGCTGACCGACGCGGTGCTGACGGTGGGCAGCGGGTTCGGCGGCTTCCAGAGCGCGATGGTGCTCGCCCGTCCCGAGAGGAGCATGGCATGAGCGCGGTGGTGGTGACGGGGCTGGGCGTCACGGCCCCCAACGGCCTGGGCGTGAGGGACTACTGGGAGGCGACGCTCGCCGGGAAGAGCGGGATCGGGCGGATCACCCGCTTCGACCCCTCGCAGTACCCGGCGCGCCTCGCCGGCGAGATCCCCGGCTTCGCGGCCGAGGAGCACCTGCCGAGCCGGCTGCTGCCGCAGACCGACCGGATGACCCGGCTGGCGCTGGTCGCCGCCGACTGGGCGCTGGAGGACGCCGGGATACGGCCGCAGGAGCTGCCCGAGTCCAGCATGGGCGTGGTCACGGCGAGCTCGTCGGGCGGTTTCGAGTTCGGCCAGGGCGAGCTGCAGGCGCTGTGGAGCCGGGGCAGCCAGTACGTCAGCGCGTACCAGTCGTTCGCCTGGTTCTACGCCGTCAACAGCGGCCAGATCTCCATCCGGCACGGCATGAAGGGCCCGAGCAGCGTCGTCGTCAGCGACCAGGCCGGCGGTCTGGACGCGGTGGCACAGGCACGGCGGCAGATCCGCAAGGGGACCGCGGTCGTGGTCTCCGGGGCCGTGGACGCCTCCATCTGCCCGTGGGGCTGGGTCGCCCAGCTCGCCGCGCAGCGGCTGACCACGCGCGACGAGCCCAGCCAGGCATATCTGCCCTTCGACCGGGCGGCCGACGGGTACGTGCCCGGTGAGGGCGGCGCGCTGCTCGTCATGGAGTCCGAGGAGTCGGCGCGCTCGCGCGATGCGCGGATCTACGGCGAGATCGCCGGGTACGCCGCCACCTTCGACCCCGCCCCGGGCAGCGAGCGTCCGCCGGCCCTGCGCCGGGCGATCGAACTCGCCCTGGACGACGCCCGGGTGGGCGCCGACGAGGTGGACGTCGTGTTCTGCGACGCGGCGGCCGACCCCGAGCTCGACCGGATCGAGGCGGAGGCGATCACGGCGGTGTTCGGTCCGGGGGCCGTCCCGGTCACCGCCCCGAAGACGATGACGGGCCGCCTCTACTCGGGCGCGGCACCCCTGGACCTGGCGACCGCGTTCCTGGCCATGCGCGACGGGGTGATCCCGCCGACGGTGCACGTGACGCCGTCCCCGGACTACGCCCTCGACCTGGTCGTCGACCGGCCCCGCGAGGCCGTGCTGCGGACGGCGCTGGTGCTGGCCCGCGGCCACGGCGGCTTCAACTCGGCGGCGATCGTACGCGCGGTCGCCTGACCGCCCGAACCATCCCACGCACACCGATACGACCTGAAAGGAACCACCCGTGGAAACGCAGCAGTTCACCCTCGACGACCTCAAGCGCATCCTGATCGAGGGCGCCGGCGCCGAGGAGACCGTCGACCTCGACGGCGACATCCTCGACGAGGACTTCGAGCACCTCGGCTACGAGTCGCTGGCGCTGCTCGAGACCGGCGGCCGCATCGAGCGCGAGTACGGCATCGTCCTGGACGACGACGTCCTGTCGGAGAGCAACACGCCGCGCGCCCTCATCGACGCGGTCAACGCCCAGCTGGGGGACGGGTCGCAGGCCGCCGCCTGACGCTTCGTCCTACCCGACATTTCACGATCTCGCCGCCGCCGGACCCCCCACTCGACCGGCGGCGGCGTGCCCCCCACCCTTCGCATTCCCCGTAGCCCTCGCAGTCGTAGTTCTCGCAGTCGTAGTTACCGCAGTCCTTGAAGTTTTCGCAGTCCTTGAAGTTCTCGCAGTCCTCCACCAAGGGAGTTGAAAGAGCATGCCGCAGCAGACGCAGCGGGTCGCACTGATCACCGGGGCCACCAGTGGCATCGGCCTGGCGGCGGCCCGGCAGTTGGGCTCCGCCGGGCACCGCGTGTTCATCGGCGCACGCGACGCCGACAACGTGGCCGCGACGGTCAAGCAGCTCCAGGAGGAGGGCATAGAGGCGGACGGCGCCGCGGTGGACGTCCGTTCGCGGGACGCGGTCCGTGCCTTCGTGCAGGCCGCCGTCGACCGCTTCGGCGCCGTCGACATCCTCGTCAACAACGCCGGGCGCAGCGGCGGCGGGGTCACCGCCGACCTCGCGGACGAGCTGTGGGACGACGTCATCGACACCAACCTCAACAGCGTGTTCCGCCTGACCCGCGAGGTGCTCAACACCGGCGGCATGCGCGGCCGCAGCTGGGGCCGGATCATCAACATCGCCTCCACCGCCGGCAAGCAGGGCGTGGTCCTCGGCGCCCCCTACTCCGCCTCCAAGCACGGCGTCGTCGGCTTCACCAAGGCCCTCGGCAACGAACTCGCGCCGACCGGCATCACCGTCAACGCCGTCTGCCCGGGCTACGTCGAGACCCCCATGGCCCAGCGGGTCCGCCAGGGCTATGCCGCCGCCTACGACACCACCGAGGACGCGATCCTCGAGAAGTTCCAGGCCAAGATTCCGCTCGGCCGCTACTCCACGCCGGAGGAGGTCGCCGGGATGGTCGGCTACCTCGCCTCCGACACCGCCGCCTCCGTCACCGCCCAGGCGATCAACGTCTGCGGCGGCCTGGGCAACTTCTGACCCCGCCCGACTGCGGTCCGGCCTCCGGCCTGGCTTCCGGCCGGCTCCCCGTCCGGCTGCGGCCCGATCCCGCACGACTCCGACCTGGCCTTCGGCCCGACCCCGTCGGCTGAGCCCCAACCCGCCTGATTCCGGCGCGACCCCGGCTCGCGCCCGTCTTGGCCCCGCCCGGAAGCCCGGCCGACCCCGCCCCGATCGCCTTTGCCTGATACACGACCGGATCCGCACGGATCCATCCAGATCCACCCGGATCCGCTGGGCCGGACCAGACCCGCCCGGACCGGCCGGCTCCCGCCCGGCTGCGGCCCGATCCCGCACGACTCCGAACCGGCCTTCGGCCCGATCCCGCACGACTCCGAACCGGCCTTCGGCCCGATCCCGCACGACTCCGAACCGGCCTTCGGCCCGACTCCGTCGGCCCCCGGCGGCTGAGCCCCAACCCGCCTGATTCCGGCGTGACCCCGGCTCGCGCCGGGCTTGGCCCCGCCCGGAAGCTCGGCCGACCCCGCCCGATTGCCCCTGCCTGATCCACACCCGGATCCGCCCGGATCCATCCGCCCAGGCCAGACCCTGCCTGACCGCCCGGATCCACCAGGCCAGGCCCGCCCGGCCAAGCCAGGCCCGCCCGGCCAAGCCAGGCCCGCCCGGCCAAGCCAGGCCCGCCCGGCCAAGCCAGGCCCGCCCGGCCAAGCCAGGCCCGCCCGGCCAGGCCAGGCCCACCCGGACCGCCCGGATCCACCCGGCCAGACCAGACCCGCCCGGACCGACAAGAGGAAGAAGAGGACGAGGACGTGACCACGACGGAAGCAACGACCCGCGAGGTGGCGCACGAGATCACCGTCTCGGCCCCCGCCGACGCCGTCTACCGCCTGATCGCGGAGGTGGAGAACTGGCCGCGGATCTTCCCGCCCACCATCCACGTGGACCACCTGGAGAAGGGCGAGCGCGAGGAGCGCATCCGCATCTGGGCCACCGCCAACGGTGCCGCCAAGAGCTGGACCTCGCGCCGCACCCTGGACCCCGAGGGCCGCCGGATCACCTTCCGCCAGGAGGTCTCCGCACCCCCGGTCGCCGCGATGGGCGGCGCCTGGGTGATCGAGGAGCTGCCGGGCGGCGAGTCGCTGGTACGGCTGCTGCACGACTACCGCGCCATCGACGACGACCCCGAGAGCCTCGCCTGGATCGACGAGGCCGTCGACCGCAACTCCCGCTCGGAGCTGGCCGCCCTGAAGGAGAACGTCGAGCGGGCCCACGCCACGCGCGAGCTCACCTTCTCCTTCGAGGACACCGTCCTGATCGAGGGCTCGGCCAAGGACGTCTACGACTTCATCAACGAGGCCGACCGCTGGGTGGACCGCCTGCCGCACGTGGCCCGCGTCCAGTTCGAGGAGCCCACGCCCGGCCTTCAGGTCCTGGAGATGGACACCCGCGCCAAGGACGGCTCGACGCACACCACCAAGTCGTACCGGGTGACCTTCCCGCACCGCGCGATCGCCTACAAGCAGGTCACCCTGCCGGCCCTGATGACCCTGCACACCGGCCTGTGGACGTTCGAGGAGTACCCGCGCGGCGTCGCCGCCACCTCGCAGCACACGGTCGTGCTCAACCCGGACAACATCCAGCGCATCCTCGGCGCCGACGCGACGGTCGAGGACGCCCGCGAGTACGTCCAGGGCGCGCTGAGCACCAACAGCCGCGCCACGCTGGGCCACGCCAGGGACCACGCGGAGAAGAGCCGCTGACCATGGCCACCGACACCTCCCGGGCCACCCGGGTCATCGTGGTGGGGGCGGGCCCCGTCGGCCTGTTCCTCGCCGGCGAACTCCGCCTCGGCGGCGCCGACGTCGTCGTACTGGAACGGCTGCGCACCCCCACCACGGAGTCCCGCGCCTCCACGCTGCACGCCCGCACGGTGGAGCTGTTCGACTGCCGCGGTCTGCTCGACGCGCTCGGCGACCCGCCGCGCGAACCGCGCGGCCACTTCGGCGGCGTACCGATGGACCTGACCGTGCCCGGCCCGTACTCGGGCCAGTGGAAGGTGCCCCAGACCAGGACCGAGGAACTCCTCCAGGACTGGGCGGGGGCCCTCGGCGCGGACGTCCGGCGCGGCTGGGAGGTGCGCGAAGTCGTCCAGGACGGCGGGGGCGTGGAGGTCACCGCCGACACCCCGGACGGCATACGGCGGCTGCGGGCGGCGTACGTCGTCGCCTGCGACGGCGAGGACAGCACCGTGCGCCGGCTGACCGGCGCGGCCTTCCCCGGCACCCCCGCCGGGCGGGAGCTGCTGCGGGCGGACATCGCCGGGATCGACATCCCGAACCGGCGGTTCGAGCGCCGGGAGCACGGGCTGGCCATCGCGGCCCGGATGCCCGGCGGCGTCACCCGGGTGATGGTGCACGCCTTCGGCCGCCCGGCCCGGCAGCGGACGGGACCGCCGGACTTCGCCGAGGTCGTCGACGTATGGCGGCAGGTCACCGGCGAGGACCTCGGCGGCGGGCGCCCGGTGTGGCTCAACGCCTTCGGCGACGCGAACCAGCAGCTGGAGCGCTACCGCCACGGACGGGTGCTGTTCGCCGGGGACGCCGCCCACCGCCAGATGCCCAGCGGCGGCCAGGCGCTCAACCTCGGCCTCCAGGACGCGGCCAACCTCGGCTGGAAGCTGGCCGCGGTGACCTGCGGCCGCGCCTCTCAAGGGCTGCTCGACACCTACCACGACGAGCGGCACGCGGTCGGGCGCCGGGTGCTCGCCAACATCAGGGCCCAGGCGCTGCTGCTGCTCGGCGGGCCGGAGGTGGAGCCGGCGCGCACCCTGCTCGGCGAGCTCATCGACGCGGGGCCCGCCCGGGACCACCTCTCGGCGATGATCACCGGACTCGACATCCGCTACCCCGTCGGCGGCGGCACCCACCCCCTGCTCGGCGCCCGCCTCCCTCTCGGCCCGCTGCCCACACCGGACGGCCCGGTCGGCGTCGCGCAGCTGCTGCGGGACGGTCGCGGACTGCTGCTCGTCTCCGACTCCGCCCGCGCCGAACTGCGCTGGCTCGGCAAGGTCTGGTCCGACCGGGTCACCCCGGTGGCGGTACGACCGGACACCGCCGAGCCGCTGCACGGCGCCGACGGGCTGCTGGTCCGCCCCGACGGCCATGTCGTCTGGGCGGGCGCGGACCCGTGGGCGGCGACGGCGGCGATCCGCCACTGGTTCGGGCGGCCGGACGCGGGGCTGTGACCCCGCGGGACCTCGAAACACCAGAAGTCATGGCAAGTCGCACATGTTCCTATCGATTTGGGCGAGCCTCAGAGAGGGAAGCGCTGTGGACACGGATGTGATCGTTGTCGGCGCGGGGCCGACGGGCCTCATGCTGGCCGGAGAACTGCGGCTGGGCGGGGCCCGGGTCGTCGTCGTGGAGAAGCTGGCGGAGCCGACCGGGCAGTCCCGCGGGCTCGGCTTCACGGCCCGCGCGATGGAGGTGTTCGACCAGCGGGGGCTGCTGCCGCGGTTCGGCGGGCTGGAGAAGAGCCCGATGGGCCACTTCGGCGGCGTGCAGTTCGACTACACCGTCCTGGAGGACGCCCACTTCGGCGCGCGCGGCGTCCCGCAGTCGCAGACCGAGGCCGTCCTGGAGGAGTGGGCCGGCGAGCTGGGCGCGGACATACGGCGGGGCTGGGAGCTGACCAAGCTGGCCGAGGACGCCGACGGCGTCGAGATCGTCGCGGCCACACCCGAGGGCGAACAGCGGGTGCGCGGCGCCTACCTGGTGGGCTGCGACGGCGGACAGAGCGTCGTGCGCAAGGCGGCCGGTTTCGACTTCCCCGGGCTGCCGGCCACGCGCCGCATGTACCTGGCCGACGTCACCGGCTGCGACATCCGCCCCCGCTTCCTGGGGGAGCGGCTGGACAACGGCATGGTGATGGCCGCGCCGCTGGCACCGGGCGTCGACCGGATCATCGTGTGCGAGGACGGCACCCCGGCCGGGGACCGGCCGCAGGCGGTGGAGTTCGACGAGGTCGCGGCCGCCTGGGAGCGCATCACCGGAGAGTCGCTGGCCGGGGGCGGCGCCGACTGGGTCAGCTCCTTCACGGACGCCACCCGTCAGGTCTCCGCCTACCGCAAGGGCCGGGTGCTGCTCGCCGGGGATGCCGCGCACGTCCATCTCCCGGCCGGCGGACAGGGGCTCAGCACGGGCGTCCAGGACGCCGTCAACCTCGGCTGGAAGCTGGCCGCGGTGGCCCGCGGGGACATGCCGGACGCCCTGCTCGACAGCTACCACGACGAACGGCACCCCGTCGGCGCCCGGCTGCTGATGAACACCCGCGCGCAGGGCATGATCTTCCTCGGCGGCGCCGAGGCCGACCCCGTGCGCAAGGTCTTCGGCGAACTGATGGAGCTCACGGAGGTCCGCCGCCGGCTGGCCGGCGTCGTCAGCCACCTCGACATCACCTACGACTTCGGCTCCGCCCCCGGCGCCCATCCCCTCGTCGGCCGGCGTCTCCCCCCGCGCCCGCTCCGGCTGGCCGACGGCACGCAGACCACCACCACAGCCCTGCTCCACCCGGCCCGCGGTGTCCTGCTGGACCTCGCCGACGACGCCGGCCTCCGGGAGCGTGCGGCCGGTTGGGCCGACCGGATCCCGGTCGTCACGGCCACCCCCGAGACCCCCGAGGTCTTCTCCGGAGCGACGGCGCTGCTGGTACGCCCGGACGGCCACGTGGCCTGGGCAGCCGGAGGAGAGGACACCGCCCCGATGAGCGACCCGCACGACACCGCCGCGCAGGCGCAGGCAGCCGCCGCGGCGACCCCCGCTGCCCCCGAGGCCACCGAGACCGACGTCGCCGCCGGCATCGACAGCCTCGTCACCGCCCTCCACCACTGGTTCGGCACTGCGGAGGTGGCGTAGCGCCATGACCACCGCGTCCCTGTCCGTCGGCCCGCGCGTGCGGCGGATCACGCTGGATGCCGCCGGGCACACCCTGTCGGCCCTGCTGAGCGCGCCTCAGGACACGCCGCCGCGTGCCACCGTCGTCGCGCTGCACGGGGCCGGGATGAGCGCGGGGTACTTCGACGGCGGGGCCCAACCGGACGCCTCACTGTGCGCGTTGGGAGCGCATCTGGGGTTCCAGGTCCTCGCCGTCGACCGGCCCGGCTACGGCGACTCGGCCGCCGGGCTCCCCGAAGGCCTGGACCTCGCCGGGCAGGCCCGCGTCCTGCGGGCCGCGCTCGACGACTTCCACACCGAGTACCCCGTCGGCACCGGCACCTTCCTGCTCGCGCACTCCTTCGGCGGCAAGCTCGCCCTGACGCTGGCCGCCGAGGCCCCGCCGGCCGACCTGCTGGGCCTGGACATTTCCGGCTGCGGCCACCGCTACGCCCCGCGCTCCGCGGAACTGCTCGCCGGACCCGACCGGGCCCGCTGGAAGCACAACTGGGGCCGCCTCGCCCTCTACCCGCCCGCCACCTTCCAGCGCAGCGCCGCCCTCGTGAAGCCCATCCCCGAACAGGAGTTGCGGGCCGCCTCGGACTGGCCGGAGGTGTTCGACGCGCTCGCCCCGCGCGTGCGCGTCCCCGTACGCCTGACGTTCGCCGAGCACGAACTGTGGTGGCGGCACGACGCCGACGCCCTCGACGACCTGCGCGCGAGGCTCAGCGCCGCGCCGCGTGTGGTCGTCGACCGGCAGCCGGACGCCGGGCACAACATCAGCCTGGGGCGCACGGCCCGCGCCTACCACTTGCGCGCGCTCGCCTTCTTCGAGGAGTGCCTGCCGGAGCGGGACGGTCCATGACCCCATCCGAATCCAGGACACCAGGACGGCCGGACAAGTCCCCAGGCCCGCCGGACAAGTCCGCAGGGCTGCTGGCCACCGGCCTGCGCTCGCTGACCGTGCGCAACTTCCGGCTCTTCGCGGCCGGTCAGATCGCGTCCGCGACCGGCACCTGGATGATGGTCGTCGCCCAGGACTGGCTCGTCCTCGACCTGAGCGGCGACTCCGGCACCGCCCTCGCCACGGTCACCGCGCTGCAGTTCACGCCGATGCTGCTGCTGACCCTGTACGGCGGGCGTATCGCCGACCGCTACGACAAGCGTGCCCTGCTGACCGGAGCCAACGTCGTCTCCGGTGTGCTCGCGCTGCTGCTCGGCCTGCTGGTCACCGGCGACGCGGCCCGGCTGGGGCACGTCTACGTGTTCGCGCTCGCCCTCGGCGTCGCGGGCGCCGTGGAGGTGCCGGCCCGGCTGTCGTTCATCGCCGAGCTCGTCGGACCGGACCTGGTGCCCAACGCCTCCGCGCTCAGCGGCGCCTACTTCAACATCGCGCGGGTGCTCGGCCCGTCCCTGGCCGGGCTGCTGATCGAGGCGGCCGGCACCGGCACCGTGATGCTGCTGAACGCGGCGAGCTACGCGGCGACCGTGGCCGGACTGCGCGCCATGCGCCCCGCCGAACTGCACCGCTCGCCCCGCCCGGCCGCGCGCGACGCCCGCGTCACCGAGGGACTGGCCCATCTGCGGTCCAGGCCCGACCTGGTCGCGACGCTGACCCTGCTCGCGGCGGTGTCGCTGTTCGGCCTGAACCTCCAGCTGACCCTGCCGCTGATGGCCCGCACCGTCTTCCACACCGACGCCGCCGCCTTCGGCCTGCTCACCGCCGCGCTCGCCGCCGGGTCGCTGCTGGCCGCCTTCACCGGCACCCTGCGCCGCGGCCGCCCCCCGGCCCGCCTGGTCATCGGCTGGGCCTGCGCCTTCGGCGCCCTGGCGGCGGCCACGGGGTGGGCACCGAACCTGCCGACGGCGCTGGTGCTGCTCGTACCGACCGGCTTCGCGTCCCTGTACTTCGCGCAGGCCGCCAACCACCGCATCCAACTGGGCAGCGACCCCGCCTACCGGGGCCGGGTCATGGCCCTCTACACCCTGATCCTGCAAGGCAGCGCCCCGCTCGGCGCCCTGTTCGTCGGCACCGTCACCCAGTACCTCGGCACCCGCTCCGCACTGTGGGCGGGCGGCCTGATCTCGCTGGCGGCCGCGCTCGTCGCGGCGGTGGCCGACCGCAGCGACGCACGAGCCGGGGCACCCCCGGCCGAGCGGACGCAGGCACCCACGACCGGAACCCGGAGTCGCCCGTGAACCTCCCCCTCGTACCGAACACCCCCCGCACCGCCCGGGAGCTGGGCCCGTCGGACCTGCACATCTGGCTGCTGCCGCCCCCCGCCTCGCCGCGCGACGTCCCGGTCGGCGAACTCGACCAGGACGAGCGCCGGCGCGCCGCCGCCTACCGTCGGCACAGCGACCGGCAGATGTACGCCGCCGCCCATGTGGGCCTGCGCCGGGTGCTGTCGGTCTACACCGGCGTCGCACCCCGGCGGCTGCCCCTCGGCCGGGAGTGGTGCGAGGAGTGCGGGGAACGGCACGGCCGGCCGGTCCTGGTCGACCTGCCGGGCGCCCCCGAGTTCTCGCTCTCCCACAGCCACGGCCTGGCCCTGGTCGCGGTGGCCCGCACCCGGGTCGGCGTCGACGTCCAGGCACTGCCGTCACCGGAGACCGTCGAAACCTGTCTGCCCCTGCTGCACCCGGCCGAGCGCCAGGAGATCACCCGGATCCCGACCGACGGGCGCCAGACGGCCTTCGCCCGGCTGTGGTCCCGCAAGGAGGCGTACCTCAAGGGCCTCGGCACCGGACTCGCCCGCGCGGCCGACCTCGACTACCTGGGCGAGGCCGCCGAGTCCTGGCGCCCGACCGGCTGGACGGTGCGCAACATGCCGCTCTGCGACGGCCATGTCGGCGCCGCGGCGCTGGCCGGCGACAAGGACTGGCGGGCCGCGATGCACCCGGTGCCCGCCGAGTGGCTCTACGCCCGGGACGCCGTCGAGCGCATCTCCGAGGTCGAACCGGGCCTGCGCACGGTGCTGCGCGCCCACGATCCGTCCTCCGTCCGCACGCACGCCCTCATCGACACCAGGAACAGGAAGGAAAGGGCCCAGGCATCATGACCGTCACCGACCCAGAAGCTCCCGTGGCTCCCGAAGCTCCCGTGACGACCGAAGCTCCCGCGGCTCCCGTGCTCGACACCGCCCCGGACGCCCCCGAGACGGACCGCCTCACAGAGCTGCGCACCATCAAGGAGCTCGCCCGCACGGGCCCCGACCCCAAGGCCACCGAGCGCCAGCACGCCAAGGGCAAACTCACCGCCCGCGAACGCATCGAACTCCTCCTCGACCCCGGCTCGTTCACCGAGGTCGAGGCCCTGCGCCGGCACCGCGCCCAGGGCTTCGGCCTGGAGGCGAAGAAGCCGTACACCGACGGTGTCGTCACCGGCTGGGGCACGGTGGAGGGCCGTACGGTCTTCGTCTACGCCCATGACTTCCGCATCTTCGGCGGCGCCCTGGGCGAGGCCCACGCCCAGAAGATCCACAAGCTGATGGACATGGCGATAGCGGCGGGCGCACCGCTGGTGTCGCTCAACGACGGTGCGGGCGCCCGCATCCAGGAGGGCGTCTCCGCCCTCGCCGGCTACGGCGGCATCTTCCAGCGCAACACCAAGGCCAGCGGCGTCATCCCGCAGATCTCGGTCATGCTCGGCCCGTGCGCGGGCGGCGCGGCGTACTCGCCCGCCCTGACCGACTTCGTCTTCGCCGTGCGCGACATCTCCCAGATGTTCATCACGGGCCCGGACGTGGTGAAGGCGGTGACGGGCGAGGAGATCACCCAGAACGGCCTGGGCGGCGCCGACGTGCACGGCGGCACCTCCGGAGTGGCCCACTTCGTCTACGACGACGAGCGCACCTGCCTCGAAGAGGTCCGCTACCTCCTCTCCCTGCTGCCGTCCAACAACCGCGAACTGCCGCCCGTCCACCCCGCCTCCGACCCCGCGGACCGCCCCGGCGACGTACTGCTCGACCTGGTCCCCGAGGACGGCAACCGCTCCTACGACATCCGCAAGGTGATCGAGGAGATCGTCGACGACGGCGACCACCTGGAGGTCCACGCCGCCTTCGCCACCAACATCGTCTGCACGCTGGCCCGCCTGGACGGGCACGTCGTCGGCATCGTCGCCAACCAGCCCGCCTCCATGGCCGGTGTGCTCGACATCAGGGCGAGCGAAAAGGGCGCACGGTTCGTGCAGTTCTGCGACGCCTTCAACATCCCGCTGATCACCCTGGTCGACGTGCCCGGCTTCCTGCCCGGCGTCGACCAGGAGCACGAGGGCATCATCCGCCGCGGCGCGAAACTCCTCTACGCCTACTGCAACGCCACCGTGCCCCGCGTCTCGGTCGTCCTGCGCAAGGCCTACGGCGGCGCCTACATCGTCATGGACTCCCGCTCCATCGGCGCCGACATCGCCCTCGCGTGGCCCACCAACGAGATCGCGGTGATGGGCGCGGAGGGCGCCGCGAACGTCGTCTTCCGCCGGGAGATCGCGGCCGCCGACGATCCCGAGGCGATGCGCCGCCAGAAGATCAAGGAGTACAGGACCGAACTGGTCCACCCCTACTACGCGGCCGAGCGCGGCCTCGTCGACGACGTCATCGACCCCCGCGAGACCCGCCAGATCCTCAGCCGCTCCCTGTCGATGCTCACCGCCAAGTCCACCGCCCTGCCCACCCGCAAGCACGGCAACCCGCCCCAGTAGGAGGCATCATGAGCGCGACTTCGACCCCGACCCCGAGCCCGACGCCCTCCGACCTTCTCGCCGCCACGTCCTTCCGGGTCCTGCGGGGCGAGCCGAGCGCCGAGGAACTCGCGGCGTTCACAGCCGTGTTGACCCTGCGCCTGACGGCTGCGGACGAACCGGCCCCGCACCGCCCCACCACGGCCCGCTGGAGTCGCCCGGAACGGACCCGGGCCTACAACTGCCCGCGGGCCTGGCACGGTTGAGACGTCAGCCGCAGAACTTCCGCGTAGCTGTGCGTAGTTGCATGACAGCGCTCCGTAGCCGGTAGTATCTGCGGCTGTGACGCACCTTTGGGTGCGTCCTCCCTTCACTCCGGGCCCCGTCCCCTCGGGGCCCGGCCCGACGAGAGCGGTCCCGGGACCGTGACTGGCCGCCTCACGTCGAAGGGAGGACGCCCCAGCATGTGCCGTCACGAGGGGCAGAAACCGACTCTCGTCATGCGGCTGATCCGGCTCTTGCCGGAACGGGCCGCGAGGCACGCGAGGAGGTGGCTGCTCTGGTGGCTCAGCAGGTAGCCGGATATCCCCACACGGCATGGGGACATCCGACAGGCTCCTGCTGAGCCTGGGCCCTCGCTCGGTCGCATCCGAGCGGGGGCCCACCTTTTCCGGTGGGCCAGAGGTAGCCGGATGTCCCCACACGGTCTGGGGACATCCGGCAAGCTCCTGCTGACCTTGGGCCACCACCCGGTCACACGGTCCGGGCGGGGGCCCTGCCTGCTTCCAAGTACAGCACAACAGCCCCCGCCCCGGCACCGCGATCACCCACAGTTCACGCCACCGCCCGCCGCCCCGTACTCCCCCTCTCCGTCATCCTCGGCGCGAGCAACGTCGCCTCCGGCACCGCCTTCCCGCTCAGCTTCCCCATCAGCAGTTCCACCGCCCGCGCCCCCACCTCCGCGGCCGGCAACGCGATCGACGTCACGGGCACCCGCACCGCCTCCGCGAGCTCATCCGGGCAGATCGCGGTGACCGACAGATCCCCCGGCACCCGCAGCCCCAACTCCTCGAAGGCGTCGATCAGCGGCTCCAGGACGGCCTCGTTGTGGACGACCACACCCGTCAACGCCGGGTGCTCCCGCAGCAGTTGCCCGGCGACCGCACGTGCCGCCGCCGGTGACGCCTCACACGGACGCACCACGGACGTCAGCCGGTTCCGGTCCGCCGCCGCCGTGAACCCCCGCACCACCCTCTGCGCGAAAGCCGTCCCCCGCACGTACACCTCCGGCGGCGACCCCACCAGCGCCACCACCCGGTGCCCGAGCCGCGCCAGATGCTCCACGCACGCTTCACCGGCCGCCATGAAGTCCAGGTCGACGCAGGTCAGACCGGACGAATCCGCGGGGAAGCCGATCAGCACCGACGGCCGGTCCAGCCCCCGCAACAGCGGCAGCCGCGGATCGTCCAACTGCACGTCCATCACGACCAGCGCGTCCACCAGTCCCGTCCCCGTGACCCGCCGCAGCCCCTCCTCGCCCTCCTCCTGGGTCATCAGCAGCACGTCATGGCCGTACTGTCGCGCCGTCGTCACCACCGACACCGCGAACCGCATCACCACCGGCACGTCGATCCCGGCCCGCAGCGGCACCGCCAGCGCCAGCACGTTCGATCTGCCGCTCGCCAGCGCGCGGGCGCCGACGTGCGGGCGGTAGCCGAGCCGGCGGACGGACTCCTCGATGCGGCGGCGGGTCTCCTCGGAGATCGGGCGTTTGCCGCTCAGCGCGTACGACACGGTGCTGGGGGAGACCCCGGCGTGCCGCGCCACGTCCGTGATCTTCACCATCAGCCCAGCTCCAGGGCGAGAAACCCGGTCCCCGCCCGTGCCCGCACCTCACGCTCACCCGCCGCCAGTCCCCAGGGCGCGGACGGGTCACTGCAGGAGGCCCGCAGCGTGTCACCCTCCCGTACGACGGTGAAGGCCACCTCCCCGACCCGCACCGTCACCTGTGCGCCCCGCTCCAACCCGAACGCCCGCAGCGTGACCCCGTCGGCATGGTCGTAGTCGGGCCGGTCGTCCACCGCGCCCAGCGGGATCACCGCACCCGGCCGCACCAGCAGCGGCACGCTTCTGAAGTCGTGGCGCTCACGTACCCAGCGCGGGCCGGTCACCGTCTCCCCGCTGAGGAAGTGGGTCCAGGTGCCCTCGGGGACGTAGTACGAGACGTCCCCCTCGTCGCTGAAGACGGGGGCCACCAGCAGGTCCGGGCCGAGCATGTACTGCCGCTCCAGGTGCGCGCACCCGGGGTCGTCCGGGAACTCCAGCACCATCGCCCGCATCATCGGCAGGCCCTCGGTGTGGGCGGTGCGGGCGGCCTCGTAGAGGTAGGGCATGAGCCGCAGCTTCAGCCGGATGAAGTGGCGGGCCACGTCCACCGACTCCTCGTCGAACAGCCAGGGCACCCGGTACGTCGACGACCCGTGCAGGCGGCTGTGGGACGACAGCAGACCGAACGCCAGCCACCGCTTGAACAGGGCCGGTGACGGCGTGCCCTCGAAGCCGCCGATGTCATGGCTCCAGTACCCGAAGCCGGACAGGCCGAGCGACAGTCCGCCCCTCAGCGACTCCGCCATCGACTCGTACGTCGCCTCGCAGTCGCCGCCCCAGTGCACCGGGAACTTCTGGCTCCCCGCGGTCGCCGAGCGGGCGAAGACCACCGCCTCCTCCTCGCCGCGGTGCTTGCGCAGCACGTCGAAGACGGTGCGGTTGTAGAGGTACGTGTAGTAGTTGTGCATCCGCTCCGGGTCGGAGCCGTCGGACCACCGCACGTCGATCGGCACCCGCTCGCCGAAGTCGGTCTTGAAGCAGTCGACGCCCTGCGCGAGCAGTGCCTCCAGCTTCGCGGCGTACCAGTCGCGGGCGTCGGGGGAGGTGAAGTCGACCAGGGCCATGCCGGGCTGCCACAGGTCCCACTGCCAGACACTCCCGTCCGGCCGCTTCAGCAGGTGCCCGAGCGCCTTGCCCTCCGCGAACAGGGGAGAGCGCTGCGCGATGTACGGGTTGATCCAGACACAGACCCGCAGGTCCTTCGCCTTCAGCCGGGCCAGCATCCCCTCCGGGTCCGGGAAGACCCGGGGGTCCCACTGGAAGTCGCACCAGTTGAACTCGCGCATCCAGAAGCAGTCGAAGTGGAAGACGGAGAGGGGCAGTTCGCGCTCCCGCATGCCGTCCACGAAGGACGTCACCGTCTCCTCGTCGTACGACGTGGTGAAGGACGTCGACAGCCACAGGCCGAAGGACCAGGCGGGCGGCAGCGCCGGGCGGCCGGTCAGGGCCGTGTACTTGCGGAGGATGTCCTTCGGGGTCGGGCCGTAGATGACGTAGTACGTCAACTCCTGGGTCTCCGCGCTGAACTGCACCCGGGAGACGACCTCGGAGGCCACCTCGAAGGAGACCTTGCCCGGGTGGTCGACGAAGACACCGTAGCCCGCGTCCGTCAGATAGAAGGGGACGTTCTTGTACGCCTGCTCGCTGCACGTGCCGCCGTCGGCCTGCCAGATGTCGACGACCTGCCCGTTCTTGACCAGCGGGCCGAAGCGCTCGCCGAGGCCGTAGACGGACGTGCCGACGCCGAGGTTCAGCTGCTCGCGCAGATAGTGCGCCCCGCTCGCGTCCCGCATGATGCCCATGCTCTTGTGCCCGCTGGAGGTGAGCGTGCGGCCGCCGGCGAGGAACTCGACGTGCCAGGAGCCGGTGCGGGCGACCCGGACCGACAGGGCGCCGGAGGTGAGGGTCGCGTGCTCCTCGTCGTACGAGATCTGCGGGGCGGTCTCCTCCGACTCGGCGATCCCGAACTCGGGGCCGCGGGGCTGCTCGCCCGCGAAGTGGGTGAGGGTGAGGCCGATGACGTCGGGCATCGGCGTGTGTGCGTTGATCGTCATGACGGGTCCCGTCATCAGGTCGCCGCGCGAGCGGATGGGCCGGGTCGGCGCGTGGATCTCCAGGGCGCCGTCCGACTCGGTGACGTCGAGGACTTCGGCGGGGTGGGCCGCGGTGACGCCCTCGCGGAGCAGCCAGTAGCCGTCGGTGAACTTCATGTGAGGGTCCTAACGTGACTGCGCCTACGGGGATGCCGCGCTGCGGTCGGTGAACCGCTTCGACGCTGATTGTCGAAGCGCTTCGATGGCGAAGGTATGTGCGGGCCGAAGGTGCGTCAATGGCTTATCCGGGAATGGGGGAGCCATGACGATGACGAGGACGGCCGCCGAGGCGCCGATCGTGACGGGGAGTCCGTTGCTCGGCTCGATGAGCGACCTGCTGAACGACCCCCTCGCCGCCTACCTGCGGGCCCGCCGCGACCACGGCGACGTGGTGCGCTTCCGGGCCGGGCCGCCGGGACTGCGGTCCGACCTCTACGCGGTGTTCTCCGCCGAGGGCGCCCAGCAGGTGCTGGCGACGCAGGCCGCCAACTTCCGCAAGGACAACGTCTTCTACGAGGAACTGCGCCAGTCGGTCGGCAACGGGCTGCTCACCAGCCAGGACGACGCGTACCTGCGGCAGCGCCGGCTCGTGCAGCCGCTCTTCACCCGGCGCCGGGTGAACGGCTACGCCCACCAGGTGGCCGAGGAGGCGGCGGCGCTCGCGGACGCGTGGCGGGCAGCGCGGGGCGGGACCGTTGAACTGGTGGGTGAAATGCACCGGTTCGCGCTGCACGTCGTCGGCCGCATCGTCTTCGGGACGGACGTGAAGCAGGCGTTCGAGGTGATCGAGCGCACCCTGCCCCCGCTCCAGGAGTACTCCCTCAAGCGCGGCTTCTCCCCGCTCAAGGCACCGCGCACCTGGCCCACACCGGCCAACCGCCGGGCCGCACGCCTTCAGGCCGAGCTGTACGCGCTGTGCGACGGCATCATCGACAGCCGCCGCGGCCGCGACGACCGGGACGACCGGGACGACCTGGTCACCCTCCTCGTGCACGCCGAGAACGCCGAGGACGGCAGCCTGGACGCCGGCGAACTCCGCGAGCAGGTACTGATCTTCCTCCTCGCCGGCCACGAGACGACCGCCACCGCCCTCGCCTTCGCCCTGCACCTCCTGGCCCGTCACCCCGAGGAGCAGCGGCGCGTGCGGGCCGAGGTCGACCGGGTGCTCGGCGGCCCCGGCGGACGGGCGCCCACCGCGGCCGACATGGAGGACCTGCCGTATCTGACGATGGTGCTGAAGGAGGCCATGCGGCTGTACCCGTCCGCGCCCGTGATCGGCCGCCGTTCGGTCGCCGAGGCGGAGGTCGACGGTGTACGGATCCCGGCCGGCGCGGACGTCCTGGTCAGCCCCTGGGTGACCCAGCGCCATCCCGAGTACTGGGTGGATCCGGAGCGCTTCGACCCCTCCCGTTTCACGCCGGAGGCCGAGGCCGCCCGTCCGCGCTACGCATGGTTCCCCTTCGGCGGCGGCCCGCGCGCCTGCATAGGGCAGCACCTGTCGATGCTGGAGTCGGTGCTCGGGCTTGCGGTGCTGCTGCGGGAGTTCGCGTTCGAGGACGCGGAGGCGGGGGAGGTGCCGCTGGGGGCGGGGATCACGCTGATGGCGAAGGGGCCTGCACGCGTGCGGGTCGCTCCGCGGGGTTGAGCGGATGGGGGTGCCGCGGGGACGTCTTCTGCCTGCGGCGCCGTGGGGGCTGGTCGCGCAGTTCCCCGCGCCCCTGACGGGGCGCTGTCGCGAGGGAGATGAAGAGTGCCGTGGCTGCCGCCGTGACCGGTACGCCGTAACCCGCCGTCGGTGAGACGTGCTCCACCACCCACCCGCCGGTCGCGCTGCCGCACGCGATACCGCCGAGCAGTGCGGTCACCGCGAGGGTCATGCCCTCGTTCAGGCGGCCCTCCGGGGTGCGCCGCTGGACCAGGGCCATGTTGGTGATCATGGTCGGGGCGGTGGCCATGCCGGAGATCAGCAGGGCGACGGCCAGCACCACGAGCGAGCCGGTGACAGTCGCCGCGAGCAGGGGCAGCGTCAGCAGGATGGTCATCGCGGCTATGCACCAGGGGTAGCGGTACTCGGCGGGACCGGACAGCCGGAGCCGGCCGAACCACAGGCCCGCCGCGCAGGAACCCGCCGCCTGGAGGGCGAGCACCGCGCCCGCCGCCGTCCGGTGTCCCTGCGCGTCCGCGAACGCGATGGTGACGACCTCCGTCGAGCCGAACACCGCGCCCATGGCGAGACAGACGGCCAGGAGCGGGGGCATGCCGGGGGCACGAAGGGGCGACGCGGCGGTCGTACCGGATGTCCCGGCCGTACGGCCCTGCGGCGGCGGCTCCGTCGACCGCTGGGCCGCGAACAGCAGCACGCCCGTCACGAGGAGCACCACCCCGGCCAGCGTCCCCGCCTCCGGGAAGAACGCCCCGCACAGGAACGCCGCGAGCACCGGGCCCAGCATGAAGCACAGCTCGTCGGCGGCCTGTTCGAAGGAGTTCGCGGTGTGCAGGGACTCGCTGTCGCCCTTCAGCAGATGGGCCCAGCGGGCGCGCGACATGCCCCCGGTGTTGGGCGTGGTCGCGGTGGCGGCGTACGCGGCGAAGAGGGTCCAGGAGGGGGCGTCGTAGCGCACGCACAGCAGCAGCGCGAGGCTGCCCAGCGCCGCGAGGAGCGTGGCGGGTACGGCGATGCGGGCCTGCCCGTACCGGTCGACGAGCCGTGCGACGAAAGGGGCGACCAGCGCGGTCGCCGCGAGGCCGGTCGCGGTGACCGCGCCGGCGAGGGCGTACGACCCCCGCGAACCGGCGATCATCACCACCGCGCTCACGCTGAACATGCCCATGGGCAGGCGGGCGATCAGGTTCCCGGCGGTGAAGGCACGGGCGCCGGGGCGGGCGAAGAGCCGGCGGTACGGGCCGGGCGGGCGGCTTCCCGCCCGGGGGCCGAAGTCGACGGCGACGAGGGTGTCGGCGGTGACGGTGAGGAGGGGGGCTTTCCCGGGGACTGTCCTGGCGGGCTGTGCGGGCTGGTGCGGCATGGATCCACCGTCACCCGGAGTGGATCAAGGGGTCCAACACCTGTCCGTCGCGGATTCACGCACCTGTGTTGTAAGTCGTGGTCGGGCTGTAGGTTCGCCGCATGCCCGCTGCCCACCCCGCTCACCTCGACCCCCGCCTCCTGCGCGCCTTCCTCGCGGTGGCGGAGGAACTGCACTTCACCCGCGCCGCGGCCCGCCTGTACATCGCCCAGCAGGCGCTCAGCCGGGACGTACGGCGGCTGGAGCGGGAGCTGGGCGCCGAGCTGTTCGTGCGGACGACCCGGCAGGTCACGCTGACGGGCGACGGCGAGCGGCTGGTGCCGTACGCCCGCCGGGCCCTGCAGGCCCAGGACGACCTGCTCGCCGCCTTCGGCCAGGCCCGCCCCCTGCTGGTGGACCTGAACTCACCGGGCCTGGTCACCGGCCGCCGGGTTCTGCACCGGGCCCGCGAAATCGCCCCCGAGCACGAGCTGATGGCCCGCTACGAGAGCGGCCTGACGGGCGCGGCCGGCGAGATCGTCGCGGGGCGGCTGGACGCGTCCTTCGGCCGGTTCGCGGGACTGGATCCGGCGCTGCGGGCGGGCCTGGACCACCAGCCGGTCCGCTACGAGCCGATGGCGATCCTGCTGCCCGAGGACCACCCGCTGGCCGAGCTGCCGGAGGTGCCGCTGGCCGCACTGGCCGGCGAGACCGTGTACGCCGGCGCCGGCAACCCCCGTACCCCGGAGTGGACCGACCTCGCGCATCGGCTGTTCGACGGGCGGGGCATCGGCGTCGCCCCGCCCGCGCCGCTCGCCGTCGGTGACGAGGAGTTCCAGCGGATCATGGCCAAGATGCGCAACCCCGTTCTCGCCGTCATCGACTTCCCGGCCATGCCCGGGACCGTGCTGCGCCCCTTGACCGATCCCGTGCCCCTCTCACCCGTCTCACTGGTGTGGCGAAAGGGCTTGGCGCACCCTGCGTTCGACGCCCTTCGACGCGCTGCGGCGCAGCTCACAGCCGAGGAAGGCTGGCTGGCCAGGCCCGCGGGGGGATGGATTCCGGCCATGGATCTGGCGGCTGGGAGCGCTCACAATTGACACGCGGCAACCACGAAACCTCCGCGTGCGCTACATTCTTGGCCTGAGCACGGTGTGGTAAAGGGGGGCGCTCGGCCGGGTGGGGGCTCGGTACGGCGACGGTGCTCAGAGCCGTGCGCGCACCCAGAACGGTCCCGTGGGGGGATGTGCGTGCACGTGAAGAACTGGCGAGAAGACGCCCAACCGGAGTGGCCCGAGGCCGCCTCCAGGTCCGGTGGCGGCGCTTCCGCGGGGGGTGCCAGGGGTGACACCCAGGCCTTTCCGGCGACCGGGGAGACCGAGGTCCCCGGTCAGGGCCATCGCTCCCGATCCGAGGCAAGGGAGACGGAGATACCTCACGGTGGCGGGCGTGCCTCTGCGGGCGCCGACGAGACAGCGATCCTGCGCATCCGTCCCAGGGCGGCCGCGTCCGACGCCGACGAGACCGCGGTGCTTCCGGCGGTCGGAGAGGCGGCCGACGGGCGCCGGGCCGGCGGGACGAGGGATGCGTGGTCGGCCTTCGACCGGCCGTCCACCCCCAGGAACGGCACGGTCCCGGCATCCGGAACCGACGGGTTCCGGCCCTCGGGAGCCGGCACATTCCCGTCCCCCGGAGCCGGTCCGTACGAGTCGTCGCCCGGAGCCGGCACAGTCCCGTCGCCTGAAACCAGCGCCTTCCGGTCTCCTGAAACCAGGGCCTTCCCGTCCCCCGAGACCAGGGCCTTCCCGTCCCCCGAGACCAGGGCCTTCCCGTCCCCTGAAACCAGGGGCTTCCCGTCCCCCGAAACCGACGCGTTCCCGGCGCCCGCCGAGACGCGTGCCTCCGCGGTCCGCGACCCGTGGAGCGAGCCCGAGGAGTCCGCGCAGCCCGCCGCGTCCGGCGCCACGCACGATCCCCACGAGGTCACCGTCCAGCTCGACGGCGTAGGCCTGCACCTCGACAACATGCTGCGCGCGGCCAAGAGCGCTCCGGGCGGCGGCGCGGACGCCTCCGACGGGCCGGTGTTCGTCGACGAGTCGGGCCGCCGCAGCCGCCTCTACCGCCGTATCGGCATGGCCGTGGGCCTCGCCTGCGCGGTCTACGCCGTGGTCATCCTCGCCACGCTCCTGTCCGGCACCTCCGACGCTCCCTGGCTGCCCGTGGAGGGTCCCAAGGACGAGCAGCCGGCCGGCCAGGTCGACACCCCGCCGCTGCCCGCGGAGTCCGCACCGCAGCCCTCCGGCACCGGCAGCGTCTCCCCGGGGGCCTCCCCGACGGCCGGTTCCGGTACGTCCCTGTCCCCGGGCGCCGACGCCACCGCACCCGGCGCGTCCGCCGGTGCCCAGGACCCGGCCGCGTCCGCCGACCCCAGGCCGAGCACGACGAGGAACGCCCCTGACCCGGGCACGGATCCCGCCCCGGACCCCGATCCGACCACCGAGCCCACCGCCGGCGACCCCGACCCCACCCCGACGGACGGCGGCGCCACCCAGGTGCCGACCGACCCGCCGACCACCGTCGACCCCGGCACCGGCACGGTCGCCGACGGTCGGAGCGACCCGACCCCCATCGCCCAGGAGCGGGACGACACCGCCTCCTCGTCCGCCGCACTGTCCCCGGAGCACACCCTCTGATGGCCTCCCGCACCCGCCGTCCCGGGCCCGCACACGGAGCCCGCGACGGCTCCCGGCGCCGCCGCGTGCCCATGCGCCTGCTGCTGCCCTCGCTCGTCCTCGTCGCGCTGATGGCGATGCTGATGCTGCGGGGGTACGTGCACAACGAGATCCTGGCCGACCACCGCATCCAGCCGGAGGCCTCCGCCGACAAGGTGCCGGAGGAGATCCTCAACGGCGGCCCCGTCATCGACACCCGCAGCGGCCGCACCGAGAGCCTGCGCCTGCAGGACCACCGACTGGTCCTCACCTTCGACGACGGCCCGGACCCGACCTGGACCCCCAGGGTCCTGGACGTACTGAAGAAGCACGACGCGCACGCCGTCTTCTTCGTCACCGGCACCATGACCTCGCGCTACCCGGACCTGGTCCGGCGCATGGTCGAGGAGGGCCACGAGGTCGGCCTGCACACCTTCAACCACCCCGACCTCTCCTTCCAGTCGAAGAAGCGCATCGACTGGGAGCTGTCCCAGAACCAGCTGGCGATCAGCGGCGCGGCCGGCATCCGTACGTCCCTCTTCCGCCCGCCGTACTCCTCCTTCGCCGACGCCATGGACAACAAGTCCTGGCCGGTGACCGAGTACATCGGCAAACGCGGCTACATCACCGTCGTCAACAACACCGACAGCGAGGACTGGCAGAAGCCGGGCGTCGACGAGATCATCCGCCGGGCCACTCCCAAGGGCGGCAAGGGCGCGATCGTCCTGATGCACGACTCCGGCGGCGACCGCCACCAGACGGTCGAGGCGCTGGACAAGTTCCTCCCGGACATGAAGGCCGCGGGGTACGAGTTCGACAACCTCACCGAGGCTCTCGACGCCCCCAGCGCGCACACGCGGGTCACCGGTCTCGACGAGTGGAAGGGCAAGGCCTGGATCTTCCTGGTCCAGGCGTCGGACAACATCACGGCCGTCCTCGTGGTCGGCCTGGCGGTCATCGGCTTCCTGGTCATCAGCCGCTTCCTGCTGATGCTGCTGCTGTCGGGCATCCACGCCCGCCGGGTGCGCCGCCGCGGCTTCCGCTGGGGACCGCCGGTCACCGAACCGGTGTCGGTGCTGGTCCCGGCGTACAACGAGGCCAAGTGCATCGAGAACACCGTCCGTTCCCTGATGGCGAGCGAGCACCCGATCGAGGTGATCGTCGTCGACGACGGATCGAGCGACGGCACGGCACGGATCGTCGAGGCCATGGGCCTGCCCAACGTCCGCGTCATCCGCCAGCTCAACGCGGGCAAGCCCGCGGCGCTCAACCGCGGCCTCGCGAACGCCCGTTACGACATCATCGTGATGATGGACGGCGACACCGTCTTCGAACCGTCCACCGTCCGCGAACTGGTCCAGCCCTTCGGCGACCGGCGCGTGGGCGCCGTCGCGGGCAACGCGAAGGTCGGCAACCGCGACTCCCTCATCGGCGCCTGGCAGCACATCGAGTACGTGATGGGCTTCAACCTGGACCGTCGTATGTACGACATCCTGCGCTGCATGCCCACGATCCCGGGCGCGGTCGGCGCGTTCCGCCGCTCCGCCCTGGAACGGGTCGGCGGCATGAGCGACGACACCCTCGCCGAGGACACGGACATCACCATGGCGATGCACCGGGACGGCTGGCGTGTCGTCTACGCCGAGAACGCCCGGGCGTGGACCGAGGCCCCCGAGTCGGTCCAGCAGCTGTGGTCCCAGCGCTACCGCTGGTCGTACGGCACGATGCAGGCCATCTGGAAGCACCGCAAGGCCCTGGTGGAGAAGGGCCCGTCGGGCCGCTTCGGCCGGGTCGGCCTGCCGCTGGTGTCCCTCTTCATGGTCGTGGCACCGCTGCTCGCCCCGTTGATCGACGTGTTCCTCCTCTACGGCCTGATCTTCGGCCCGACGCAGAAGACGATCGGCGCCTGGCTGGGCGTCCTGGCCATCCAGCTGGTCTGCGCCGCCTACGCCTTCCGCCTCGACAAGGAACGCATGACCCACCTGATCTCGCTCCCGCTCCAGCAGATCCTCTACCGCCAGCTCATGTACGTCGTCCTGCTCCAGTCCTGGATCACGGCCCTCACCGGCGGCCGCCTGCGCTGGCAGAAGCTGCGCCGCACGGGTGTCGTCGAGGCACCCGGAGGACCGGTGCCGCGGCAGCGGGCGGCAGGTACGCGTGACGGTGATCGGAGGCCGGTGGGATGACGCACGGATACCAGCCCGCGGGGACGACGCCGTACGGCATCCCGCAACAACGCACGACGGAACCGGCCCCGGAGCCCCCCGCTGACGCACCCGCGCCCAAGAACCAGGGCGAGCAGGAAAACCGGGGCAAGCAGGCCAAGCCGGGCCGGGACCGCTACCTGGACCTGCTCCGCTCGATAGCCCTGGTCCGTGTGGTCGTCTACCACCTCTTCGGCTGGGCGTGGCTGACGGTGCTGTTCCCGTCCATGGGCGTGATGTTCGCCCTGGCCGGCTCGCTGATGGCCCGCTCGCTCAACCGCCCGGCGTGGGGCGTGATCAGGGGCCGGATCCGCCGCCTCCTGCCCCCGCTGTGGGCGTTCAGCGCGGTGGCGCTGGCGTTGATGTTCGCGGGCGGCTGGGATCCGACGAAGGACCCGGACCACGGCGGCGGCACCTGGGTCCTGGTCGACCTGATCAACTACATCATTCCCGTGGGCGCACCGCCGTTCCCCTGGCACATCGGCTCCAAGTCCGGCCTGCTGGAGGACACCTGGGCCGTCCAGGCCGCAGGCCCCCTGTGGTACCTGCGGGCGTACCTGTGGTTCGTCGTGGCATCCCCTTTGCTCCTCTGGGCCTTCCGCAGGGCCCCTTGGCCGACGCTGCTCGCCCCGCTGGGCCTGACGGCGGTCGTGGGCACGGGAGTCGTCTCCATCCCCGGCGAAACGGGCAACGCGGTCAGTGACTTCGCCGTCTACGGCAGCTGCTGGGTGCTGGGCTTCGCCCACCACGAGGGCATCCTGGCGAAGATCCCGCGCTATGTGGCGGTCTCCTGCTCGGTCCTCGTGATGGCCTTCGGCCTGTGGTGGGCGTCCGGCCACCTGGGCCCCGACGGCTGGGACCTCAACGACATCCCGCTGGCCCAGGCGACCTGGTCCTTCGGCTTCGTCGTGATCCTGCTCCAGTACTCCCCGTCATGGCAGGAACTGCCGGGCAGATTGGCAAAGTGGGACAAGCTGGTCACCCTGTCCAACAACCGCGCCGTCACGATCTACCTCTGGCACAACTTCCTCATCATGGCCACGGTCCCGATCCTCGACCGGCTGTACGACCTCCCGTTCATGGAGAGCGAGCGAGCGACGGCTGCGCTCGACTCGACCTACATGATCTGGATGTTCTTCCTGGTGTGGCCGTTGATCGGCTTGATGATCGTGGCAGTGGGCTGGATCGAGGACCTCGCGGCCAAGCGGAGCCCACGCCTGTGGCCGAACGGCACCAAGGGCACGAAGGGCACCCGAGGGCGCTCGTCCGGAGGCCACCGCGCGAAACGGGGGTGAAGATCCCGCCCGGCCTCCGCAGAATGCGGGCATGTCCACGGACGTGAGCGGAATGATCGAGTGCAGACCCGGCGCCAGGATCTGGGGAGAGGACGACGAGGACGCGCTATGGCACGAAGCCATCGACCTCTTCGTCCTCAACACCGGTAACGCGTACGACGCACTCGCCTGCCTCTTCGGCGTGCGCAATTCCTTCGGATTCCGGCCATTGGCCGAGGGGCGGGGCCTGCCGGACGACGTCTCGGGCGAGGTCAGGGACAGGTTCCATGCCGAGGGCGGGCCCGGGCATGTGTGGGGCACGACATGGATCAGCTGGGCCGAGCTGATCGCCGCCGACTGGGACGAGACCGACGGGTCGGGCACACGCAGCCGGAGTGCGGTCGCCGGGGCGGACAGCCATTGGGCGCCCGTCTGGGACGTGATGAGGACTCTGGCCGGACTGCATGGACCGGAGCATGTGAGGCTCGTCGTCTGGTTCTACTGAACGAGGCGCACGCGCGCGGGTAAGGCAACTGGCCGCCAGTGTCGTCCTGTCGTCCACTGGCGGCCAAGAGCCGCCTCAGCCGATCGCGATGCGTGTCTTCCAGTAACTCGCCGGCGCGATGATCTCCGTGCCGGACCCCGGCGCGACCGTCGTTCGGCCGCCCGCGTAGAGCCGCACGGATCCGTCCGACCGCACGGCCCATATGTCGGGGATGGCGTCGCCGTTGGCGTCGGGAGTGCCCATCAGCAGCGGGAAGTTGCTGACCGCCCAGCCCGAGGCGCCGTACTCGTTGTCCTCACCCCCGGCCGAACTTCCGGCGCTGCCCAGGGAGGCGAGGCTGACCCCGCCGCCGGAGGCTGCGATGCCCTTGCGCAGCCAGAGCTTGCCCGATGTGTCGGACCGGTAGACGAGGTCGGTGACACCGTCGCCGCTGACGTCCAGGGCGGTGACGATGTCCCGGCTGGTCCAGCCCGAGCTCCACAGCCGGGTCGCCTGGTCGATGGTGGCTCCGTGGTAGCCGGTGAAGGCCCACAACTCGTCGCCGATGGTGGCGAAGAAGTCGGTCCGGCCGTCCCCGGTGGCATCGCCCGCCGACACGAACTGGGTCAGTGCGGCGGGGCTCGGGGCGCCCTCGGGGAGCAGGATCTCCCGACGTTTGTCGATGTTGACGGCGCCGTAGCCGTCGCCGGGGTACACCCACAGCTTGCCTCCGACGCGGACGACCAGGTCCTGGAGGCCGTCGCCGCCGTAGATGTCGCCGTTGTGGGTGATCAGGGCGCCCTTGAAGTGACCGCTGGGCGCTGCCACGTAGGGCGGCAGATCGTCGCCGTTTGGGTCCTTATCGGGATTGTCCCGGTAGGCGCCGGGCATCGAGTAGTCCAGGTCGCCGCTGCCCTTGTTGAGGTCGGTGGCGGTGGCCTGCGAGGGGTACATGCCCAGGTTGCCGCCCTCGGTGACGACCATCATGTCGGGCAGCTTGTCGCCGGTGAAGTCGCCGGGCGCGTCGGCCTGGTCCCTGGGCGTGACATAGAAGAAGTACTTCGTGGCCTCCGAGACGTTGCCCGCACCGTCCACGGCCCTGACATAGAGCACATTGGGCCCGGCCGTCGGCGGTTTGGCGTTGGAGATGGTCGCACTGACGCTCGTTGCTGTGCCGGCGGTCCGGTTGAGGGTACCGGTGTACGCGGGCGAGTTGAAGCCGTACTCGTAGCGCACGACGTCGCTGTTGAGCGCGCGGACCGTGAACGATCCGGGTGTGCCGAACTTCTTGGTGGACCAGTTGGCGTCCTCGGCGTCGTTGCCGAAGCCGTTCTCGCTGCCGTCGGCGTTGGGGAAGTCGGTGGAGCTGACCTTCGGCGGCCTGGGCGCGGTGGTGTCGAGGACGAAGCGGCACGGCGTCTTGGCCGGTGCGTAGTTCGAGCTGGTACCGGTGTCGTCGACGGCGCGCACCCGCCACGAGTACAGGGCGCCGTTGGTGAGCTTGCTGGTGGCGAAGCCCGTCGTCGTGCGCAGTGCGGTGTCCTTGTCACCGCCGACGGAGACCTTGCCGGTGGAGCCCAGCAGATCGCCCGTCGTCTCCCACTTGCCGTGCGGCCACAGGTCGAAGTCGAGGTAGTCGAGGTTGCTGTCCTTGTCGGACCCCCGCGCGGTGAACGTCAGGCTCCCCGAGCCCATGCGGACGTACGGCTCGGTGGTGGTGCACTTGCCGTCCGGGCCGAGGTCGAGTGACTTGGAGTCGATGGTGGGCTTGCGGTTGTAGACGAGCTCCAGCACGGGTGCGTTGTCCCCGTCGGCCTGGAACTTCTTCCACGCGTACTGCGAGTGCTCGTCCCGTGCCCGCAGGCCGAAGGTGATGGACTCCTTGCCCTGGTCGGCCTGCTTCTGCGCCGCCTTCCGCACGTCGAACGTCTCGTATGCGTCCCGGCACCCGGACTTGTATCCGTGCGCGAAGCTCTTGGTCGCGAACTTGTTGCCGTCGTGCAGCTTGGGAGCGTTCTTCCAGTTCGTCTTGCCGTTGACGGGGCCGGTGAGGTGCACGCTCATCGAACGGGCACTGCACGACCAGGAGTAGGTCTCCAGCATGCGCAGCTTCGCGCTGGTGATCTTCGTGCCCTTGAGGTCCTTGTCGAAGGCGATGTTGAAGTACGAGCGGGAGGTGCCCCAGGTGTCCGACTCGAAGCCGACGCGGGCCTCGTGCGTACCGCCCCGGTTGAAGCCCTTGCCGTTGTAGAACGTGGCGTTCGGGTGGCGGCTGTAGGCGGTGGTCCAGTTCTGCGTGTGCTTCTTCACCGACGGGTCGATGAAGACCGGGTACGTGGTGGCCGGGTCGTCGAGGAAGGCCAGGGCGGGAGTGAGCGTCCAGGTCGCCCCGGACAGGCTCGGCTCGACCAGTTCGCCGCGGGAGTCGGGCGAGGGCCCGTCGAGCCCGGGAAGACTGAGCGTGGCCGCCGACCCGGTCTGCGAGGGGGCGGGCGTCGGCTCGGCCGGAGCGGACGGCAACGGGGACTCGGACACAGAGGGCTCGGGGCCGTCGGTGGCGGCCGGCAAGGTCTCGGGGGCGGTGTCCGCCTGCTCGTCGGTCTCAATGAGCTCCTCGGTGGGGCTCGGGCTCTCGCTCGGCCCGTCTGTGGCCGACTCGCTCGGTGCGGGGCTCTCCGACGTGGTGGGCTGGGCGGTGGCACCGACCGATCCGTCCGTGACGGCCGGCTGGCCGCTGCTGTCCCACATCAACGGTGTCGGCGACATCGCGACCTCGTTGGCGAAGGCGTCCTCGGCCGTGACGATGCCCGTGACCGGATCCAGCCGGAAGTTCAGCGTTGCGGAGGTGATGCCGTACGAGATCTGCCGGGCCCGCGGATCGGCCGCAGCCTGCCGGTTCTTGAGGACCAGAAACTGGGCGAACCCGTCGTCGTCGGCCGTCAGCACCAGGTCGGCGCCCGGGAAGATCTCGGGGTACAGCGCGCGTGACCCGTCGATGATCGGGGCCGGGACCGTGCCCGGCCAGGTGAGCTGGATCGAGTGACCGTCGACGGTCAGGGTGACCAGGGGGCTCGCGCTTTCGTCAGCGGCGGCGCTCTTCAGCCCTTTCACCAGGGAGACCCGGCGCACCGTGGAGCGCGAGGCGCGCCGTTCCCCGTCGCGCGACGCGGAGCCGGCCGAGAACACGATCCGTGCGTTCGTGGCCCTGGGCTCCCAGCCGGCCTTGGTGCGGTGGAGGTTGTAGTCGATGTCCTTCCATTCACCGCCCACCTTGGCCCGGATCGGCGACGAGTACTGCTTTTTGGCCATCAGACCGTCGGGCCGCGCCCATGTGGTGGAGTGCGCGGTCCGCAGCGCGGTGACCTCGACGGACTTGCCGGTCTTCGCCGCCCGCGCGACCGCGACGGCCTCGGTCACGGGCTTCGCCTTCACCTCTCGGCCTGACCCGTCGCGCGGACCGGAGTCGTCCAGCCCGAGGCCGAGGAAAGTGATCCCAGTAGCGGCGAGCGCCGCGGTCAGTATGGCGGCAGTGGTCCGACGTCCGGGCATACGGCGCCAGTTGCGCGTCTTGCGCGTCATCGGGCGAGCTCCCCTTCCCCCCGTTGGAACCGGCGCGGGACAGGGCGCGGCCGGGCGAGCCGATGATGACCTATGAGCGGGCTGTCGTCACCCTTCGCGAGCGCGCAGGGCCTTTGAGCCGATCGCCTCCGAGAGCCGTAAGGGTGGTTGTGCGTGGACCACGTCAACTCACCTCTGCGACCCCGGACTTGTGGTCAAACACCGCGAAGTACCTCTCAACGCCCGTGATCCGGCGACTGTTTGCTGGAGAAACCGATAAATCGAGCGATTGATCGTGTACGGGCAGCTACTTCCGTTACCTCAGATAGGTGCAAGTCCGGCATCCACATGGCGTTATGGGTCGCTACGTACCGTGATGATCACCACATGCGCACAGGCGATCTGGCGGAACCCCATGGGAGCGTCACAAAATCTCCAACATCTGATACGCCATCACGCGTGGTCCGATCCCGGTCCCGCCTTGAGTGGTCCGGGGGGACCTCGCCGTGTTCGGTCGCTCTTCGCATGCCCGTCGCCGTCGTCTGCGTCGCCTGCGCACGGCCGTCGTGCCCACCATCGGGGCGGCCCTGCTCGTGGGACTCCTGCCCGCGCAGTCGCTGGCGGTGCCCCCCGACCCGTCGGTCGCCGAAAAGGGCCGCGAGACGCTGGACCTTCTGGCGCTTGACCAGGACGAACCCGTTACCGGCGAGGTCTTCGAGCGGGACTTGGAGACCCTGAAGGTCGATGTCCCCCCGGACCAGCAGGTGGCCCCGGCGGGCACCACGACAGCCCCGCCACCCGACACCGGAACGGTGAGCTTCGGCGCGACGGCTTCCCCCACGACCCAGGCCTCGGCCCGCACGGCCACGACCGCCCAGCCGGTCGCCCTGACCCCTGTTGACGACCTCCCCGTCAGCCTCGGGCAGGCCCAGGACCAGCCGGCCCCCACTGGCACCTGGTCCGTTCAGGTCTTCGACCGCACCGCGCCCGTGGCCCAGGGTGTCGACGGCGCCGTCGTCAAGGTTCAGGCGCCGGCGACCGGCTCGGTCCCGATCTCGGTCAGTCTCGACTACGCCAAATTCAAGAACCTGTACGGCGCCGACTGGGCCTCCCGGCTGCGCTTCGTCCAGTTCCCCGAGTGCTACCTGACGACGCCGGACGTCGAGGCGTGCCAGGTGTACGAGGAACTGGAGACGACCAACGACACCAAGAGCCAGTCGATCACGGCGACGGTCGATACGGCGGCGGACGGAACGGTCACTCCGGCCTCAGCGGAGAGCACCACGACGGCCGACGGCCCGTCGATCGCCCAGGCGGCGTTCCGTACCTCGGCCACCCCTGTCGCCGCGACGGGCGACACGGCCGTCGTCGGCGCGGTGGACTCCGGCGGCGGCGCGGGTGGCACTTTCAAAGCCACGCCTCTGGTCTCCAACGGCAAGTGGGAGGCGGGCGGTTCGTCGGGCGCGTTCACCTGGTCGTACCCGCTGACGATCCCGGCGGCTCCGGCCGGCCCGGCTCCCAACGTCTCCTTCACCTACAACTCCCAGACGGTGGACGGCCGAGTCGCGGTTTCCTCTCCCCAGTCCTCCTGGATCGGAGAAGGCTGGGACTACGACCCCGGCCACATCGAGCGCCGCTACCGCACCTGCCAGGACGACCGCAAGGCGCTGAAGTCCGGTACGCCCAACAACACGGCCAAGAAGGACAAGACGTCCGACCTGTGCTGGGTGTCGTACAACGCCGTGATGTCTCTGAACGGCAGGAGCGTCGAGCTGGTGCGGGACGCGGCCGCGGGCAGCAACCCCGAGACCGACACCGAGATCTACCGTCCCCAGAGCGACGACGGCACCCGCGTAGAGCGCCGGACCGGTGGCACCAACGGAGACAACAACGGCGAGTACTGGATCGTCACGACCCGGGACGGCACCAAGTACTACTTCGGCCTCAGCCAGGTCGGCAGCGGCCACGCCGACACGACCTCCGTCTCCACGGTCCCCGTCTTCGGCAACCACCCCGGCGAACCCTGCCACGACACCGCCTTCGCGGACTCCCGCTGCGGCACCGGCAAGAAGCAGGCCTGGCGCTGGGGCCTGGACAAGGTCGTCGACGTGCACGGCAACACGATGGTCGTCAACTGGAAGCAGGAGACGAACTACTACGCGGTCAAGAAGAAGTTCACATCTCCCGAGGAGTACGACCGTTACGCCTACCCCACATTGATCGAGTACGGCATGCGTCCGTCCGATCTGACCAAGCCGGCCGCCATGGTCGAGTTCGGTACCGAGCAGCGCTGCCTGAAGTCCGAGACCGCCTGCAATCCGACGAACTTCGCCAAGACCGACGACCCGGGCGCGTACCGCCCCTGGTGGGACACCCCCGGCAACCTCAACTGCAAGGCCACGTCGAAGCTGTGCCCGTCGTTCCCGTCCTTCTGGACGCAGATGCGCCTGGACTCGGTGACGACGAAGGCGGCCCGCGCAGGACAGACGGACCCCGGCAAGGTCGACACGTACGAGCTCCACCAGTCCTTCCCCGAGGACTGGTACGACACAGCACCCGGCCTTTGGCTGAACTCGATCACCCGACGCGGCTTCGCCCCCGGCGACACCACCGGCACCCTCCAGCACAAGGACGGCGTCAGCTTCGCCGAGTACTCGGTCGGCTCCACGTCGCCCCTGCACGACCGCCTGAAGGACCGCCAGCTGCCGAACCTGGTCCCGAGCGGCCCGAAGGACCAGCGCCCCGCCTTCACGCGCCCGCGCATCGGGACGGTCGCCACGGAGTACGGCGGTGACATCGAGGTCGAGTACAAGGGCGGCTGCGCGGCCGAACCGTCCGAGGACAAGGGCGAGAGGAACGGCACCTGTTACCCCATCCGCTGGTCGCCCGACGGGGACGAGAAGACGCCCGCGAAGTCCTGGTTCAACAAGTACGTCGTCGACTCCGTGACCGAGACCGACAAGGTCACCTCCCACGGCAAGTCGATCCGCACGACGTACAAGTACACGGACCCCGCCTGGGCCAAGAGCGACGACGAGTTCACCCGCCCGTCCCTGCGCACGTACAGCGACTGGCGCGGCTACCGTCAGGTCGCCGTCACGAAGGGCAGCAGCACCAGCAACCAGCTCAACTTCCCGCAGCCGCAGTCGTACTCCGAGACCCGGTACTTCCAGGGCGTGGGCGGCACGGTCAAGGACTCCACCGGCACGTACACGCTGCTCGCCGAGGACGCACCGCAGTACGCGGGCATGACGGCGGAGACCATCACCTACCGGGACGGCGACAAGCGGGTCCACACGCGCACGCTCAACTTCCCCTGGTCGAAGCAGACCGCGTCCCGTCCGCGGGAGGCCGAGAACGGCACGGACATGGATCCGCTGCTCGCGCACCGCAGCGGGATCGAGCGCACCGAGGAGATCCAGAAGGTCGACAGCAGCTGGCAGGCCGTGCGGACGCTGACGGCGGTCGACGACACCTACGGCCTGCCGATCCAGGTGGAGACCGCCGTCGTCAAGCCGAACGGCAGCACCGGTGAGACCCTCGCCGACCAGATCTGTACCAAGACGTCGTATGTGCACAACACCTCCGCATGGCTGATCGGTCTGCCGAAGGAGCAGCGCAGTACGGGCACGTCCTGCGCGGCACACGACACGGCGGACCCGGCGACCAAGCTCATCAAGGCGGTCCAGAACAGCTACGACGGCCTGGGGTACGGGGAGACGCCGACGAAGGGGCTGGTCACCTCCTCTGCCGGGGTCAACGGCGCGGGAACCTCGTACTCGGTCGTCACCAAGACCATGTACGACCCACTGGGCCGTGTCCGCACCGTCACGAAGCCAGACGCCGGCACCACAGAGACGCAGTACACGCCTGGGGACACGGGCGGACCGGTCACCTCGGTGAAGACGATCAACGCCAAGGGCCACGCCGTCACCACGACCTTCGACCCGGGCCGCGGCCTGGCACTCACGGTCACCGACGCCAACAACCGGGTCACCCGCAACGAGTACGACGCCCTCGGCCGCCTGGTGAAGGGCTGGTCGCCGTCGCGTTCCTCGGGCGGCAAGTCCCCCGACGTGGAGATCGCCTACCAGCCGGCGGTGGCCACCTCCGCCGAGACCAGGCCCGCCGCAGTCACCACGAAGACGCTGAAGGACGACGGTACGTACAGCCGTCAGGTGACGATTTACGACGGCCTCATGCGGCAGGTCCAGACCCAGTCCGAGGCGCATGGCCCCGGCCGGATCATCACTGACACGGAGTACGACGACCATGGCCTGGTAAGTAAGCAGACGAGCGGCTACCTCGCGAAGGGCGAGCCGGCGGCCGAACTGTTCGCGCCGAGATCGAACGCGCTGATCCCGAGCCGGGTCGAGTACCGCTACGACGGTCTGGAACGGCCGTCGATCCAGCTGACGTACCACGGCGATGCCTACCGGGGCGACTACTTGTCGTACACCTTCTACGACGACACCAGCGCTTTCACGGACCCTGCGGGCTCGACCGCCCCTCAGACGCGCACGTACACCGATGCCCTTGGCCGGATCACTGCGATCCGTCACTACAAGGACAACGCCGCCTCAACCAACTGGAACTCCGCCACCTCCGAGAACAGCGGCCGCAAGACGACGTACGAGTACGACGCCCGCGGCTACCGCACAAAGGTCACCGACGCGGCAGGCAATACCTGGAGCTACACGTACGACGCCCGGGGGCGCGTGACGTCGACCACGGACCCGGACACCGGCAGGACGGAGACCTGGTACGACGACGCCGACCGCCCGGTCAAGGTGACGGACGCCAAGTCGAGAACGACGTACACGGAGTACGACGAACTCGGCCGGGTCAAGTTCGTCCGCGAGGGCTCGGCAACCGCCGCCCCGGTCAAGTCGTTCACGTACGACAGCCTGCCGGGCGCGCTGGGCCAGCCGGTCGCCTCGACCCGGCACACCGCGAACGGCGACTACATCAACCGCGTCACCGGCTACGACACCGACTACCGCCCCACGGGCAGCGAGACGGTGATCCCGTCGAGCACGCTCACGGCCGGCCTGGCGGGCACGTACGCGTACGCGTACACGTACACCCAGACCGGCAAGCCGCAGTCGGTCACCCTGCCTGCCGTGGGCGGACTGGCGAAGGAGAAGGTCGTCACCCGCTACAACGGTGACGGCCTGGCCGAGTCGACCTCGGGCATCAACTGGTACACGTCCGACGCCACCTACTCGCCGTACGGCGAGGTCCTGCGGACGGTCTCCGGCTCTCAGCCCTACCGGGTCTGGACCACCAACTTCGTGGACCCGCACACGGGCAGCCTCCAGCGCACGGTCACCGACCGCGAGACGTCCGGTCCGCACCGCATCGCGGACAGCTACTACTCCTTCGACGTGACCGGCACCATCACGTCGAACTCCCGCAAGCTGTCAGATGCTTCGGGTGAAACGTGGGACACCCAGTGCTTCACGTACGACGTGATGGGCGAGCTGGTGAACGCCTGGACGTCGAACATCACCCCGGCCGGCAACGCCACCGGCTGCAAGGCGTCGAACGGCACGACGTGGGGCTATCGCACCGACTACCGCAACTCCTCCGGCCCGGTGGCCCACGCCCCGGACACGGCGAGCGACAAGTCCAGCCCGGACACTTCTTTGTCGTCGACCCTGGCGGCCACGGCCCCCGACGCGACAACCGTGGCCGCGGGCACGACGGCGTACCGTCAGTCCTTCACCTTCGACTGGCTGGGCAACCGCGCCACGCTGACGGAACACGACCCCGCGGACGCGACCAAGAACGTCACCTACACGTACGGCTACGGCACCACAGCCCAGCCGCACACGATGAAGTCCGTCAGCTCCAACCCGTCGGGCAACGGCAGCAGTTACACGTACGACGCCGTGGGCAACACCGAGACCCGTGACCTGCCCGCCACCACACAGAACCTGACCTGGACCTCCGAGAACAAGCTCGACACCATCACCGACGACGGCAAGAAGACGACGTACGTCTACGACGCCGCCGGCAACCGCATCCTGGAGAACTCTCCGTCGGGCTCGACGCTCTACCTGGGCGAGACCGAGGTGACGACGAACGCCACGGGTGCGATCACCAAGGCTTCCCGTTCCTATGCGCAGGCAGGTGCTCCGGCGGTCGTCCGTACCGCGACGGGCGGTGCGACGACGGGCCACAAGCTGAGCGTCCTGCTCGCGGACCACCTGGGCACCGCGAACACGTCGGTGGAGGTGGCGAGCGGCCAGGCGGTAACCCGCCGCGCCTTCAAGCCGTACGGCGAGATCCGGGGTACCAAGCCGACCAGCTGGCCCAACAAGCGCAGCTACTTGGGTGTCGGCATTGACGACGCGGCCACCGGGCTGACCCATATCGGCGCCCGCGAGTACGACCAGGCGTCGGGCCGCTTCATCTCAGCGGACCCGATCATCGACATCGCGAATCCGCTCCAGATGAACGGCTACGCATACAGCGGCAACGGCCCGGTCAGCAAGAGCGACCCCACAGGCCTCTGCCCCTTCATCGACTGCCCCACCAGGCCTACACCGAACCATGAAAACCACACGCCGACCCATGCGCCGCCGTCGCACCCGAAGGAATCGCAGAACTACAAGGCGGCAAAGGCGGCGGGGAACGTGCACTCGGCCACCTTCATCAAGAACAACTACGAGATCTACCCTGGCCAATTCGTTCCTCGGAGCTGGAAGAACGCACCCCAGTACGCGAACCAGTTCTACGAGGAAGTTGAGACCTGGTGCCAGGAAGCCGGAACAAGCTGCCTGCTTGAAGACGGAGACGAGCTGGTCACCCAGAACATCATCCGGCATCTCAGGTGGCTTGCCTGTGCGCACATGGGGAGCGACAGCGGCTGCGGTCGCTACGTACCGAACCTCGCAGAAGCTGTGGCGAACGTGGCTGCGGTCGCCGGCCTTGCAGGGGAAGGGCCCGGCGGCTCCGCCGGAGTGGGTGCGGGCCCTCGCAGCAGAGGATCTGGTCCCCGGGGTGGCGACTGCTTCCAGTGTTTCCTGCCCGGCACCAAGGTCCTCATGGCTGATGGCAAGACCAAGCACATCGAGAAAGTGAAGGTCGGTGACAAGGTTCTTGCCACCGACCCCGAGACGGGTCAGTCAGGGCCGAGAACTGTCACACGGCTGATCATCACCGAGCATGACAAGCACTTCAACGAGCTGTCCATCGCGACAGCGGACGGCATCGAGAAGCTGACCTCCACGTACGAGCACCCCTTCTGGTCTCCGTCGGAGGGAGATTGGGTCGAAGCGGGAGACCTCAAGCCGGGCATGACCCTGCTCACCGACGAGGGCGACACTGTCATCGTCACCGGGAACCGCTCCTTTACCAAGCGCGCCCGTACGTACAACCTCACGGTTGACGACCTGCATACGTACTACGTGCTGGCGGGCGAGACACCGGTCCTCGTTCACAACAGTGGCTGCGGTGGGCGTTGGAAAGTGGGCGAAGATTACTCCAAGCCCAATAAGAATGGCGTCGCGCCGTCAATGTCCACCATGCGTAAGCGGTTTTGGAAGAACGAAGCAGCGGAGCCGGACGCCGCAGACCAATACGGTGCCGCGAACATCAGTCGTATGAAGCGTGGGTTGGCCCCCCAGCGACAGCGTCCGGATGGATCGTGGGAATCAATGGAGCTGAGCCATGAACCTATTCCCGACCGAGATGGTGGTATGTTGCTAACACCACGATGGCCAGAGGATCATGTCCTCATGGATCCTGGCGGATACCGTAGGCTCCCGCCCGGTTACTGATGCTGCGAATGAGCGCGACACTGGGGCCCTCTAATGCCGTGCTCAAGCGTAATGCTCAAATCGGGACGATCTAGGAGGATTCAGGTGAGCGTCAGCGGGGCTCAGGCAGCGGCCTTCTTCCGTGAGGTCGTTCGAACTCGTACGGTTTGGTGGGTTCGAGACGACGATGGCAGTCCGACCCCGGTCTCAAGTTCTGGTCGACCAGCTTTTCCCTATTGGTCGTCGGAGGCCCGTGCGCAGCGGGCTGCTCAGCTTTGGGGTCCTCAGTTTCGTGCCGTTTCAATGACGCTGGACCATTGGCGAAGCGCGGCATTGCCGGATCTGGCCAAGGATGACTTCCAGGTGGGGATTAACTGGAGTGGGCAGCGCCTAACGGGATGGGACTTCACTGTCGAGGAAGTAATCAACCGTCTCATTCACGCGCTCAGTGAGCCACCATACGACCGGTAGATTTGGTTAAGGTTAAAGTTGACGGCCCTCCCCGGGCGGGGCGCCGTCTACGAGGGCGAGGGTCTCGGCGATGTCGTTGACGTTGGTTAGCCGCGCCGTGATGGTTTGAGCGGGTGTCGCGCCCGGCGCAGGTCAGTTGGTGTCACTGCCCGGGGCGGCACCGAAAAGCTCACGGCCATGCATGAGTACCGGTACTTGCGCCCCGATCGCCCGAGCGATTGTGCCGCGGGCTCAGCGTCGTGGGTTTACCACATGCGAGAGGAAGTCCGCCCATGTGGTGGACTGGAGGATGAGGTGGGGGCCGGCCAGGTTCTTGGAGTCGCGGATGTGGATGGTGGTCGGAGTGGTGGCTATTTCGACGCAGTTGGAGGCGTCGGGGCTGTAGGTGGACTTCTTCCAGTGGAGTTCGGACACGGTTTCCTCAGATGGTCTGGGCGATGCGATGGATCAGGTCGCGGGACTCTGCGGGTTTGAGGGCGTTCGCCTCCATTCGGTCGAGTACAAGGCGGTACTTCTCCAACTGGGCTTCCGCGTCCAGGAAGTCGCAGCCGTGGTGGGTGTCCAGTTGAACAGTGTCGAGCTGAGGAACCGGCCCCACCAGATAGTCGACGGACTGTCCTGTGCCGGGAAACGAACCCTTGCCGAACGGGATGACCCTCACGGTGACGTGGTCCAGCTCGCTCATCTCCAGAAGGTGCTGGAGCTGAGCGCGCACGGTAGCGGAGCCGCCGTATCCCATGTGGAGCGCGCACTCGTGGATCACCGCCGTGTACGGGGGTGGGTCCTCGCGGTGGAGGATTCCCTGTCGCTTGATCCGGTGGCTGACACGGTGCTCGATCTCGTACTGCCGAAGTGCGGGCACGGCCTCCTTGAAGAGGGCACGGGCGTGATCGGTGGTCTGGAGCAGAGCAGGGATGTGGATGACCAGGGCGACGCGCAGGGCTGCCGCATGGTGTTCCAACTCGGCGAGGTCGATGAGGCCGACCGGCAGGTGGTCGCGGTAGCTGTCCCACCAGCCGCGCGTCTGGCGTTGCGCCATCGCGGCAAGGGCATCGATGAGGCGGGGGTCTCCGCAGTCGTAGGCGCGTGCGAGTGAGCGGACTCGGTCGGCGCTGAGCGGGCTGCGCCCTGTCTCGATCATGCTGACCCGCCCTTGGTTGACGCCGAGCCTTGCAGCCGCGCCAGTGGCCGTCAGCCCCGCTCGCTCGCGAAGCTTTCGCAGTTCAGCCCCCAGACGCCGTTGTCGCAGGGTGGGTGTGCTGGCGGGTGGCAAGGGGCCTCCTTTCCGGCCGCGGCGCGGCGCTCGGGTACCTCACACGAGGTACTTACTGATGAATTTCCCATGATTCACTGAGAAGTATCTCAACGCTGCGCTAGCGTAATGCCACATCGCCCAACTCCCCCCGCCTATAAGCCGGAAGCGCACCAACCCAGGCAGAGCCACCGCCCGGCGTGGTCGTTGAGCGAGTCCAAGTCCCCTTTCTGCTGGAGTTTCTGGAGGTTTCCATGGGCACCGTATCCCTCGCCGACACCTGGGTGTACGCCCTCCGTCTGCCCCACGACCCCCGCGCGGCACGGGTCGCACGGATGACCGTACGGTCGGTGCTGATCGGCCACGGAAGGCATGAAGTCCTGGACGCCGTCGAGCTGTTGGTCTCCGAGATGGTCACGAATGCCTACCGGCACACCAACGGTCCCGCGTCCCTCCGTCTGACCGCCCTCAGCGACGGCCGCCTACGGGTGGGCGTCTGGGACACGTGCTCCTACATCCCGGCCCCTTTCGACCAGCCGCCCGGAGTCCGCGTCCCGCCCGCACCGGCAGACGCCCTCGGCGGGCGCGGGCTGTTCCTTGTCCAGGAGTACGCCGACTGCTGGGGCGGCTGGCGCCTCGGCGATGGCCTGCTCGACCGGGGCGCCGGAAAGCTGCTGTGGTTCGAGGTGGGTGGGCGGCGGGCGTGGGCGCGGGAGGCAGCCGCGTGATCCCCAAACCGACAGAGCTCTTCGGCCGCACCCACGAGTGGGACGACCTCACCCGCTTCTGTACCGACCCGGCCCCCGGCTTGCGCCTTGGAGTCGTACGAGGACGGCGACGGCGCGGCAGGTCCTTCCTGCTCCGGCGTCTTTGTCGCGCAGTCGACGGCATCTCGGCGAGGCCAAGGCGATGAATAAGGCCAGAACGACCGCGGATCTGCGGCGCCTCGAGCACGTACGGTACTTGCTCTGCGCCCAGGGCTGGGATGCCGATGACGCCGTCCTCGCCGTTTACAAACGGAGTGAAGCCGGGAGCTGTACGGCATCGAGTGACGGTGTACCCCGGCAAGCTTTCGACCAAGATCCTGTGAAGCATGCCCACTCAAGTTCCGCCTGTCAGATCCCCATGGAACACTGACCAAGCTGCGCAAGTGAACGGGGTGACCCGAGGGGCCCATTGGCCCCGGTGGTCGGTGGGGAGCAGGTGCTGATGAGCAAGCGGCAAGTGCAGAAGATGCTGCAGTTGATGGCGGGCGGTGGGCCCGTCGAGCTCACCAGTCCCATGGCCTCCGTGAAGAAGCTCGCGAAGCTGGCCTTCATCGCCCAGCAGTTCGGGTACGAGTACCTGGACGTACGGCAGAGCAGCGGGCGCAACGGCGCGCTCATCATGATGATCGCGCCCGACCCCAGCCCCCAGGCCCGCGCCCGTGCCCTGCAGAACTGGGCGCAGTACCCGAACGCCAGTGACGGGGTCTCCCTGCCGCCCCTCGTCCCGGACGCCTTCGAGCTGCTCAAGGCCCGTATCAACTTTGACCTCACCGGCAAGAACGCCGAGAAGCGGATGGCCTACGCGGCCATCGGCCTGACGATCGGCGCCGGGATCCTCGGGGTGCGGCTGGGCGGCGACGCCGATGCCTGGCTGGCGGCGTTCCTCACGTGGGTGTTGTTCATGGCGATCGGCGGCATCGGCTTCGCCGTCAACCGCAAGCGCAACGCGAAGTTCGCGGCCCGGCTCCGGGCCGCCGGGTTCATGCCGGTCACCGAGGAGAGCGGGCGGGTGCGGTACCTGCCGCCCGGCGCGCAGATGCCGGGGCAGTACGCCGCCGGGCCCTACGGCCGGCAGGCCCCGGCCCCGGGTTACCCGGCCGGCGCCGGTTACGGTCAGCAGGCCCCCGGCCCGTACGCCGGTCAGCCCGCCGCTCCGGGTGCGCACCCCGCCCAGCCCGCCGCCCCGGCCCCCGGCACGTACGGCAACCAGCCGACCCCGCCGGGTCCCTATGGCGGTCCCCGGACTCCGGGCCCGTACGGCTCCCCGCAGCAGCCCCAGCCTCAGCCGCCGTACAGCCAGCCGCAGCCCCAGGCCCCCTACCCGCCACAGCCCTATCCCCAGCAGAACCCCCACTGGCAGCCCCCGCAGCACTGACACGGCCCTCCGCCCATCGCCCTGCGGCCCGTCCCTATATCTCGCCCTTATATAGGGACGACCAACACAACCTCTCATCCCCCCTCCCCGCCGGGTGAGAGCAAAGTTCCTTTCCGGTCACCCGGTGCCACAGCGCGGAAACGAGCCCTCCCTACCTTCGGGATCAGCCACTCGTAGTGCGACCGAGCCCCGAAGTACCGTGGAGGCGTCATGACAGCCCCTAGCACAGCCCCCGCCGCAAGCAGGGGAGGCCACTGGATCGATCACTGGGACCCCGAGGACGAGACCTTCTGGAACGAGACCGGAGAGAAGGTCGCCAAGCGGAACCTGTTCTTCTCCGTCCTCTCCGAGCACATCGGGTTCTCGATCTGGACCCTGTGGTCCGTGATGGTGCTCTTCATGGGGCCGGAGTACGGGCTCACCCCCGCCGACAAGTTCACCATCGTGTCGATGGCCACGCTGGTCGGTGCCCTCGTCCGCGTGCCGTACACCTTCGCCGTCGCCATCTTCGGCGGCCGGATGTGGACGGTGATCTCGGCGAGCATGCTGCTCCTGCCGACGGTCGCCGCCTTCGCCGTGATGAAGCCGGGGACGTCGTTCACCACGTTCCTGCTGTGCGCGATGCTGGCCGGCGTCGGCGGTGGAAACTTCGCCTCCAGCATGACCAACATCAACGCCTTCTTCCCCCTGCGCAAGAAGGGATGGGCGCTCGGTCTGAACGCCGGCGGCGGCAACATCGGCGTGCCCGTCGTGCAGCTCGTCGGCCTGGCCGTCATCGGCGCCAGCGGCGGCCCGCGCCTGCTGCTCGGCATCTACATCCCGTTCATCGTGATCGCCGCCGCCCTCGCGTGGCTGAAGATGGACAGCATCTCGTCCGTGAAGAACGACACCGGTGCCGCCAAGGACGCCGTGAAGGACGCCCACACCTGGATCATGTCCTTCCTCTACATCGGCACCTTCGGTTCGTTCATCGGCTACAGCTTCGCCTTCGGGCTGGTGCTCCAGACCCAGTTCGGGCGTACGCCGCTGCAGGCCGCCTACGTCACCTTCATCGGCCCGCTGCTCGGCTCCCTGATCCGCCCCGTCGGCGGCTCGCTCGCCGACCGGTTCGGCGGCGCGAAGATCACGCTGTGGAACTACGTCGCCATGGCCGCCGCGACCGCGGTGATCATCGTGGCCTCGATGCAGAAGTCGCTGCCGCTGTTCACCACCGCGTTCATCGCCCTGTTCGTCCTGTCCGGCCTCGGCAACGGCTCGACGTTCAAGATGATCCCCGGCATCTTCCACAACAAGGCCCTCGCCAAGGGGCTCACCGGTGACGAGGCCGCCGCCTACGGCCGCCGGCTCTCCGGCGCCTCCATGGGCCTCATCGGCGCGGTGGGCGCGCTCGGCGGTCTCGGCATCAACCTCGCCTTCCGCCAGTCCTTCCTCACCGTGGGCTCCGGCACCGGCGCCTTCGTCGCCTTCCTCGCCTTCTACGGCGTCTGCTTCGCGGTCACCTGGGCCGTATACCTTCGCCGCCCGGCCGCCTCCGAGACCCACGCCACAGCGGCCACGGAAGCAAAGCCGCAGCTCAGCTACGCCGAGGTGTGACGTAACACTGCTGACATCAAGCCGAACCGAGCCTGTCACGCACCGTTGACAGGCTCGATCGGCATGCAGGTGCACCCCACCAAGGGGGGAGATCAGGGGGCCGCTCCCGGTCACCCCCCGGGTGCGACCACCTGACGCAAGCACCACAACTCGAGCGCGGGACGAGAGTCATGTACGACGAACAGCAGCAACCGGAACACGGGCCGCTGGCGGGGTTCACCGTGGGCGTGACCGCCGCGCGCCGGGCCGACGAGCTCGGGGCACTGCTCCAGCGACGCGGGGCCGCCGTGCTGCACGCCCCTGCCCTGCGCATCGTGCCGCTCGCCGACGACAGCGAGCTGCTCGCCGCCACCAAGGAGATCATCCAGCGGACGCCGGACGTCGTGGTCGCCACGACCGCGATCGGCTTCCGGGGCTGGATCGAGGCCGCCGACGGATGGGGGCTGGGCGAGGACCTGCTGGCGCGGCTGCGCGAGGTCGAGCTGCTGGCACGCGGGCCGAAGGTCAAGGGCGCGGTACGGGCCGCCGGACTGACGGAGGACTGGTCGCCGTCCAGCGAGTCCATGGCCGAGGTGCTGGACCGGCTGCTGGAGGAGGGCGTCGAGGGGCGCCGTGTCGCCGTCCAGCTGCACGGTGAGCCGTTGCCCGGGTTCGTGGAGGCGTTGCGGGAGGGCGGAGCGGAGGTGCTCGGCGTGCCGGTCTACCGGTGGCTGCCGCCGGAGGACATCGGGCCGGTCGACCGTCTGCTGGACGCCACCGTCTCCCGTGGCCTGGACGCCCTCACCTTCACCAGCGCCCCGGCCGCCGCGTCCCTGCTGTCGCGGGCCGAGGAGCGCGGGCTGCTGCCGGAGGTGCTGGCCGCCCTCAACCACGATGTCCTTCCGGCCTGCGTCGGTCCCGTCACCGCGCTGCCGTTGCAGGCCTGCGGCATCGACACGGTCCAGCCCGAGCGGTTCCGGCTCGGTCCGCTGGTGCAGCTGCTGTGCCAGGAACTGCCGGGGCGGGCACGTTCCCTGCCGATCGCCGGGCACCAGGTGGAGATCCGTGGCCATGCGGTCATGGTCGACGGGGCGCTGCGTCCCGTGCCGCCTGCCGGTATGTCCCTCCTGCGGGCCCTGTCCCGGCGGCCGGGCTGGGTGGTGCCCCGCGCCGATCTTCTGCGTGCCCTGCCGGGGGCGGGGCGTGATGAGCATGCGGTGGAGACGGCGATGGCTCGGCTGCGTACGGCTCTGGGGGCGCCGAAGCTGATCCAGACGGTCGTCAAGCGGGGGTATCGGCTGGCGTTGGACCCGGCGGCCGACACGAAGTACGCGGACGTGTAAGGAGGCACCCGGCGTTGGTGTCGCCCTCGCTGGGGGCCTGCGGCCCCCAGACCCCCGCTTCGGCCCTGAACGGGCCTCGTCCGCAAACGCCGGACGGGCTGGAATGCCTCGACCGGCGTCGCCCCGCCCCAACCCCCGGTACGAGGGGTTCCGCCCCCGCCACCGGGAAGGCACTGTGAGAGGGAACGGTTCCCCAGCCCTCCTCACGGCCTAGGCGGTGACAGGCACATGGCACTGGGTACGGCCACGGACGCGTACGAGCTGCGGTTCGACGCCGGACGGATCTGTCTGGATCTCCTCGCGACGACACACCCCGAGGAACGGTTCGACTCCGTCGACGTGTTGCGCGCCTGGATCACCGGCGCCGGCCTCGTCCCGCCGGGCACGCCGCTCGCCCACGCCGACGACTCCTGGCTCGTCGCCTTCCGCGAACTGCGCGGACGTATCGGACAGTTGGTGCGGGGCAGCCTCAACCCCGAGCCCTGGCCGTCGTACGACATCGCGCTCGCCCGCGTGAACGACATCGCCCGCACCGCACCCCCGGCCCCGCGTGCCGTACGCGGGGAAGGCGGCGTCCTCGTCCGGGAGTTGGATCGCCCGCCCGAGTGCGCCGCCCTGCTCGGCGCCCTCGCGCGGGACGCCGTGGAACTGCTCACCGACCCCCTCGCGCGGGCCGGGCTGAGGGAGTGCGCGGGCGACAACTGCCCGATCGTTTATGTCGATACGTCCCGGGGGCGCAGGAGGCGCTGGTGCTCCAGTGAGGTCTGCGGGAACCGCGAAAGGGTCGCCCGGCATCGTCGCCGAGCCGCCCTCGCGCGGGCCTGACGGTCCGTTATGCGGCTTCTGTGAAACGGCCGTAGAAGTGATTTCGATTACATGTCGTTTACCTACGCTCCCGTAGGGAAGCGGCGAATCGATCTTGCCTATGTGGGGGAAATGTAAAGATCGCACGGTGGGAATGTGCTGCCATGTCCCGCTCGTCACGTCACTCCGAAGAAAAGTGTCGCCTCGCTTTGAACACTCAACGGGCCGCTTGCGTACGGGTGGTCGAGCGACCGACTGGGGGAACCCCCGGACATCGGAGGTGGGCGTGCGCAAGGATTCCGTCGTGGCCAATGAACGTGGATCGAGGGCCCGACATCGCATGTCCCAGCCCTCGGAACCTGATGAGGAGCTGATGCGTGCGCTGTACAGAGAGCACGCCGGACCCCTCCTTGCGTATGTCCTTCGACTGGTCGCCGGTGATCGGCAACGAGCAGAGGACGTTGTGCAGGAGACGCTCATCCGTGCCTGGAAGAACGCCGGACAGCTCAATCGAGCGACCGGATCGGTACGCCCCTGGCTGGTGACGGTCGCCCGGCGCATCGTCATCGACGGCCACCGCAGCCGGCAGGCCCGGCCGCAGGAGGTCGATCCGTCGCCGCTGGAGGTCATCCCCGCGGAGGACGAGATCGACAAGGCGCTGTGGCTGATGACGCTGTCGGACGCACTCGACGACCTGACCCCCGCCCACCGGGAGGTTCTCGTCGAGACGTACTTCAAGGGGCGTACCGTCAATGAGGCGGCCGAGACCCTGGGCATACCCAGCGGCACCGTGCGCTCCAGGGTGTTCTACGCCCTGCGGTCGATGAAGCTGGCTCTGGAGGAGCGGGGGGTGACGGCGTGATGAGTGTTTACGGGGGAAACCAGGGATTCGGGATGGGCGGTTCGGGTATGTCTGGATCCATGAGCCCCATGCAGGGACATCCGGGCCCGAGCGAGCACGAAACCGTCGGCGCCTATGCCCTCGGGATCCTCGACGACGCCGAGGCAACCGCTTTCGAGGCCCACCTCGCGACCTGCGAATGGTGCGCTCAGCAGCTGGACGAACTCGCCGGAATGGAGCCGATGCTGGCCGCGCTCGCTGACCTGCCCGGTTCCGGTTCCCCCGCGATCGGCGAGTCCCTGTCCGCGAAGCCCAGCCCACGCCTGGTGAACAAGCTCGTCGACGAGGTCGCCGAGCGCCGCGCACAGAAGCGCCGGCGCAGCTTCTACATGGTGGCCGCGGCGGCCGCACTGATCGTCGGCGGCCCGTTCGTGGCCGTGGCGACCAACGGCAGCGACGGCGGTGGCGGCACCGACGGCAACAGAACCGTGCAGGCGGCCAACCCCGCCAAGGACATGTTCACCAACATGGAGAACAAGGTCTCGGGGTCCGACTCTAAGACCGGGGCCAGCGCGACCGTCGGCATGGAGGGGAAGCCCTGGGGTACCCAGACGACCCTTGAGCTCAAGGGGATCAAGGGCCCGCTCAAGTGCTCCATGATCTTCGTCAGCAAGGACGGCGAGCGCGAGACGGCCGCTTCCTGGTCCGTCCCCAAGTGGGGCTACGGCATCCCGGACGCCAAGAGCGAGCTGGCGAGGAACCCGCTCTATGTCAGCGGCGGCGTGTCCATGTCCCCGGACGACGTCGATCATGTCGAGGTCATGGACTTCGACGGGAACAAGCTCGTCGAGGTCGACGTCTAGGCCTGCCGTTTGGATCAGGTCGGCTGAGAGAAACCGCGTCTTCCAGCCGACCCGAGCCGGGGCGATGGGGTGCCCCCCGCGCGAGCCGGGCGAAGCCGGTTCGCGCGTGGGGGAGTCGGCAACCGACGACGACGCAGCAGATGCGCGTGCCAGGGCCCGCGACGCCTGCATGATCCAAACGACAGGTCCTGGGCCGTGCCGTAGCTTTTCCGGGTCCCCTTCGCGTACGGTTGACGGCTGCCCAGCACGTCAGAAGGGGGCCCGGTGGCCGCTCAGGCTCAACAGGAAACCGCGCTCGAAGACTCTCTGAGAGACCGAGAGATCAGCGTCGAACAGGAACACCTGGACCGGGTGTACCGGCGGCTCGAGGAGAAGATCCACGAGGCCGAGTTCCTGATGAACGACGCGGCCAAGCGCGGCCAGGTCGGCACGCCCGGCGCGCTCGCCGAGCGGGACGCGCAGGTCTTCCGGGCGGGCATCCACCTCAACCGGCTCAACAACGAGTTCGAGGACTTCCTCTTCGGCCGGATCGACCTGCTGCTCGGCAAGGACGGCAAGAAGGGCCCCGACGGCGCGTACACCGCGGTCGAGCCCGCGGAGGGAGCCGTCCGCGACGACAACACCGCCGACATCGCCGAGACCCTGCACATCGGCCGCATCGGCGTGCTGGACCAGGACTACGCCCCGCTGGTCATCGACTGGCGGGCCCCGGCCGCCGCTCCCTTCTACCGCTCCACGCCGGTCGACCCCGGGCGGGTCGTACGGCGCCGGGTCATCCGCTCCAAGGGGCGCAAGGTGCTCGGCGTCGAGGACGACCTCATGCGCCCCGAGCTCAAGGCCTCCCTCGACGGCCACGAACTGCCCGTCATCGGCGACGGCGCCCTCATGGCCGCCCTCGGCCAGGCCCGCAGCCACACCATGCGGGACATCGTCGCGTCCATCCAGGCCGAGCAGGACCTGGTCATCCGCGCCCCCGCCGCCTCGGTGACGTACGTCGAGGGCGGCCCGGGGACGGGAAAGACGGCCGTCGCGCTGCACCGCGCCGCCTACCTGCTCTACCAGGACCGGCGCCGTTACGCGGGCGGCATCCTGATCGTCTCGCCGACCCCGCTGCTGGTGGCGTACACCGAGGGCGTGCTGCCGTCGCTGGGCGAGGAGGGCCAGGTCGCCATCCGCGCGATCGGCTCGCTCGTCGACGGCGCTGAGGCCACGCTGTACGACTCCCCCTCCACGGCCCGCGCCAAGGGCTCGTACCGCATGCTCAAGGTGTTGCGGAAGGCGGCGCGAGGCGCACTGGAGCTGGGACCGCGCGGCGGGGGCGGCGCTCCTGGCCGGGGCGCCTCCGGAAACACCGGGGCGGGGCAGCTCGCCTTCGGTGACGATCTCGGTGGCGACGTCCGGGATGACGACACCGACGCGCCCGCGCAGGCCCCGGCCGGGCCTCCCACACGCCTGCGCGTGGTGGCCTTCGGGCGCCGGCTGGAGCTGGAGGCGCAGGAGCTGGAACGTATCCGCCACACCACGCTCGGCGGCACCGCGCCCGTCAACCTGCTGCGCCCGCGCGCCCGCCGGCTGCTGCTCGACGCCTTGTGGGCGAAGTCCGGCGGCGCCTCCCGCCACACCGACCCGGAACTGGCCGCCGAACTGCGCTCGTCCTTCGACGACGACGTGACCTCGGAGGACAGCTTCGTCACCTTCCTCGACGCCTGGTGGCCGGAGCTCACCCCGAAGGCCGTCCTGGAGGCGATGGCCGACGAGCGGCGCCTCGGCCGCTGGGCCCGCCGGATCCTCAACCCCGGTGAGGTCCGCAAGGTGGCCCGCTCGCTCAAGCGGGACGGCCTCACCGTGCACGACATCGCCATGCTCGACGAGCTCCAGGCCGTCCTCGGCAGCCCGGCCCGCCCCAGGAAGAAGCGCGAGCTGGACCCGCTCGACCAGCTCACCGGCCTGGAGGAGCTGATGCCGGTCCGTGAGGAGTCGCAGCGCGAGCGCGCCGAGCGGCTGGCGGCCGAGCGCACCGAGTACGCCCACGTCATCGTCGACGAGGCCCAGGACCTGACGCCGATGCAGTGGCGCATGGTCGGCCGCCGCGGCCGGCACGCCACCTGGACGATCGTCGGCGACCCGGCCCAGTCCTCCTGGTCCGACCCCGACGAGGCGGCCGAGGCCCGCGACGAGGCCCTCGGCACCCGCCCGCGCCGCCGCTTCCAGCTCACCGTGAACTACCGCAACCCCGCCGAGATCGCCGAACTCGCCTCGAAGGTGCTGGCTCTCGCCATGCCCGGCTCGACGGCACCGTCGGCGGTGCGCTCGACCGGCGTCGAACCGCGCTTCGCCGTCGTACGGGACTCCCTGGGACAGACCGTCCGTGCGGAGGCCGCCCGGCTGCTCGACCGCGTCGACGGGACGGTCGGCGTCGTCGTCGCCATGCAGCGGCGCGAGGAGGCGGCCAAATGGCTCGCCGGGCTCGGCGACCGGGTCGTGGCCCTCGGCAGCCTGGAGGCGAAGGGCCTGGAGTACGACGCGACGGTCGTCGTCTCCCCGGCGGAGATCGCGGACGAGTCACCGGCCGGCCTGCGGGTGCTGTACGTCGCGCTGACCCGGGCCACCCAGCAGCTGACGGTCGTGTCGGGGGAGCGGGACGAGCCGGACGCCACGGGGATGCCGGACCTGCTCCGGGATTGATCCGAGCTCGATCCGGGAGATTGATCCGGATGAACCACCGGTACGGGAATGGCCGTACGGGATCTGTTTGTTAGCCTGGGTGTGACACCGGCTCGATCCAAGCCCCCGGGCCCAACCTTCGTCCCTTAGAGGGACCACTTGCCGCGAGGCGAGCATGGCGGGTCGGTGTCATGAACGGAGAGAGGGACCCACGTCACCACGTGACGTGGGTCTCTTTTCATGAGAAGACGTGGCGAACAATACGTTCGCAATCCACGGCCGGCTAACTCCTACTCAGCGGTAGGTGCGACGATCGGACGGCACAACTCAGCGAAACGGTGAAAGCAGAGGAAGTCGGCCATGGCAACGGCGCCCAGCGTCTCCTACTCGATGACGGTCCGGCTGGAGGTGCCCGCGAGTGGAACCGCGGTCTCCCAGCTCACCACGGCCGTGGAGTCCCACGGAGGCTCGGTGACCGGCCTCGACGTCACGGCGTCCGGCCACGAGAAGCTCCGTATCGACGTCACGATCGCGGCCACGTCCACCAAGCACGCGGACGAGATCGTCGAGCAGCTGCGCGGCATCGAGGGCGTCACGCTGGGCAAGGTCTCCGACCGTACCTTCCTCATGCACCTCGGCGGCAAGATCGAGATGGCGTCGAAGCACCCCATCCGCAACCGTGACGACCTGTCCATGGTCTACACGCCGGGCGTGGCCCGTGTCTGCATGGCCATCGCCGAGAACCCCGAGGACGCGCGGCGTCTGACGATCAAGCGCAACTCCGTTGCGGTTGTGACGGACGGCTCGGCGGTGCTGGGCCTCGGCAACATCGGCCCGAAGGCCGCGCTGCCCGTCATGGAGGGCAAGGCGGCCCTCTTCAAGCGGTTCGCCGGCATCGACGCCTGGCCGATCTGCCTCGACACCCAGGACACCGACGCGATCGTCGAGATCGTCAAGGCGATCGCCCCAGGGTTCGCCGGCATCAACCTCGAGGACATCTCCGCGCCGCGCTGCTTCGAGATCGAGGCGCGCCTGCGCGAGGCCCTCGACATCCCCGTCTTCCACGACGACCAGCACGGCACCGCGATCGTCGTCCTCGCCGCCCTCACCAACGCACTTCGCGTCGCGGGCAAGGCAATTGAGAACATTCGCGTCGTGATGTCCGGCGCCGGCGCCGCCGGTACGGCCATCCTCAAGCTGCTGATCGCCGCGGGCGTGAAGAACGCCGTCGTCGCCGACATCCACGGCGTCGTGCACGCCGGCCGCGAGGACCTGCGGGAGGCCCCCGTCGACTCGCCGCTGCGCTGGATCGCCGACAACACCAACCCCGAGGGCCTGACCGGCACGCTGAAGGAGGCCGTGCGCGGCGCCGACGTGTTCATCGGCGTCTCGGCCCCGAACGTGCTCGACGGCGACGACGTGGCCGCCATGGCCGACGATGCCATCGTGTTCGCGCTCGCGAACCCGGACCCCGAGGTGGACCCGGCAATCGCCCGCCAGACGGCGGCAGTTGTGGCCACCGGCCGCTCCGACTTCCCGAACCAGATCAACAACGTGCTGGTCTTCCCGGGCGTCTTCCGCGGTCTGCTGGACGCGCAGTCCCGCACGGTCAACACCGAGATGATGCTCGCGGCCGCGAAGGCGCTGGCGGATGTGGTGACCGAGGACGAGCTGAACCCGAACTACATCATCCCGAGCGTGTTCAACGACAAGGTCGCGGGCGCGGTCGCCGGTGCAGTGCGGGAGGCGGCGAAGGCCGTCAGCGCGGTGGCTCCGGTCGAGTAGGCGCCCGGCGCCGAACGTGTGCGGGCCCTGTGAGGATCGCCACGGCAAGCCCTTGTGACGGCGCGTCGTGGAACCAAGGGCCTCCAGCCGCCGTTTATCGTGACGGCCAGGCTGAGGCCCTCTCTTCGTGTGACTCCCATGGGTGTTCTCACGACTCCTGCGGGTGCCGGATTGGCTTTCCCGCCGCAGGTAGGGGCAGGATGCGTCCCGGGCGCGAGGGTCTGACGACGGACCCGGGTCCGGGGACTGTCCGAGGACCCTGGCAGCATCGGCTTCGATCTGACGCCTCAACGGCAAGAAGAACACGGGAGTAACAACATGAACCGCAGTGAGCTGGTGGCCGCGCTGGCCGACCGCGCCGAGGTGACCCGCAAGGACGCCGACGCCGTTCTGGCCGCGTTCGCCGAGACCGTCGGCGAGGTCGTCGCCAAGGGCGACGAGAAGGTCACCATCCCTGGCTTCCTGACCTTCGAGCGCACCCACCGTGCCGCTCGCACCGCGCGCAACCCGCAGACCGGCGACCCGATCCAGATCCCGGCCGGCTACAGCGTGAAGGTCTCCGCGGGCAGCAAGCTCAAGGAAGCCGCCAAGGGCAAGTGACCTTGCCGCCTGTATGCCACGGGACGGCGTACGGCTCGTAGAACGCCGATGGGGCGGCACCCGGACTTCGGGTGCCGCCCCATCGTGGTTGCGCTTAAGAACGGCCTCAAACTCCCCCGCTCCCGGCTTCGCTCGAGCGGGGGACCATGCCGGGCTGGACTTACCCCAGCGCCTTGCCCGGCAACTCCACCTTCGCGCCCAGCTCCACGAGCTTCTCCATGAAGTTCTCGTAGCCGCGGTTGATCAGGTCGATGCCGTGGACGCGGGACGTGCCCTGGGCGGCCAGGGCCGCGATGAGGTACGAGAAGCCGCCGCGCAGGTCGGGGATGACCAGGTCGGCGCCCTGGAGCTTGGTGGGGCCCGAGACGACCGCGGAGTGCAGGAAGTTGCGCTGACCGAAGCGGCAGTCGGAGCCGCCGAGGCACTCGCGGTAGAGCTGGATGTGGGCGCCCATCTGGTTCAGGGCGGAGGTGAAGCCGAGACGGGACTCGTAGACCGTCTCGTGGATGATCGAGAGGCCGGTCGCCTGCGTCAGGGCCACCACCAGCGGCTGCTGCCAGTCGGTCTGGAAACCGGGGTGCACGTCCGTTTCGAGGGCGATGGACTTCAACTGGCCACCGGGGTGCCAGAAACGGATGCCCTCGTCGTCGATCTCGAAGGCACCGCCCACCTTCCGGTAGGTGTTGAGGAACGTCATCATCGAGCGCTGCTGGGCGCCACGGACGTAGATGTTGCCCTCGGTCGCGAGCGCCGCGGACGCCCAGGAGGCGGCCTCCAGGCGGTCCGGGAGGGCCTTGTGGTTGTAGCCGCCGAGCGAGTCCACACCGGTGATGCGGATCGTGCGGTCGGTGTCCATCGCGATGATGGCGCCCATCTTCTGCAGCACGCAGATGAGGTCCTCGATCTCCGGCTCCACGGCCGCGTTCGAGAGCTCGGTGACGCCTTCGGCGAGGACGGCCGTCAGCAGGACCTGCTCGGTCGCGCCCACGGACGGGTACGGCAGCCGGATCTTCGTGCCGCGCAGCCGCTGCGGAGCCTCCAGGTACTGCCCGTCCGCCCGCTTCTCGATCCGCGCGCCGAACTGCCGCAGCACCTCGAAGTGGAAGTCGATGGGCCGGCCGCCGATGTCGCAGCCGCCGAGGCCGGGGATGAACGCGTGGCCGAGGCGGTGCAGCAGGGGGCCGCAGAAGAGGATCGGGATACGGCTGGAACCCGCGTGGGCATCGATGTCAGCGACGTTCGCGCTCTCCACGTGGGAGGGGTCCATCACCAACTCGCCCGGTTCCTCACCCGGACGGACCGTGACCCCGTGCAGCTGCAGCAGACCGCGTACGACACGCACGTCACGGATGTCCGGCACGTTGCGCAGTCGACTTGGCGCGCTGCCCAGCAGAGCAGCCACCATGGCCTTCGGTACGAGGTTCTTCGCACCGCGGACACGGATCTCGCCCTCCAGCGGGGTTCCGCCGTGGACAAGCAGGACATCGTCGTTGACGGTCATGTATCTCGCGTTCCGATGAGTTGGGCAGGGGCCAGAAGGGAAAGGGTAATCGCCGCCGACCCCCCTTCTGTAAGCCCAAGGACGGCTCAGGAACGTCATAGCTCTGTCACAACACGAACCGTTCGCCGTCGGGCACGAACGGTCACCGCCGCCCCCGTGCGCCCGGGGACGCTCCTTTCCGCCCTGAGCTGCATTCACTCGCGAACCGGGATTGCCTCCCCACGCGAAGGGAAGATGCGGGATCATGTCTGGCATGACCGAGGTGTCCTCGCTCACAGGGCGGCTGCTCGTGGCAACGCCCGCCCTGGCGGACCCGAACTTCGACCGCGCGGTGGTGCTCCTTCTCGACCACGACGAGGAGGGCTCCCTCGGTGTCGTCCTCAACCGTCCGACCCCCGTGGACGTGGGCGACATCCTGGAGGGGTGGGCGGACCTCGCCGGCGAACCCGGTGTCGTCTTCCAGGGCGGCCCGGTCTCCCTCGACTCGGCACTCGGTGTCGCCGTCATCCCCGGCGACGCGAACGGCGAGAGCGCCCCGCTGGGCTGGCGCCGGGTGCACGGCGCGATCGGACTCGTCGACCTGGAGGCACCGCCGGAGCTGCTCGCCTCGGCCGTCGGGTCCTTGAGGATCTTCGCCGGATACGCCGGCTGGGGACCCGGCCAGCTGGAGGACGAGCTGGTGGAAGGCGCCTGGTACGTCGTCGAGTCCGAGCCGGGGGACGTCTCGTCCCCGTCTCCGGAACGACTGTGGCGCGAGGTGCTGCGCCGCCAGCGCAACGAGCTCGCGATGGTGGCCACGTATCCGGACGACCCGTCGCTCAACTGACGACGACCTCGGAGGGCGGACACCGTAAAGCGATAGATCACTCTTTCGAGTGGCGGTCTGTTCATTCGAATACTGGGCCTGGTGGCGACCCATAGCGTCGCGGGCGTGAAGCTCGTGGTACAGGTGACGCTACTGCCAACGCCCCTGCAGGAGGCGGCACTTACGGTAACCCTGCGTGCATGCAACGAGGCTGCGACTTGGGCCAGCCAGGTTGCGTTCCAGAAGAATGTGAAGAAGAACTTCGCGCTGCGCAAGCTCACCTACGAAGAGGTGAGGACTCGCTGGGCGCTCGGTTCTCAGGCCGCTCAACACGTCATCAAGAAGACGTGTGACGCGTACGCGACGCTGAAGGCGAACCTTAGGGCGGGAAACCTCGGGAAGCCCGGCTCGAGGCGCTACCGCAAGGCCACTGATAAGCCGATCGTCTTTCGGCTGGAGGGGGCACAGCCGTATGACGACCGGATGCTGTCCTGGCAGATCTCGGAGCGACGGCTGTCGATCTGGACCCTCACAGGGCGGATGAAGGACGTCGCCTTCACTGCCTCGCCGGAACAGCTGGTCACCCTGGCTCTGTATCGCAAGGGCGAGTCCGATCTTTTCTGCCGGGACGGCATGTGGTTCCTGAATGCCACCTGTGAGGTGCCGCAGGCTGACCTGAACACTGAACCGGTGGCCTTCCTCGGGGTCGACCTGGGCATCGTGAATATCGCCACGACCTCGGATGGCGAGATCATGGCTGGACGTGAACTCAACCGCATCCGCACCCGGGAACGTGGCCTGCGGGCCAAGCTGCAACGCAAGAACACTCCGTCCGCCAAGCGGCGTCTGAAGAAGCGGCGCTGCAAGGAGGCGCGGCGGGCCAAGGACATCAACCACAAGATCGCGAAACACGTGGTGGCCGAGGCGGAACGCACCGGTCGCGGCATCGCCCTGGAAGATCTGACGGGCATCCGCGAGCGGGTACGGCTTCGGAAGCCCCAACGGGCCACTCACTCCAGCTGGGCCTTCGCGCAGCTGGGGCAGTTCATCGCGTACAAGGCCCGTAGGGCGGGAGTACCGGTGATCTACGTCGATCCGGCGTACACCTCCCGTACCTGCGCCCAATGCGCGCACATTGACAAAGCAAACCGGGTCTCGCAGGCCTGGTTCGCGTGCCGGAACTGCGGATTCGTTGATCACGCAGACCGGAACAGCTCCCGCAACATCCAGGCCCGTGCCTGGCAGTTGTGGCGATGCGGGGTGCAGTCAACCACCCCTGTCCCACCTGGGAAGCAGCGGATTGGGACTGAACGCAAGCGACGTGTCACATCCAGTGATGCCCGTTGTGCAAGCCTGAGACCCACAGTCTCGGGCAGTTGATTACCCTTGGCGTTATGAGCACTCTCGAGCCCGAGCGCGGGACTGGTACGGGGACCCTCGTAGAGCCGACGCCACAGGTGTCCCACGGCGACGGCGACCACGAGCGCTTCGCCCACTACGTCCAGAAGGACAAGATCATGGCGAGCGCCCTCGACGGCACCCCCGTCGTGGCGCTCTGCGGCAAGGTCTGGGTGCCTGGTCGCGACCCGAAGAAGTACCCCGTGTGCCCCATGTGCAAGGAGATCTACGAGTCCATGGGCGCCGGCGGCGACGACAAGGGCGACGGCAAGAAGTAGCAGCCCCTCACAGCCGGACCTCCTGAGGCCCCGGAGCGCGTTTTGGTGCGCTCCGGGGCCTTTGTGTCTTTTGCCGTTGCGCGGGGTGCGTCGGCTGGTCACAGAGTGGTTGAGACCTCTTGTCGACGTGTTCATGCGGTCCCTAGCCTCCGTGGTGTTGTGCAGAGCAAAACAGTCATTGCGTATGTTGCAACGCTCGGAGGATTGCTCCATGAAGCTCCCCGCCCGCCCGGCCGTGCTCCTCGCCGTCATGGCCGCCACCGCCTGCGCCCCGCAGACGTCCGACAACTCCGCCTCCGACAAGGACGACAGGACCGGCACGCTGAGGGTCTGGCTCTTCCAGGAAGTCGGCAACAAGCCGAAGGAGAAGGTCGTCGACGCCGTCGTCGCCTCCTTCGAGAAGGCCCACGCGGGCACGAAGGTCGAGGTCGAGTACATCCCGGTCGAGACCCGCGCCCAGCGCGTCAAGGCCGCCTTCAACGACCCCGCGTCCGCCCCCGACGTGATGGAGTACGGCAACACCGACACCGCCGGCTATGTGAAGGACGGCGGACTCCTCGACGTCACCAAGGAGTTCGGCGCCTGGAGCGAGACGAAGGACACCGACCCCACCGCCAAGCAGTCCGTCACCGTCGACGGAAAGGTCTACGGCGCGCCCTTCTATGTCGGTGTCCGCGCCCTGTACTACCGCACGGACGTCTTCGCCGAGCTCGGCCTCGAAGCGCCCAAGACCATGGCCGAGTTGGCGACGACCGCCCGCAAGATCCGCGCCGCGAAACCCGAGTTGTACGGGCTCGTGGTCGGCGGGGCGTACACGTACGGCGCGATGCCGTTCGTGTGGGCCAACGGCGGTGAGATCGCCACGGACAAGGGCGGCTCGTACGCCTCGGCGATCGACAGCGCGGCGGCCCGGAAGGGCATCAAGGCGTACACGTCCCTGTTCACCGACGACAACTGTCCCGCCGCCAAGTGCGCGGGCATGGGCGGCAACGACACGATCACCGCGTTCGCGGCCGGCAAGGCGGGCATGGCGATCGGCGGCGACTTCAGCCACGCGGCCGTGGAGGCCGGAAAGGTGAAGGGCAAGTACGCGGTCGTGCCGCTGCCGGGGGTGAAGGCGGGGTCCGTCGCGCCGGCGTTCGCCGGGGGCAACAACATCGGGGTGCTCAAGAGCACGTCGCACCGGACGCTGGCGGTCGGCCTCATGGAGCGGCTGGCCTCGAAGAAGACCCAGGCGTCGATGTTCGGGGCGATGGGATTCCTGCCGACCTTCTCCGATGTCAGGCAACAGGTCGCGGCCGAGGAGCCGTACGTGAAGCCGTTCGCGGAGACCCTCGCCGCGGGGACCAAGTTCGTCCCGGCGTCGCCCGCCTGGTCCGAGATCGACTCCTCGCTCGTTCTGCCGACGATGTTCCAGGAGGTCATCAGCGGTAAGAAGGACGTGGCCGGCGCCTCGGCAGATGCGGCGAAGAAGATGGACGACGCGTTCGGCTCCGCCGGGTGACCTCAGTGACCGACCGCACCACGTGGACCCCGTGGCTCTATCTCGCCCCCGCCCTCGTCGTCCTCGGCGGGCTGCTCGTCTACCCGATCTACCAGCTCGGCCTGATCTCCCTCTTCCAGTACACGCAGGCCCAGGTCAGCGGCGGTGAACCGACCACTTTCCAAGGCCTGGGGAACTACACGGAGCTCTTCAGGGACCCGCAGTTCTGGCAGGTGCTGCTGGCCACCGTGCTGTTCGCGGCGGCCTGCGTCGTCTCGACCCTCGCCGTCGGCTGTGCGCTCGCCGTGCTGCTCACGCGGGTGCGTGCGGTGCCCCGGCTGGCGCTGATGCTGGCCGCGTCGGGGGCGTGGGCGACGCCCGCGATCACCGGGTCGACGGTGTGGCTGTTCCTGTTCGACCCGGACTTCGGGCCGGTGAACCGCATCCTGGGAATCGGCGACCACTCCTGGACGTACGGGCGTTTCAGCGCCTTCCTCCTCGTCCTGCTCGAAGTGGTGTGGTGCTCCTTCCCGTTCGTGATGGTGACCGTGTACGCCGGCATCCGTGCCGTACCGGCCGAGGTGCTGGAGGCCGCCGCGCTGGACGGGGCCTCGCAGTGGCGCATCTGGCGGTCGGTGCTGGCGCCGATGCTGCGGCCGATCCTGGTGGTCGTCACCATCCAGTCGGTGATCTGGGACTTCAAGGTCTTCACACAGATCTACGTCATGACGAACGGCGGCGGCATCGCGGGCCAGAACCTCGTACTGAACGTGTACGCCTACCAGAAGGCGTTCGCGTCCTCGCAGTACAGCCTGGGTTCGGCGATCGGCGTGGTGATGCTGCTGATCCTGCTGGCGGTGACGCTGGTGTATCTGCGGCTGCTGCGCAGGCAGGGGGAGGAGCTGTGAGTTCGGTGCGTTTCGTACGGCGCCCCTGGCGGCTGCTCGCGGAGGCGTCCGCGCTGCTGATCGCCGTGGTGGTGGCGTTTCCGCTGTACTGGATGGTGCTCGGCGCCTTCAAACCGGCCGGGGAGATCGAGTCGAGCGAGCCTCGGCCCTGGACGCTCGCGCCTTCCCTGGATTCCTTCCGGCGGGTCTTCGAGCAGAACGAATTCGGCCGGTACTTCCTCAACAGCCTTGTCGTCGCGGGCACCGTCGTGGTCGTCTCGGCGCTGATCGCGTTTCTCGCGGCGACCGCGGTCACACGATTCCGCTTCCGGTTTCGGACGACCTTGCTGATCATGTTTCTGGTGGCCCAGATGGTGCCCGTGGAGGCCCTGACCATCCCTCTGTTCTTCCTCATGCGGGACTTCGGCTAACTGAACACGCTCGGCTCGCTGATCCTGCCGCACATCGCCTTCTCGCTGCCCTTCGCGATCTGGATGCTGCGGGGCTTTGTGAAGGCGGTTCCCGAGGCCCTGGAGGAGGCCGCCTGCATCGACGGGGCGAGCCGGTCGCGATTCCTGTGGCAGATCCTTTTCCCACTGGTCTTCCCGGGGCTCGTGGCCACGAGCGTGTTTTCCTTCATCTCCGCCTGGAACGACTTCCTGTTCGCCAAGTCGTTCATCATCAGCGACACCTCGCAGTCGACCCTGCCGATGGCCCTGCTCGTGTTCTACAAGCCGGACGAGCCGGACTGGGGCGGGGTGATGGCCGCGTCGACGGTGATGACGATTCCGGTGCTGATCTTCTTCGTACTCGTGCAGCGGCGCCTGGTGTCCGGGCTCGGCGGCGCGGTCAAGGACTGAAAGGCCTGATCATTCATGGATCTCATTCCGGTACCTCACGAGATGGAGCGGGCCGAGGGCTTCCTCGAACTCGGCGACGGCTTCGGGATCGAGGCCGGGCCGGGCACCGAGGACACCGCGCGCTTGCTGCGCGCGACGCTCGGCGCGGCGACCGGGCTCGCGCTGCCGCCCAGGAACGGCGGCGAGTACGACGTCCTCCATCTGTCCGTCCGGCCCGGCCTCGACGCCGAGGCCTACCGCCTCGTCATCGCCCCCCACGGCGTCCACATCCAGGGCGGCTCGCCCGCCGGTGTCTTCTGGGGCGCCCAGACGCTGCGCCAGCTTCTCGGCCCCGACGCCTTCCGGCGCGCACCCCTTCCCGGCCGTACGTGGCGGCTGCCCCTGACGCAGATCCGGGACTCCCCCCGATTCCGCTGGCGCGGCCTCATGCTCGACGTCGCCCGGCACTTCATGCCCAAGGACGGCGTCCTGCGCTACCTGGACCTGATGGCCGCCCACAAACTCAACGTCTTCCACTTCCACCTGACGGACGACCAGGGCTGGCGCATCGAGATCAGGAAGTACCCCCGGCTCACCGAGGTCGGCTCATGGCGGGCGCGCACGAAAATCGGCCATCGGGCCTCCCCGCTGTGGGAGGAGAAGCCGCACGGTGGCTACTACACCCAGGACGACATCCGCGAGATCGTCGCGTACGCCGCCGAGCGGCATATCACCGTCGTCCCGGAAATCGACGTACCCGGCCACTCGCAGGCCGCCATCGCCGCGTACCCGGAACTCGGCAACGCCGACGTCATCGACACCACCACCCTCTCCGTCTGGGACAACTGGGGGATCAATCCGAACGTACTCGCCCCCACTGACAACACCCTGCGCTTCTACGAGGGGGTCTTCGAGGAAGTCCTGGAGCTGTTCCCCTCGGAGTTCATTCACGTCGGGGGTGACGAATGCCTCAAGGACCAGTGGCGGCAGTCGGCCACCGCGCAGGAGCGGATCAGGGAACTCTGCCTGAAGGACGAGGACGAGCTCCAGGCCTGGTTCATCGGCCACTTCGACACCTGGCTCGCCGCGCGCGGGCGCCGGCTCATCGGCTGGGACGAGATCCTGGAGGGCGGGCTCGCCGAAGGCGCGGCCGTGTCGTCCTGGCGCGGCTGCGCGGGCGGCGTCGCGGCGGCCCGCGCGGGCCACGACGTCGTCATGTGCCCCGAGCAGCAGGTCTACCTGGACCACCGTCAGGACGCGGGCGCGGACGAGCCGGTCCCCATCGGCTACGTCCGCACCCTGGAGGACGTCTACCGGTTCGAGCCCGTTCCCGCGGAGTTGACGCCGGACGAGGCCCGGCACGTGCTCGGTACGCAGGCCAACGTGTGGACCGAGGTGATGGAAGACCCCGCGCGCGTGGACTACCAGACGTTCCCGCGCCTCGCCGCCTTCGCCGAGGTGGCCTGGAGCCGCCTTCCGGCCCCGGCAGAGCGGGACTTCACCGGCTTCGAGCGGCGGATGGCCGCCCATTACCGGCGACTTGACGCCCTGGGGGTCGCGTACCGGCCACCGACGGGGCCGCGGCCGTGGCAGCGGCGGCCCGGTGTGCTCGGCCGCCCGATCGACGGCCCGCCCCCGAACAGATAATGGAAAAAAACCGGCAAGGCGTCACCGAAGAGTGTCAATCGGAACGCACCGGTGATGCCGTGCGAAAACGGACCATCTCCCCGGTGAGGTGGGCGAATGCCTCCTAGCGGACCCCTGTCTTCGGGTCCTGCGAAGATGTGCCAGAGTTGCCACGTCCGCCCTGTCAGCACGTACCGTACGGCAGCACAGGTGGGACCATGTGGGGCAGCGGGAAGGGGCAGCCGGTTTGACCACGAGTGCACCGCAGGCGGCGCAGGCCGTCACGCTGCCCACGACGCTGGACGAGGCCGTGGCGGCACTCAGTGCCATGCCCGCCGCCGTGCCGGTCGCGGGCGGCACCGACCTCATGGCCGCCGTCAACTCCGGACAGCTCAGGCCCGCCGCACTGGTCGGCCTCGGCAAGATCAGCGAGATCCGTGGCTGGCAGTACCAGGACGGCCACGCCCTGCTCGGCGCCGGCCTCACGCACGCCCGCATGGGCCGCCCCGACTTCGCCGCCCTGATCCCGGCCCTCGCGGCCGCCGCACGCGCCGCCGGCCCGCCGCAGATCCGCAACGCGGGCACACTCGGCGGCAACATCGCCTCGGCGTCCCCGACCGGTGACGCGCTGCCGGTCCTCGCCGCCCTCGAAGCGACCCTGATCATCGCGGGCCCGGGCGGAGCCCGCCGGGAGATCCCGGTGTCGCACCTGCTGGCCGGCATGGAGATGCTGCGCGCCGGCGAACTCATCGGCTACGTGCGCGTGCCGCTGCTGCACGCCCCGCAGGTCTTCCTCAAGGCCACCGGCCGCACCGGCCCGGGGCGCTCGATGGCGTCCGTCGCGGTCGTCCTCGACCCCGCCCGGCGCGGAGTCAGGTGCGCCGTGGGCGCCATAGCGCCGATGCCGCTCAGGCCCCTGGAGGCCGAGCACTGGGTCGCCCAGCTGATCGACTGGGACAACAACCGCGCGATCGTCCCGGAGGCGCTGCACGCCTTCGGGGAGTACGTGGCGGCGGCCTGCATCCCCGACCCGGCCCCGGCCGAGGACGGTTCCGTGACGCAGCATCCGCCCGCCGTACTGCACCTGCGGCGCACCGTCGCCGCGCTGGCCCGACGAGCACTGGGGAGGGCGCTGACGTGACCGACGACCAGCACGGAGAGGGCGCGCCCCAGGGCGGCGCGGGCCGCTGGGACCCGCTGCCCCAGGGCGAGTACGACGACGGCGCCACCGCCTTCGTGAAACTCCCGGACGGGGGCATCGACGCCCTGCTGGCCTCCTCCGACAGTCCGCTGGCCGCGCCCGGCCACGGGTACGTGCCGCCGCAGATAACGGTCGCGCCGGGCTCGACGGCGGGCACCGACCCCGCGGCCCCCGGCGGCTGGCCGGTCGCGGGCGCGCCGGCCGAGGGTGCCCAGTGGCCCGACCCGAACGCCGGCCCGCAGGACACGGGCAGCGGCCAGTTCACGTACCACCCCGGCGCCACCCAGCAGTGGAACTTCTCGGAGACCGCGGCAGGCCAGGCGGGCCAGGAGGCCGCCGGTGCGCCCGGTCACGACGTCACCGGACAGTGGTCGATTCCCGTCGCCGACGGTGACCTTCCGGACGAATCGGGCGAGTTCACCACGTCGTCGCTGGTCGAGCAGTGGGGCGGCACCCCGCCGGCCACGCTGCCGGGCGGCGCGCCCGCCCCGTGGGCGACGCAGGCGACGGGGCAGCCCTGGGGCCAGCAGGCCGCGGCGGTGACCGAGGAGCCGACCGGAACCGGGCATACGGCCGCACAGCCGACGGCCGCCGGGCACGTGCCGGGGCAGCGCGGAGCACATCCCGGCGACCAGCGCGCCGTACACGCCACCGACCGGCCCGGCGCACACCCCGCAGACCACTCCGGCGAGCAGTCCGCCCCGGCCCCGCACGGGCAGTCGGCAGGGGCCGCGCCCGCGCCGACCGGACACGCACGCGTGGAACCCGGTTCCCCGGCACACGCCGCGGCCGAGTCCGCGCACGCCGCCGGAGACACCGCTCCCGCGTCCGCACCGCCCGCCGAGGCCGGCGCCGAAACCGCCGCACACGCCCCGCAGGACGCTCCCGCGCCCGACGAGGGCGCCCCGGACGTCCAAGGCGCCCCAGCGGCCGCACAGGGCCCCGCGGAGGCTCACGTCGAGCCCACTCCGGCCGAGGGCGGCGACTCGGCGCCCGAGGCCCACGAGGCGGCCGGCGCACCCGAGCGGCCCGCCGCCTCCGACGACGTACCCCCGCCTCCTGGCGAGGAGCACCCCCTCGCCTCCTACGTCCTGCGCGTCAACGGCGCCGACCGGCCCGTCTCCGACGCCTGGATCGGCGAGTCGCTGCTCTACGTGCTGCGCGAGCGGCTCGGCCTCGCGGGCGCCAAGGACGGCTGCTCGCAGGGCGAGTGCGGCGCCTGCAACGTGCAGGTCGACGGGCGGCTCGTCGCGTCCTGCCTGGTACCCGCGGTGACCGCGGCCGGCAGCGAGGTCCGTACGGTCGAGGGCCTGGCCGAGGACGGACAGCCCTCCGACGTGCAGCGGGCGCTCGCGCGGTGCGGCGCCGTGCAGTGCGGCTTCTGCGTGCCGGGCATGGCGATGACCGTGCACGACCTGCTGGAGGGCAACCCGGCACCGACCGAGCTGGAGACCCGCCAGGCGCTGTGCGGCAACCTGTGCCGCTGCTCCGGCTACCGGGGCGTCGTCCGGGCCGTCCAGGAGGTCGTCGCCGAGCGCGAGGCGCACGCGGCGGCCGACGCGCCCGAACACGACGGCGACGAGCCGCGTATCCCTCATCAGGCGGGCCCCGGCGCCGGCGGCGTCCACCCGTCGCTGTTCGAGGCACACGGATCGCCGGGACCGCATGACCAGGCGTACGGACAGGACGGAGGCCAGGCGTGAGCAACGAAGCCGCCACCGCGACCACCCCCGCGGAGGCAGCACCCGCCCCCGAGCCGATCCCGCACGGCCTCGGCGCCTCCCTGCCGGCCGCCGACGCCCGCGCCAAGACCGAGGGCACCTTCCCGTACGCGGCCGACCTGTGGGCCGAGGGCCTGCTGTGGGCGGCCGTCCTGCGCTCGCCGCACCCGCACGCGCGCATCAAGTCCATCGACACCTCCCACGCGCGTGAGATGCCCGGCGTCCGGGCCGTCGTCACGCACGAGGACGTGCCGGGCAGCCCGCTGTACGGCCGCGGCAAGGCCGACCGCCCGGTCTTCGCCTCCGAGGTCGTACGCCACCACGGCGAGCCCATCGCCGCCGTGGCCGCCGACCACCCCGACACCGCGCGCCTGGCCGCCGCGGCCGTCATCGTCGAGTACGACGTCCTCGACCCGGTCACCGACCCCGAGCAGGCCTTCGAGGCCGAGCCGCTGCACCCCGACGGCAACCTGATCCGCCACATCCCGCTGCGGCACGGCGACCCCGACGCGGCCGGCGACATCGTGGTCGAGGGCCTGTACCGCATCGGCCGCCAGGACCCGGCTCCCATCGGCGCCGAGGCGGGCCTCGCCGTACCGCGCCCCGACGGCGGCGTGGAGCTCTACCTCGCCTCCACCGACCCGCACACCGACCGTGACCGGGCCGCAGCCTGCTACGGACTGGAACCCGAGCGCGTCAAGGTCGTCGTCACCGGAGTCCCGGGCGCGACCGCCGACCGCGAGGACCAGGGCTTCCAGCTCCCGCTCGGCCTGCTCGCGCTCAAGACCGGCTGCCCGGTGAAGCTGACGGCCACGCGCGAGGAGTCCTTCCTCGGCCACACCCACCGGCACCCCACCCTCCTGCGCTACCGCCACCACGCCGACGCCGAGGGCAAGCTGGTGAAGGTCGAGGCGCAGATCCTGCTGGACGCGGGCGCGTACGCGGACACGTCCTCCGAGGCCCTGGCCGCCGCGGTCTCCTTCGCCTGCGGCCCGTACGTCGTCCCGAACGCCTTCATCGAGGGCTGGGCCGTACGCACCAACAACCCGCCCTCCGGCCATGTGCGCGGCGAAGGCGCCATGCAGGTGTGCGCCGCGTACGAGGCGCAGATGGACAAGCTGGCGAAGAAACTCGGCGTGGACCCGGCCGAGCTGCGCCTGCGCAACGCCATGGCGACGGGGGACGTCCTCCCCACCGGCCAGACGGTGACCTGCCCGGCGCCGGTCGCGGAACTGCTCCAGGCCGTACGGGACTACCCGCTTCCGGCCCTCCCCAAGGACACGCCCGAGGACGAGTGGCTGCTGCCCGGCGGCCCCGAGGGCGCCGGCGAACCGGGTGCCGTCCGGCGGGGCGTGGGCTACGGCCTGGGCATGGTGCACATGCTCGGCGCGGAGGGCGCGGACGAGGTCTCCACGGCGACGGTGAAGGTCCACGACGGCGTGGCGACGGTGCTGTGCGCGGCCGTCGAGACGGGCCAGGGCTTCACCACGCTGGCCCGGCAGATCGTCCAGGAGACGCTCGGCATCGACGAGGTGCACGTCGCGCCCGTGGACACCGACCAGCCCCCGGCGGGCGCGGGTTGCCGGGGCCGCCACACCTGGGTGTCGGGCGGCGCCGTGGAACGCGCGGCGAAGATGGTCCGCACGCAGCTCCTGCAGCCCCTGGCGCACAAGTTCGGCATGTCCACGGAGCTGCTCCAGATCACCGACGGCAAGATCACCTCGTACGACGGCGTCCTGTCGACGACCGTCACCGAGGCGATGGACGGCAAGGAGCTGTGGGCGACGGCCCAGTGCCGCCCGCACCCGACCGAACCGCTGAACGACGCCGGCCAGGGCGACGCCTTCGTGGGCATGTCCTTCTGCGCGATCCGCGCGGTCGTCGACGTCGACATCGAACTGGGCTCGGTACGGGTCGTCGAGCTGGCGCTCGCCCAGGACGTCGGCCGGGTGCTGAACCCGGCCCAGCTGGAGGCGCGCATCGAGGCGGGCGTGACGCAGGGCGTGGGCATAGCGCTCACGGAGAACCTGCGCAGCGCACGCGGCGTGATCCGTCACCCGGACCTGACGGGTTACTCCCTGCCGACGGCCCTGGACGCCCCGGACATCCGGATCGTGAAGCTGGTCGAGGAGCGGGACGTGGTCGCGCCCTTCGGCGCGAAGGCGGTGAGCGCGGTGCCGGTGGTGACCTCGCCGGCGGCCATCGCGTCGGCCGTACGCGCCGCGACGGGCCGCCCGGTCAACCGCCTGCCGATCCGGCCGCAGGCGGCGGTGGTGACCGGGCAGTGAGCCCCCGGCCGCACTCCCGGCCGTCCTGACGGGCGGGGTCGTCCTGATCACCGGCGATGAGGGCACCGCCCGCGCCCTTCAGACAGCGGGGGAGCGGTCGGGAAGTCGACGGTCGCGCAGGCGCTGGCGGAGAGGCCGCCGAGGGCGGCGCATGTCCGTGGGGACGTGTTCCGGCGGATGATCGTCTCGGGGCGTGTGGAGTACGAGCCCGGCGCCGACGGCGAGGGTGACGCCCAACTACGGCTGCGCTACCGGCTGTCGGCGGCGACGGCGGACGCCTACGCCGAGGCCGGCTTCACGGGGGCCTGGACGGTCGAGGAGCTGGACGGGGCACTGCGGGCCCAGACGCCGCGTATCGGGCTGTGGGTGGACTCCTCGGAACTGACAGTGCGGGAGACCGTTGAAACGATTCTGGCGGGACGGGAACAAGCCAAGGTCGGCTGCGTCTTCTCTGTTGGAGCAGTGGTGAAGGCGGCACGCCCCCAAATGAGTTGCCGGTGGCGGTGCGGGCCCGAAAGAGTGGCCGGTGGTGGTGCCGTTCGCGGCGTGGCCGGTGTTCTCGCTGGTCCGGTGCGTTGTCAGTGGTGGCGCGTAGTGTTCTGAGCAGTGGGACGGCCGCCGAGCCCGGCGGGCTGGTCGATCGGCTGTGTCCTGCCCGGGGCTGTGAGCGAGCACATGCGGGGGAGTCCATGAGCACGACCATTACGACTTACACCGGTGATCACACCGGCGATACGGCGATCGTCCTGACCGAGACCGCGCTGGATCCGTACGTCACGCACGCCTCCACGCGGCGATGGCTGACGGGCCCCGGACTGCCGTGTGACAGCGGCGTGTTGAGCTTCGCCGAGCTGTGCCGCGAGGGCCTGCGGACGGTGGCGGACTCGACGGGCGATCCGGACGGCCGGCTGGCCGCGGAGCTGCGGGACCAGCTGGTGATAGGCGGACTCCTGGGCCCCGGCGGCGCCTTGGAGACGGAGTCGGTCCTGCTGGACGGCGCGACGGGCGAGATCTCGACGACGTACCTCCTGCACGACCGCCCCGACCTGATGGACCGCCGCCCGCTGGCCCCGTCCCTGCGGACGCTGGTCCGCTTCGCGGAGGCGACGGACGAACTGGCGGGACTGCGCGGCCAGTTCGCCTCCTACGTCGGCCGCTACGGCCCGAAGGCGGTCGCGGAGGCATCGCGGCACCTGCTGGCGGTGTTCGAGGACGGCACGGACGGCGCGCCGGCGCCGTTCTGGAAGATGGCGGCCCTCATCCGCCCGCTCGCGCTCGTGGCCGGCCGCGCCGGAGCCTCGGGACTGGCCCTGGACCTGCCCCAGCGCCTCCTGGACCAGGAATTCGGCCAGGGCAAGGTGGTGCGCTTCGAGGAGGTCGACTTCCCCGCCACGCTCACGCACGAGCCGACCCGCCGCTTCCTGCGCGAGGTGGGCCTGCCGGAGGACGGCTACCTGTTCACCCTGGACACGGACGCCCCGCTGCAGACGCTGGCCGAGTACTGCGCCGACGACGAACGGGGCGCCGAACTGCCCGCCGGGGCCCACCACTTGATACGCCTCGGCCACCTCGTCGAGGACAACAGCCTGGTCATCGACGGCGCGACGGGCGCGGTGCTGAACTTCAGCGAGCCCGAGGCGCGGCTGTTCCCGCTGAACACCGACGTCTCGACCCTCGCCTTCACGCTCTGGCTGCTGCACCGCGAGCAGGCGATCGACGAGGAGTCGGGCCATGAGCTGACGACCGACACCTACGACCAGCTGGCCATGACGATGCTCCAGGTCCTGTCGACGGTCGACCCGACCGGTGTCACCGCGGCGGGCGGGGGCGGCCGGCACTACTGGACGGAGGTGTTCCAGGACGTGGCCGGCGGGGTCCTGGAGGCGGTGGGGGCGGTGCGGTGAACCGACCGCCGGACGGTGACGCGCGACAGATCCACCCTGCCGGTATGGACGACATCACCATTCGCCCGGCCGAGCCGGGCGAGTTGGCGGCCGTCGTCGGCCTGCGCTGGCACTGGATCCTTGAGAACGGCAGTGCCGCACCGGCAGCCGTCGACCGCGAGGACTTCGTCCGCCACTTCGTGGGCTGGGCCGAGCGGAACGCCTCCTCGCACCGCTGCATGGTCGTCGTCAGCGCTGACGGACAGCTCCTCGGCATGGCCTGGCTGGCCGTCGTCCACCGCGTGCCGACGCCGCATGCGCTGCACCGGGCCTCCGGTGACCTCCAGTGCGTGTACGTGGTCCCGGAGGCGCGCGACGCGGGGCTCGGCGGCCGGCTGATCACCGAGACTCTGGCCAGGGCGAGGGACCTCGGCCTGGAGCGGGTCACCGTCCACTCCTCGCCCCGTGCGATCCCCGCCTACGCCCGCCAGGGTTTCGAGACCTCGCCGCGCCTGCTCCAGGCTCGCGTCGCGCGCGGGTGACGGCTTCTCCCTGAGGTCAGGAGGACTTGGCGGTCGCGCGACGGCGGCGTACGGCCATGACCAGGACGCCACCGAGGGCTGCCGCGGCCGCTGCGGCACCGGCGATGAGAGGGGTGCCGTCGGAGCCGGTGCCGGCCAGGTTGCCGTCGACGGAGCCGGTGGTGGAGCCGCTGGTCGAGGTGCCGGCCGACGCGGCACCCGAGCTGCCCGTGCCGCCCGTGCCTCCGGTGCCGCCGGTGGACTGGCCGGCGGGGTCGTTGCCGTCGCCGCCCGTCGTGGAGCCGCCGTCCGAGGAGCCGCCGCCGGTGGAGGAGCCGCCGGAGGTGGCGGGGCCCTCCTCGTTGTCGGTGGGGATGTCGATGCGGAGCCAGTCCTTGTCGTTGGCGGTGTTCTTGTCGAACGCCGGGTGGATGTCGTAGACGGAGGTCGCCTTCACCTCGCCCTTGATGGTGCCCTTCACACCGGAGTCGATCTTCAGCATGAAGGTGTACGCGTTGGACTCGCCGACCTCGATGGTGTGGTCGTCGGGGGAGCAGACGTACTTGGGCTTGCCGGGCGTTCCGCCGGGACCGGACGGGCCGTCGATCCCGAACGGAGCACATTCCTTCGGGACCTCCACGGCGGAGGCACCCGGCGGGATCTGCACCATGAGGGCGGGCTGGTCGTCGCTGTCGTTGTTCTGGATCCAGCCGGGGCCGTCGTTGCGCAGCTGGACCGTGGCCGACTGCTTGCCGCCGGCGAGAGCCTCGGTGTACTCGCCGACCGCGACGAGATCGGCCGAGCTGTCCGCGGTCAGCGCCAGACGCCGGTAGCTGTCACCGAACCCCTCGCCCGGAGTCCCACCGGTGGGCCCGGTGCCGTACTCCACGGCCTCCATCAGCGCCTTGGGCAGCGCCTTGAACCGCACGGGCGTCTCGACGGAGGCGCCGGGCTCGAGGACGGTGTCGAGCTCGCAGAGCGCCTGCCTGACCTCGTCCTCGACGGTCGAGTAGGTGCAGCCCTCGACGGGCTCGGGGAAGTCGAGCCCCCGGGTCAGCCGGATCCGGAAGGTGAGGCCGTCCGCGGCCGCGGTGCCCTTGTTGGTGATGACGACGGACTCGTCGTACACCTCACCCGGCTTCGGAGACGTCCGCGGCAGATTCGAGATCACCAGGGAAGGTTCACCGTCCTCGGCGTACGCCGAGGGAGCGGCGACCGCGGGAACGGCGGCGACGATCGCGGCAGCGGCCACGAAGGCCGCCGAGGGGCGAAGGTGCGAGGGGCGGATGCGCTGGCGCACGGAAGGATCTCCTCGTCGGGACAGGAAGCACGACGACCGGAGGTTTGCCGTCCGGCCATGTGCTGGACAACCGGAGGGCGTCCAGGGTTGTGCTGCCGTTTGAGGAGAGGGAGAGAAGGGATTGGGGGCAAGGGGAGAAGCTGGAGGCCGTGGCGGGATTCGAACCCACGTAACTCCCCGCGAGCGGAGCTCGCTGATGGATGCGGCGCAGGCGAGCGCCCGAACCACTCGGGACCACGCCCGGCCGACCACCCGCCAGTGGTCGGCCGCAACGCCGCTATGGAGGCCGTGGCGGGATTCGAACCCACGTAACTCGCTTTGCAGGCGAGCCCCTGAACCACTCGGGCACACGGCCGTCGTTCAAGTCCGGTTGGTCCGGCTTGATCGGTGAGTCGACCGTACGGGCGGGCCGGGGAGGGGCTCAAGGGAATCGGGGGTGCCGCAATGGGACTGCCACACCCCGTTCATGAAAGGCCGCGGTCGTACGACCAAGGTCTCAGGGCGGGGCCGTCTCCCGACAGGGGTCAATGTCAGTTGTGGCCCTTACGCTGGCGACCATGACTGCCCTCGAGCCGCGCCGCCCCGACGTCGCGAAGACTTCCGTCGTCCCTTCGGTCCCCGAGTCCGAGGAGACCGTGCTGAGCAGGGATTATCGGGCGCTCAGTGTCGGGATCGTCTCCGTCGTGCTGCTCATCGCCTTCGAGGCGACGGCCGTCGGGACGGCGATGCCGGTGGCCGCGCGGGAGCTGGACGGGGTGTCGTTGTACGCCTTCGCGTTCTCGGGGTACTTCACGACCAGTCTGTTCGGGATGGTGCTCTCGGGGCAGTGGTCGGACCGGCGGGGGCCGTTGGGGGCGCTGACGACAGGGATCGCGGCCTTCGGTGCCGGGCTGCTGCTCTCCGGGACCGCCGGGGCCATGTGGCTGTTCATTCTCGGGCGGGCCGTGCAGGGCCTCGGCGGAGGACTCGTCATCGTCGCGTTGTACGTCGTCGTCGGGCGGGCCTACCCCGAGCGGCTGCGGCCGGCGATCATGGCGGCGTTCGCGGCGAGCTGGGTCGTGCCGTCGATCGTGGGGCCGCTGGCCTCGGGAGCGGTGACCGAGCATCTGGGCTGGCGCTGGGTGTTCGTGGGCATTCCGGTGCTGGTCGTCTTCCCGCTCGCGCTCGCGCTGCCGCAGATACGGCTGCGGGCGGCAGGGCCGGTCGACGACGCGGCGGGCAGCGCCTCCTTCGACCGGCGGCGTATCCGGCTGGCGCTGGGCATCTCCCTGGGCGCGGGTCTGCTCCAGTACGCCGCCCAGGACCTGCGCTGGCTCGCGCTCGCCCCCGGCGTCGTCGGCGCCGCGCTCCTCGTGCCGGCCGTGCTCGGGCTGCTCCCACGCGGCACCTACCGGGCGGCGCGCGGGCTGCCGTCCGTGGTGCTGTTGCGCGGGGTCGCCGCGGGGTCCTTCATCGCCGCCGAGTCCTTCGTGCCGCTGATGCTGGTCACGCAGCGCGGGCTGTCGCCGACGCTCGCCGGGTTCTCGCTCGCGGCGGGCGGGGTGACGTGGGCGCTGGGGTCGTGGGTGCAGTCGCGGCCGCGGGTGGAGCCGTACCGGGAGCGGTTGATGACGGTCGGGATGGTGCTGGTCGCCGCCGCGATCGCCGCGGCGCCGAGTGTGCTGGTCGACTCCGTGCCCGCCTGGACCGTCGCCGTGGCGTGGGCGTTCGGGTGCTTCGGGATGGGGCTGGTGATCTCCTCCAGCAGCGTGCTCCTGCTTCACCTCTCCGCTCCCGAGGAGGCCGGCACCAACTCCGCCGCGCTCCAGATATCCGACGCCCTGTCCAACGTCGTCCTCCTCTCGGCGGGCGGCGCCGCGTTCGCCGCGCTGGGCGGGGGCGCGGTGAGTCATACGGCGGTGGAGGCGGCCGGCGCCGGGTCGCATCCGGCGGCGTTCGCGGCGGTGTTCCTGCCGATGGCGGGGGTGGCGTTGGTGGGGGCTTGGGTGACTACGCGGTTGCGGGAGCGGTGAGTCGGGGCACCGGAGGGCAGGCGGTCGAAAGCGGTCGTAGGCATGTCATCGGAGCCGTACTCTCTCGCCATGCACGAGTTCACGATCCCCCTGCCGCCGGATGTTCGGCATGAGCTCGACGACCTCGCGGACGCCACCGGCCGTGTCCCGGAGGACATCGCGCTGGACGCCGTACTGCACCGGCTGGCGCGCGAGTCGTCGCCGGTGCGGGTCAGGGCCGAGCTGCTTGCCGACGCGCACGCCGATCTGCTCCGGAGGCTCGGCGAATGACCAGGCACCTCACCGTCGCGGAGGTCACGAACATCGCCCGGATCGCCTTCGGCGGGCGTGACCCGGAGGTCCGGGAGACCGGGCTGTTCGTCTCCGCCGTGCACCGCCCACGCGCGCGCATGTTCGGCACGGCAGCCTACGAGGACCTGTACGAGCAGGCGGCCGCCCTGCTGCACGCCATCGCGACGAACCACCCCCTCGTCGACGGGAACAAGCGCACCGCCTGGCTGGCCGCCGCGACCTTCCTCGGCGTCAACGGGGTGGATGTCGCCGATTGTGACCAGGACATCGCGTACGACCTGGTCATCGATGTCGCCTCCGGGGACGAGAGCGATATCCCGGCGATCGCGGGGCGCCTGCGGCGGCTGTGACGTGGATCCCACCCGTACGTGACCCGGCCTGGTCCGCCCCTGGACACCCACGCCCCGCCGGTAGGGTGGCCCGGTTGTCATACCCAGCCGAGCCGCCCTACCCCTCCACGGAGACCGTGACTACCACCGCCGCCAGCTCTGCCTCGCACTCGCACCACCTCTCGCCCGCCTTCCCCGGCCGCGCCCCCTGGGGCACCGCCAGCAAGCTGCGTGCCTGGCAGCAGGGGGCGATGGAGAAGTACATCCAGGAGCAGCCGCGTGACTTCCTCGCGGTCGCCACGCCCGGCGCCGGGAAGACGACCTTCGCCCTGACCCTGGCCTCGTGGCTGCTGCACCATCACGTCGTGCAGCAGGTCACCGTGGTCGCGCCGACCGAGCATCTGAAGAAGCAGTGGGCGGAGGCAGCCGGGCGGATAGGCATCAAGCTGGACCCGGAGTACAGCGCGGGCCCGCTCGGCAAGGACTACCACGGCGTCGCCGTGACGTACGCGGGCGTCGGTGTGCGGCCCATGCTGCACCGCAACCGCGTCGAACAGCGCAAGACCCTCGTGATCCTCGACGAGATCCACCACGCCGGTGACTCCAAGTCCTGGGGCGAGGCCTGCCTGGAGGCCTTCGAGCCCGCCACCCGACGGCTCGCCCTCACCGGTACGCCCTTCCGGTCCGACACCAACCCCATCCCCTTCGTGACGTACGAGGAGGACAACGCGGGCATCCGGCGGTCCGCCGCCGACTACACCTACGGCTACGGATCCGCGCTCACGGACGGCGTCGTGCGGCCGGTCATCTTCCTCTCCTACAGCGGCAACATGCGCTGGCGGACCAAGGCGGGCGACGAGATCGCCGCCCGGCTCGGTGAGCCCATGACCAAGGACGCCGTCAGCCAGGCCTGGCGTACCGCCCTCGACCCGCGCGGCGACTGGATGCCCAGCGTGCTGCGCGCCGCCGACCAGCGGCTCACCGAGGTCAGGAAGGCCATCCCGGACGCCGGCGCCCTCGTCATCGCCTCCGACCAGGACTCCGCCCGCGCCTACGCCAAGCTCATCCGCGAGATCACCGGCAGCAAGGCGACCCTCGTCCTGTCCGACGACGCCGGCGCCTCCAACCGCATCGACGAGTTCAGCAACAACAACGACCGGTGGATGGTCGCCGTGCGGATGGTGTCGGAGGGCGTCGACGTGCCCCGGCTCGCCGTCGGGGTGTACGCCACCACCATCTCGACCCCTCTCTTCTTCGCCCAGGCCGTCGGCCGTTTCGTACGGTCCCGGCGGCGCGGCGAGACCGCCTCCGTCTTCCTGCCGACCATCCCGGACCTGCTCACCTTCGCCAACGAGATGGAGGTCGAGCGCGACCACGCCCTCGACAAGCCGAAGAAGGAGGGCGAGGAGGACCCGTACGCCGAATCCGAGAAGGAGATGGAGGAGGCGAACAAGGAGCAGGACGAGGACACCGGCGAGCAGGACATGCTGCCGTTCGAGGCGCTGGAGTCCGACGCCGTCTTCGACCGGGTGCTGTACGACGGTGCCGAGTTCGGCATGCAGGCCCACCCGGGGAGCGAGGAGGAGCAGGACTACCTCGGGATCCCGGGGCTGCTGGAGCCCGAGCAGGTCCAGCTTCTGCTCCAGAAGCGGCAGGCCCGGCAGATCGCGCACAGCCGCAAGAAGCCGGACGCCGAGGCCGACCTCCTCGAACTGCCCGCCGAGCGGCGGCCCGTCGTCACGCACAAGGAGATGATGGAGCTCCGCAAGCAGCTCAACACCATGGTCAGCGCGTACGTCCACCAGAGCGGCAAGCCGCACGGCGTCATCCACACCGAGCTGCGGCGCGTGTGCGGCGGACCGCCGAGCGCCGAGGCGACGGCGGGGCAGCTGCGGCAGCGGATCGCCAAGGTGCAGGAGTGGGCCACCCGCATGAGGTGACGGACGCTGGGCGCTGAGCCCGGGCCGGTTTTTTTTGGGAGGGGTGCTCGTCGCGTCTTGGCTGCGGGCCGGTGGGGCTTGTCGCGCCCGCGCGGCGGAGCCGCATATCGACACAGCCCGGCGCCCCTTAGGGGCGCTGCACGCGCCGTACGTTCCAGGGCAAACCGGAGCGGTCCGTACCCGCCCCTGCCCGGATTCTGGACGGAGCCTTCCGCTCAGCGAACCGGCTTCGCTAATGTCCCGCTACGCACACGCCCCGTGGCAGCGCCGCCGCGGAGCGCAGCCGTGAAGCGACGCGGCCCGGAAAGGATTCCGGGCCGCCGGCCGATCGGCGGCCTCTGAAGCGCGTCACCGACGGGACTCGGTGCACGCATCCGCCGCGAGGGGGCCGTCGACCTCACCACTTAAGGAGTGGGCGTCGTGACCGCGGAGACCTCTCAGACGCTCGACCGAGGACTGCGTGTCCTCAAGCTGCTGGCCGATACGGACCACGGGCTGACCGTCACCGAGCTTTCCCACAAACTGGGCGTGAACCGGACCGTCGTGTACCGGCTGCTCGCCACGCTCGAACAGCACGCACTCGTACGCCGTGACCTGGGCGGCCGCGCCCGGGTCGGGCTCGGAGTGCTGCGACTGGGCCGGCAGGTGCATCCGCTGGTACGCGAGGCCGCACTGCCGGCGCTGCGTTCGCTGGCCGAGGACATCGGGGCGACGGCCCATCTGACACTGGTGGACGGCACGGAGGCGCTGGCCGTCGCCGTGGTCGAGCCGACATGGACGGACTATCACGTGGCCTACCGGGCCGGTTTCCGGCATCCCCTGGACCGCGGGGCCGCGGGGCGGGCGATACTCGCGGCGCGGCAGCAGCCGAGCGGAGAGCCCGGCTACACCCTGACCCACGGCGAGTTGGAGGCCGGAGCGAGCGGGGCCGCCGCGCCGTTGCTGGGGGTCACGGGGGTGGAGGGCAGCGTGGGCGTGGTGATGCTGGCCGACGCGGTGCCCGAGCGGGTGGGGCCACGGGTCGTGGACGCGGCGCGGGAGGTGGCGGAGGCGCTGCGCTGAGGGGTCTCGGGCCGGAGGCCGCGGGCCTGCGCGCGCTCTAGGCAGGGGCAGCCGCCGCCTCCGACACTCGACTCATGACCTCACTCAGCATCCGCACCGTGCACGACGTCGCCGGGTTCGCGGCCGTCGCCGACTTCTTCAGTGACGTATGGCAGACGCCGCGCAGCGCCCCGCCGTTACTGCCCGAGACGCTGCACAGCCTCGCCCACGCGGGCGGCGCGGTGCATGCCGCGTACGACGGGGCGCGGCTGGCCGGGGCGTCCGTCGCGGTGTTCGGGCCGCCCGCGGCGAGAGAGACGTACTCCCTCATCACCGCCGCCGACCGGGGCCTCGGGTTCCGGGTCAAGCAGGCTCAGCGGGAGTGGGCCCTGGAGAACGGGGCCAGGACCATGCGCTGGACCTTCGATCCGCTGGTCGGCCGGAACGCCCGCTTCAACCTGGTCAAGCTGGATGCCGAGGGGACCGACTACCTCGTCGACTTCTACGGCCCCATGGCCGACGGCGTGAACGACGGCGACGAGAGCGACCGGCTGACGGTGACCTGGGACCTCACGGCGCCTTCACCGTCGTACGACGGACCGGCCGAGACGGCCGACCACCGCGCCGCACCCACCCTGCACACGGCCTCCGCCCCCACCCCGCACGCCGCCCCCGTCACGCACACCGCCCCCGACGGCGAGCCGCTGGCCCGCCGTGATCCCGACGACCGGTACATATGGTGTCGCGTCCCGGACGACGTGGTCGCGCTGCGGGCCGCGGACCCGGCGCTCGCACTGCGCTGGCGGCGGGCCGTGCGCGAGGTGTTCACCAAGGCCTTCGCCGACGGGTTCACGGCCACGTCGATGTCCCGGGACGGCTGGTACACGCTCACCCGCCGGGAGCCTCGCTCCGCCAAGGAACGGCGAGACCCGGATGTGACCTGAATGGGGCACCCTGGGCAGCTCCGACCTGCGCCTGGCCGGAACTCGCCGTCACGTTAGATTGATCCCGTGCTCTCTCGCCTCACGCGCCCCCGGGCCGTCGCCGTCTGCGCCCTGCCGGTCGTGGCCCTGCTCGCCACGGCGGCCTTCGCACCGCTGCCGTTCTCGCTGACGCAGCCCGGCCTGACCGCGGACGTCCTCGGAGAGAACAAGGGCGACCCGGTGATCACCATCTCCGGTGCGCCGACCCGCGACACCAGCGGTGAGCTGCGCATGACGACCATCGAGGCGACCTCCCCGGACACGGACGTGACGCTCGGCGATGTGATCGACGCGTGGTTCCGCACGGACAAGGCGGTCATGCCACGCGACTCGGTCTATCCGAGCGGCAAGAGCTCCCGGGAGATCGAGCAGTACAACACGGAGCAGATGAAGGAGTCCCAGGACGCCGCGACCGAGGCCGCGCTGAACCACCTGGACCTCACCGACAAGAACATCAAGGTCACCCTGAAGCTCGCGGACGTGGGCGGCCCCAGCGCCGGGCTGCTGTTCTCCCTCGGCATCATCGACAAGCTCGACGGCAACGGCGCGGGCGGCGACCTCACCGGCGGCCGCACCATCGCCGGCACGGGCACGATCGACCCGGCCGGCAAGGTCGGCGCGGTCGGAGGCGTGTCCCTGAAGACGCAGGCGGCCAAGCGGGACGGGGCGACGGTCTTCCTGGTGCCGAAGGAGGAGTGCTCCGACGCGGAGGCGGAACTCCCGAAGGGTCTGCGCCTGATCCCGGTGACCACGCTGACGGGTGCGGTGAGCGCGCTGGAGGCGCTGGAGTCGGGGAAGGGCTCGGTTCCGAGCTGCTAGGGGTTTCCCGGCTGCTACGGGTTTAACGCCGGCCTCGGGGTGGCGAGGCGCAGACCGACTTCTATGAGGGTCCAGCCGAGGCGGGTGCGGAGGTCGTACGGCTGCTTGGCCTCGGCGGCGAGCCGATGCCCGTCGGCCTCGGCACGGAGTTCGGCGGCGCGGGCGTGGTGCAGGGCCAGGTGGGTCTCGGGGTGCATCGGGCGGGGCCTTTCAGTCCGAGGTGATCGGGAAGACGTGCGTATGGAGGCGGACCTGTTCGGCCCCCGGGGTGCCTTCGGGGGCGGTGTGGGCGCGGTAGCTGTTGATGAGTTCGTGGATCTTCTCGTTGAGTTCGCTCGCGAGCTCGGGTGTCAGGCGGAGCGTGAAGTCACTCACGTCCGAGGCGCTGACCCAGTCCTCGGGCCACTCGTGCCGGGTGCCGATGAACGTCGAGAGCTCCTGGGAGTGATAGGTCGCGACCTCGTGCATGAACACGGAAGCCGCGCCCCGCACCGCCGGATCCGTGTCCCGGAGCAGTGACTCGTCGAACCGCACTCCCTGGTGGACCGCCCGCCACCATCGCTCCCGCCCCTTGCCGTGCTCCGGTGCGTCCTCGACGAAGCCGTACGCGGCGAGCTGGCGCAGGTGATAGCTGGTGGCGCCGCTCGACTCGCCCAGTTTCTCGGCGAGTTGGGAGGCGGTGGCGGGTCCGCCGCGGCGCAGTGCGGTCAGCAGCTGCATCCGTAGGGGGTGGGCGAGGCCGCGCAGTGTGCGGGCGTCGAGCTCATGGAGCTTCGGTTCCTCGGGCATGCGTACAAAGGTAGCTATGCAAAGGTTCCTTTGCAACAGGTTCTTTGGAACTCCCCCTACTCCACGAACCCCTCCTCCTTCATCCAGTCCAACGCCACCTGATGCGGATCCTCACCCTCCACATCCACCTTCGCGTTCAGGTCCTGCGCCACGGAGTTGTTCAGCTTCTTGGTGATCGGGGCGAGGACCTCCGCGATCGCCGGCCACTTCTCCAGGGTCTTGGAGTTGATCATTGGGGCGGCGTTGTAGTTGGGGAAGAACTTCCTGTCGTCGTCCATGACCGCGAGGTTCATGGACTTGATGCGGCCGTCGGTCGTGAAGACCTCGCCGTAGGTGCAATTCCCCTTCGCGGCCTGGGTGTAGATGATCCCGGTGTCCATCTGCGTGATGTTCTCCGTCGGCACGCTCATCCCGTACTCCTGCTGCATGCCCCGCAGCCCGTCCGCCCGGTTGGCGAACTCGACCTCCACGCACAGCGTCACGGCGTCGGGGTCGGACTTCGACAGCGCGGCGACGTCGGACAGCGTGTTCGTGCGGTACTTCTTGTGGTTGTCCTGGTTCATGGCCAGGGCGTAGGTGTTGTTCAGCGCGGAGGGCGCCAGCCAGGTCACCCCGTTCTTCGCGTCGGCCGCCCGCACCGCCTCCCACTGCTCGCGCGGGTCGGGGATGGGCTCGCTGCGGCCCAGGTACGTGATCCAGGCCGTGCCCGTGTACTCGTACCCGGCATCCGCGTCGCCCTTCCTGACCGCCTCGCGGCTTCCGATGGACCCCTGGATGCCGGTGCGGTCGAGCACCTCCGCGCCGGCCGCCTGGAAGGCGATGCCCATGATCGCGCCGAGGATGAGCTGCTCGGTGAACGACTTCGACGTCACCGTCAGTTCGGCGCCCTCCAGCGGCTCGCCCCGCCCGATCAGACGGGCCCGCACCTCGTCGACCATGGGGGAGCCGCTCGTCAGGCCGCAGCCCGAGGACGCCATCAGCGGACCCGTCATCAGCAGCGCGGCCGCCGGCAGGACCGTACGCCGCCAGACCGTACGCCGCCTCATGCCTCCAGCCCCCGTGGCCGCAGCAGCAGTTCGGCCAGCGACGCCAGCCAGTCCACCAGCAGGGCGAGGGCGACCGTGAGGATCGAGCCCAGCACCAGTACGGGCATCCGCTGATTGGTGATACCGGCCGTGATCAGCACGCCCAGCCCGCCGCCTCCGCCGAAGACCGCCAGGGTCGCCGTACCGACGTTCAGGACCAGGGCCGTGCGGACGCCCGCGAGAATGAGGGGGACCGCCAGCGGCAGCTCCACCCGCGACAGCACTCCGGTCGGGGCCATGCCGATGCCGCGCGCCGCCTCCAGCAGCGTCGGGTCGTTCGCCTTGAGGCCGGCGATCGTGTTGGACAGCACGGGCAGGACGGCGTAGGCGATCATGCCGATCAGGGCCGCCTTCCGGCCGATGCCCAGCCAGATCACCAGCAGGGCGAGGAGGCCGATCGCGGGGGTCGCCTGGCCCATGTTGGCGATCGTCATGGCCACCGGGGTCGCTTTGCGGAACGCCCGCCGGGTGAGCAGGATCCCCAGCGGGATCGCGATGATCAGCACGAAGAAGGTGGAGATCACCGTGAGTTCGATGTGCTCCCACAGGGCCTGGGAGACCTGCCCGTTCGACAGCGCGTTCTCGGAGACCGCGTCGAGGTCGGCCTGCTGGAACCACAGCCAGGTCGCGAGGAGCACGGCGACGAGGAAGCCGGGCAGGATGGTCAGCTTCTGCCAGCTGATCCTCCGGCGCGGGGGAGCCGGCGGCCTCGGCGCCGCCGCCTCTTCCCGGTCCCGTTCCTGCTGTTCCCGTTCCTCCAGCTCCGGAGTGGTCACGCCTTCTTCTCCCCTCCGTTGCCCTCCTGCTCGGCCTGCGTCTGCGCGGCGCGGGCCGCCTCCAGGTCGTGCTGGGCCTCCAGGGCCTCCAGCCGGTCGGCCTCCAGCAGCTCGTGCACGGAGTTCATCAGCGTCTCCATGTCGACGACACCCGTGTACTCGCCGCGCCGCCCGGTCACGGCCACCCGGCCCGCGTTGTCCGTCAGCACCGCCTCCAGCGCGTCCCGCAGGGTCGCGTCCCGGGTCACCGTGTCGTGCACGAGCGTGCCCGCCCGCGCCAGCGATCCCTTGGCCCGCATCATGTCGCCGCGCCGCAGCCACTTGTACGGCCGCCCGCGCTTGTCCAGCAGCAGCACCTCGTTCGTGCCGCTCGCCCGCAGCCGGTTGAAGATCTCCTGGAGCGGGTCGTCGACGGTCGCCGTCGGATAGTCGGTGATCTCCACGTCCCGTACGCGGGTCAGGTTCAGCCGCTTCAGCGCCGCGCCGGCTCCCACGAACCCCGAGACGAAGTCGTCGGCCGGATTGGTGAGGATCGCCTCCGGGGTGTCGAACTGAGCGATGTGGGACCGTTCGCGCAACACGGCGATACGGTCACCGAGCTTGATCGCCTCGTCGAAGTCGTGCGTGACGAAGACGATCGTCTTGTGCAGCTCGTGCTGCAGCCTGATCAGCTCGTCCTGGAGATGATCACGGGTGATCGGGTCGACCGCGCCGAACGGCTCGTCCATCAGCAGGACGGGCGGGTCGGCCGCCAACGCCCGTGCCACGCCGACGCGTTGCTGCTGGCCGCCGGAGAGCTGGCGCGGATAGCGGCCGTGGAACTCGCCGGGGTCGAGGCCGACCAGGTCGAGCAACTCCTCGACGCGCTTGCCGATCCGGCCCTTCGACCAGCCGATCATCTTCGGTACGAGGGCGATGTTCTGTGCGACCGTCATGTGCGGGAACAGGCCCGCGGACTGGATGGCGTAACCGACCTTGCGGCGCAGCTTGACCGGGTCGATGTCGGTGACGTCCTCGCCGTTGATGCGGATGCGACCGCCGGTCGGCTCGATCAACCGGTTGATCATCTTGAGCGTCGTCGACTTCCCGCATCCGGACGGGCCGACGAAGATGACCGTCTCGCCCGCCTTGATCTCCATGGTGACGTTGTCGACGGCCGGGCTGGGGTTGCCCGGGTACCGCTTGCTGAGGTTCTCCAGCTCGATCGTGGCGCCCGTGGTGCCGTTCGGGTCAGACACGGATCCCCCTGGGAATGGTCAGCCGCCCGATCAGGACGTACGCGGCGTCGAACAGCAGCGCCAGGACGATGATCCCGAGGGTGCCCGCGAGCACCTGGTTGAGCGCGTTCGCGCTGCCCAGCGAGGCGAGACCGCGGAAGATCACATTGCCGAGCCCGGGGCCGGAGGCGTACGCCGCGATCGCCGCGATGCCCATCAGCATCTGCGTCGAGACCCGGATCCCGGTCAGGATCGGCGGCCAGGCCAGCGGCAGCTCCACCCTCAGCAGCCGGGCGGGCCGGGACATCCCGATGCCCCGGGCGGCGTCCACCAGCGACGGATCGACCCCGCGCAGGCCGACGATCGCGTTGCGCACGATCGGCAGCAGCCCGTACAGCGTCAGTGCGATCACCGTGGGCGGCACGCCCAGCCCCACGACCGGAATGAGCAGACCGATCATGGCGAGCGCCGGAATGGTCAGAATGGTCGAGGTGGTCGTGGTGGCGAGGTTGCCGGCCCAGCCGCTCCGATAGGTGACCACGCCGATCAGCACCCCGAGCACGGTCGCCACGACCATGCACTGGAAGACGGCGCTGGCGTGCTGGTAGGCGTCGGTGAGCAGCTGCTGGTGGCGGTTGCCCAGGTACTCCCAGAAGCTCACACGCGCTCACCCCGCCAAGTAGTGGCTAGCCGCTCTCCCGGTCCTGGGCCGCCTGCTCCACCAGCGGAATGGTCCGCAGTGGAACGGGGTTCTCCATCACGATCGCGGTGGAGGCCCGGACGATCCCATCGAAACCGACAACCCGGTCGATCACACGCTGGAGATCGGCGTTGGAGCGCGCCACGAGACGGCACAGCATGTCCCCGGTCCCGGTGGTCGTGTGCAGCTCCAGCACCTCCGGCACGGTCGCCAAGTGGGCCCGTACGTCGGCCCCTTGCCCCTGCCGGATCTGCAGCGTGGCGAAGGCGGTGACCGGGTACCCGAGCGCGGCCGGATCCACTTCCGGACCGAATCCGCGGATGACTCCGTTCGACTGAAGGCGGTCGAGCCGCGCCTGCACGGTCCCGCGGGCCACCCCGAGCCGCCGGGACATCTCCAGCACCCCGATCCGCGGCTCCCGCGCCAGCAGCACGATGATCCGCCCGTCCAGATGATCGATCGCCACAGCAGCCCGCCTCGTCTCATCGGTGTCTCATCGTCCGGAGTGGTCATCCTGTACAGAAAGCTCGCAGAAACGACCACTGCACTGGTCACCTTGCCCAGTGATGATGCGAACTATTGCGCACCTTGCCCCGTCGGAGGGAGCCTGCGCCTATGACGCAGACCACACACCACACTCCCGACACCGCCCGGCAGGCCGACCCCTTCCCGGTCAAGGGAATGGACGCGGTCGTCTTCGCCGTGGGCAACGCCAAGCAGGCGGCGCACTACTACTCCACCGCCTTCGGCATGCGGCTGGTCGCCTACTCCGGACCGGAGAACGGCAGCCGCGAGACCGCGAGCTATGTGCTGGAGAACGGCTCCGCCCGGTTCGTCCTCACCTCGGTCATCAAGCCCGCCACCGCCTGGGGTCACTTCCTCGCCCAGCACGTGGCCGAGCACGGCGACGGCGTCATCGACCTCGCCATCGAGGTCCCGGATGCGCGCCGCGCGTACGCCTACGCCCTCGAACACGGCGCCCGCTCGGTGACGGAGCCGTACGAGCTGAAGGACGAGCACGGCACCGTCGTCCTGGCGGCGATCGCGACCTACGGCGAGACCCGCCACACCCTCGTCGAGCGCACCGGCTACGAGGGCCCCTACCTCCCCGGCTACGTCGCCGCCGCGCCGATGGTCGAGCCGCCCGCCCAGCGCACCTTCCAGGCCATCGACCACTGCGTCGGCAACGTCGAACTCGGCCGCATGAACGAATGGGTCGGCTTCTACAACAAGGTCATGGGCTTCACGAACATGAAGGAGTTCGTGGGCGACGACATCGCGACCGAGTACAGCGCGCTGATGTCGAAGGTCGTGGCCGACGGCACGCTCAAGGTCAAGTTCCCGATCAACGAGCCCGCCATCGCCAAGAAGAAGTCCCAGATCGACGAGTACCTGGAGTTCTACGGCGGCGCGGGCGTCCAGCACATCGCGCTGAACACCAACGACATCGTCGCCACGGTCCGCACCATGCGCGCGGCCGGCGTCCAGTTCCTCGACACCCCCGACTCGTACTACGACACCCTCGGCGAGTGGGTCGGCGACACCCGCGTCCCCGTGGAGACCCTGCGCGAGCTGAAGATCCTCGCGGACCGCGACGAGGACGGCTACCTGCTGCAGATCTTCACCAAGCCGGTCCAGGACCGTCCGACGGTCTTCTTCGAGATCATCGAGCGGCACGGCTCGATGGGCTTCGGCAAGGGCAACTTCAAGGCGCTGTTCGAGGCGATCGAGCGGGAGCAGGCCAAGCGCGGCAACCTCTGAGGCTGCTGCGACACCTGTGAACTCGTACAACGTGCAACCAACGGGGGGTGGTTGACGCTCTCATGTCCTGTGGGTGCCACGGGGGCACCCACAGGACTCGGGGGACAGAGTGACCACGAGCAGTATCGACCTCGCCGTGCGGTCGGCCCGTTGGCTGGGGCAGAAGAACACGCTCAAGGAGCCGACGGTCCTGCAGTCGTTCGCCTTCGACGAGGCGAACCAGCACCTGTACGTCCTCCAGGTCGCCGCGCACGGACACACGGCCGGCGACCTGTGCCTGAACAAGCTCGACCACCAGGGCAACCGGCTGGGCCACATGTACCTCAAGGGCTTCGGCCACGGAGTCAGCATGGGGGTGCAGCGCGACGCGTCGGACGGCAGCACCTGGATCTGGACGGAGGCCGACGCCAGGAAGGGATACGGCCGGGGCGTCACCCGCTTCCACTTCAAGAACGGGGCCGTCCGCACCGGCGCCGACGTCAAGATCCGCCGCCCCATCGCGGACTCCACCAACAACCAGCCGTCGGTCTGCATGGCGTCGGGGCGCATCGCCGTCCGCTACCGCAACGCGGCCGATCAGCCCCGCTACCGCGTCTGGGACCTCGACGCCTTCGCCGCCCGCGACTACAGCGACCCCCTGGCGGACTTCGCCCAGACCGGCGCCCACCCCGACCCGAAGATCCCCTTCCAGGGCTACGCCCTGCACCGCGACTGCGTCTACCAGCTGGCGGGCACGGCCTACCATCCGAAGACCAACCCGGCCGCCAAACGGGGCAACACCTACGTCTCCTGCCTAGACATTCACACCGGCAAGCTCCTCCAGCGCGAGCGCACCGAGGCCGGGTACTCGCTCACGCACCGCGAGCCGGAGGGCGTGGCCGTGCGCGGCGGATCCGAGCCACGGGTGTACCTGGGGTTCGCGTCCGGAGAGCCGGGAGCCCGACGCTTCTCGATCTACGTCAAGGGCAAGGACACGGACAAGGGCAAGGCCAAGGACGAGTCATAGGCAGCTGTGTGATCGCTAGTCGGGGACGTCCGCCGGCGACGGCTCTCCCAACTCCCGCAGCGCCGCCTCGGCCAGCGGCACGCGCGTGGGCGAGAAGTGGGGATTGATCCGCAACGCCTCCTGCAGATGCCGGCGCGCGGGCCCGGCCATCTCCAGCTCCCGCTCGATCATCCCCCGGTGATACACGTACAGCGCACTGCGCACCGCGCCCCCCTTCGCCCTGTCGGTCGCCACCCTGGCGAACTTCAGGGCCTCCTTGTCCTTGCCGTCCCGGTGCAGCGCCCAGCCCAGCGCGTCGGCCACCGCGATCCCCGGCTGGCGGCGCCACTCGGTCCGCAGCCGCCGCACGGCGTACTCCGCGTCGCCGTGGTCGGCCTCGAAGCGGCCCAGCACCAGTTCCTCGTCCACCCCGCCCGCCGCTCCCCGCGCCGCCCGCTCCCGGAGCAGGTCGTACTGCACGCGTGCCGCGTGCCCCAGCCCCAGCGACTCGTACAACTCGCCCAGTTCCAGGGCGTATTCGGGCAGCGGCTGTTTGGCGAGTGCCATCCGGTAGGCGTTCAGCGCCTCCGTCGTGCGGCCCAGTGCCGCCATGGTCCGCCCCTGCCCGGCGAGCGCGGCCCGCTGGTCCGGGTCGAGCCGTACCGCCTCCTGGAAGTAGCGCAGGGCCACATCCAGGTCGCCGCGTTCCCAGGCGAGCTGCCCGGCGCCTTCGAGGTACGCCGCCCGCTCGGCCGGGGTCTCGGCGCCCGCCGCCGCGTCGGACAGGGCCGCGGCCGCGTCCTCCCGCCGGCCCCGGTCCCGGTAGAGGGCCGCCGCCCGCGCCTGCACCGCCGGCCCCGAGTGCAGCTTCAGCAGCCGGTCCAGGGTCCGCTTGGCCGCCTTGTAGTCACCCAGCCCGGTGTACGCGTCGATCAGCTGCGGATACGTCGTCCACCGCTTCCGGTCCTCCTTCAGCGCCGTCTCGCCCCAGGTCCGCGCCGCCTGGAAGTCCCGTCGCGCGTTCGCCAGCGCCGCCATCCCCTCCAGCGCCCCCGCGTTCGTCGCCCGTACCTTCAGCGACGTACGCAGCGCCTTCTCGGCCTTCGGGTAGTACACCGGCTGCGCGGTCCGCCGCCCCTGCTCCACATACGCCGCCCCCAGCACCGCCCACGACGCCGCGTCCTCGGGATGCGCCTTCAGCCGGCTCCGGTGCTCCTCGATCAGCACCGCCAGATCGGGCAGCGCGGCCGGCACCCCGGCGGTGACGGCGGCGAGCGCCTGCGCCCCCGGAGCCGGCGCCGGCGCAGACGTCCCGCCCGGCCCCCACGGCAGCAGCGCCAGCACCCCGCCGAGCACGGCACACCCGGCCACCGAGGCGAGCAGCACGCGCCGCGGAATGCGCGGGCGGCGGTCCGGCGTGCCCTGCTCGTTCTCCGGGGCTTCCTCGGTGGCTTCCTGCGAGGCTTCCTTCTCCATGGCGCACACTGTGCGGCAAACCGTGCGTTCCATACGACGACCACACCCGCCTTACGGCAGCTGCCGTACGCGGGGTTCACACCGATGGCCCCGGGTGTCACGCTGTGATCATGAGCCGTATCGAAGCCGCACCCGATCAGGCCGAGGGTCACCTCACCGAGCGGCTGCTCGCGGGTCTGCCCGCCGAGGCCGTCCTGACCGACCCCGACGTCACGGCCTCCTACGCCAACGACATGGCCAGCTTCTGCCCGGCCGGCGCCCCCGCCGTGGTCGTCCTGCCGCGGACCGTCGAAGAGGTCCAGCACGTCATGCGCACCGCCACGGAGCTGCGCGTCCCGGTCGTCCCGCAGGGCGCCCGCACGGGCCTGTCGGGCGGGGCCAACGCCTCCGACGGCTGCATCGTGCTGTCCCTGACCAAGATGGACCGCATCCTGGAGATCAACCCGGTCGACCGCATCGCCGTCGTCGAGCCCGGCGTGATCAACGCGGCCCTCTCCCGCGCGGTGGGCGAACACGGCCTGTACTACCCGCCGGACCCCTCCAGCTGGGAGATGTGCACGATCGGCGGCAACATCGGCACCGCCTCGGGCGGCCTGTGCTGTGTGAAGTACGGGGTGACGGCGGAGTACGTCCTCGGCCTGGACGTCGTCCTCGCCGACGGGCGCCTGATGTCCACGGGCCGCCGTACGGCCAAGGGCGTCGCCGGATACGACATGACCCGCCTCTTCGTCGGCTCCGAGGGCTCGCTCGGCATCGTCGTACGGGCCGTCCTGGCGCTGAAGCCGCAGCCACCGCAGCAACTGGTCCTCGCCGCCGAGTTCGCGTCCGCGGCCGCCGCCTGCGACGCGGTGTGCCGGATCATGGCCGGCGGGCACGTCCCGTCACTGCTGGAACTCATGGACCGTACGACGGTCAAGGCCGTCAACGACCTGGCGCACATGGGCCTGCCGGAGGCGACGGAGGCCCTCCTGCTGGCCGCCTTCGACACCCCGGACCCCGCCCCCGACCTCGCCGCGGTCGGCGCGCTGTGCGAGGCGGCCGGCGCCACCCAGGTGGTCCCCGCGGACGACGCAGCCGAGTCCGAACTGCTCCTCCAGGCCCGGCGGTTGTCCCTCACCGCGCTGGAGGCGGTGCGCGGTGTGACGATGATCGACGACGTGTGCGTGCCCCGGTCCAGGCTCGCCGACCTCATCGAGGGCGTGGAGCGCATCGCCGACAAGCACCAGCTGACCATCGGCGTCGTCGCGCACGCCGGCGACGGCAACACTCACCCGACCGTGTGCTTCGACGCGGCCGACGCCGACGAGTCCCGGCGCGCCCGCGAGTCCTTCGACGAGATCATGGCCCTCGGCCTGGAACTCGGCGGCACGATCACGGGCGAGCACGGGGTGGGCGTACTGAAGAAGGAGTGGCTGGCACGCGAGATCGGCCCGGTGGGGGTGGAGATGCAGCGGGGGATCAAGCAGGTCTTCGACCCGCTGGGCATCCTGAACCCGGGCAAGCTGTTCTGACGCAGCCTTCCTTCCCCCGCGGCTCACTGGGCGAGCAACTGGTCGAGCGCGTCGTCGATCCCCAGCTGCTCGCCCTCAGATCCCGGGGGCACCACCCGCAACGTCCGCTCCAGCCAGGCCGACACCTGAGCCGCCGGCGCCTCCAGCAGGGCGTCCCCGTCCGGCGAACTGAGCGCCATCAGCACCACACTGCGCCCCTCGACCTTCGTCGGCCACACCCGCACGTCCCCGTGCCCGCACGGCCGGAACACCCCCTCGACGAGCAGATCCCGGGAGAAGGTCCAGTACACGGGGTGGTCGGAGTCGATGTGGAAGGTGATGTGAACGGCGTACGGATCCTCACTGCGGTAACTCAGCCGGGCCGGGACGACGACGCTGCGCTCCGGCGACAGGATCAGCCTGAGCTCCAGTTCGCGCTCGATGACGGTGCTGTGGTGCATGGCGTGGATGTCCTCTCCCGTGTCGGGTGCGGGTCCTGTGGGCGGGCCCGTACGAGTGGAGAGGGGGCGGAGGGGTGGATCATTACGCGGGTTCGCAGAACTTTTTTCCGCGCCTGCTTCCACGGGCTTCCGATCGTTGTGAAGTACGTGTACGAGGTTGCCCGGAAAGGAGTGGGTCCTACGGGACTGGCGGTGGTTGTTGCGCCGGTCTGATAGATGTGGAGGCCCCCAATAGACCCTCGAGCAGATACCGGACGACGGACATGAGCGCCCCAACCCCGGCCCCCGGTGACGACAGGCCCCGCGAAGGGTATTACCCGGACCCGTCCATTCCTGGATATGTCCGGTACTGGAACGGCGCCTCCTGGGTGCCGGGCACCAGCCGTCCGGCCCCGACCGACGGCGAAACGCTCAGCCCGCCGCCGGGCGCGAGCCCGGACCGGCCCACGGCCGGGACCGCCGCCCCGGCCGCCTCGGTCGAGGAGACGGGCCCGCACTTCTTCGACGAGGAACCGGCCGCCGAGCCGGCCCAGGGCGACGACCGGCACGGCAGCCGCCCGGAACCGGCGTCCGCGTGGGGTGCCGACCCCTCGCGCCAGGCCGGTTTCGGCGGCGACCAGGACCACCGCGTCTCCTGGGGCGCCCAGCCGGACGGCCGGGCCGCCCGCACCGACGGCACCGCGAACATCCCGCCCGCCGAGCCGGACTCCGCCGCCGGGGACCTCGCCTCCGGCAACACGTTCATGATGCGCCGGCCCACGACGGGATCCCGCGGAGCGCCGTCCTCCGGCGCTTCCGGGCAGGCCACCCCGCACATCCCGAGCCCCGGGGGCCCCGCTGCCGACCCCGGCACCATGGCCATCCGCGCGCTGTCCCCGCGCACGGGACAGCAGGGCGGGGCGGCCGGGGCGCAGGCCGGGAGCACGGGCGCGTCCGCCGGCCCGGGCGCCGCACGTCCGGACGCGGGCCGCCCCTCGGCGGCCGACGCTCCGCAGGGCCCCGGCTTCGGCGCCGGGAAGGCCGCGGCCGAGCGCGCCGCTGGGGCCCAGGGGCAGGCTCAAGGACAGGTCCAGGGGCAGGCTCAGGCGGGCGCTCAGGCCGCCCCCGCCGCCCAGGCCGCCCCCGCCGCCCCCACGGCCGCCTCCGGCCCGCAGCAGGCCGCCCCGAGCGTCCCCCAGCAGGCCGGCGCCCCCCAGTCCACGCCCCCCGCCGCGTCCTCGGCTCCCATGACGTCCGGTCCCGGCGGCGGCCAGTCCTCCTGGGCCCAGCAGGTGCACCGGCTCGCGGGCCCCGGCGGCGACGACCAGCCGGTGGCGCCGTGGAAGCCCGTGCGGGAGGACCCGTTCGCGGCGGCCGCCCTGCGCCAGGCCTCCGCCCGCCCCGCGAACCTCGGCAAGCGGCTGGCCGCACGGCTGCTGGACACCGTCGTGCTGGCCGCCGTCACCGCGGTGGCCGCCGTGCCGCTCGGCACCAAGGCGATCGACCACGTCAACGAGAAGATCGACGCCGCCAAGCTCTCCGGCGAAACGGTCACCGTGTGGCTGCTGGACGGCACCACCTCGGTGTATCTGGGCATCATCCTGGCCGTGCTGCTGCTGTTCGGCGTGGTCTACGAGGCCCTGCCCACCGCCAAGTGGGGCCGCACTCTGGGCAAGAAGCTGCTCGGCCTGGAGGTGCGGGACATCGAGGCCCATGAGCCCCCTGAGTTCGGCGCGGCCCTGCGTCGCTGGCTCGTCTACAGCATCCCCGGCCTGCTCGTCATCGGCGTGGTCGGCGTGCTGTGGTGCCTGTTCGACCGGCCCTGGCACCAGTGCTGGCACGACAAGGCGGCGCGTACGTTCGTCGCAGGCTGACCGGATACGGCAAACGGCCCACAGGATTCCGTACTCCGGACGGCCCCGCGCCGGATGCGAAGGCGAAGGGTTCGCGGTCGACTCGGGCCATGAGCAGCGAACCGCCTCCCGGCTCCGGTCAGCCGCCCCCGGAAGACGACCCGTTCAGGAAGCAGCCCCCGCCGCCCGGGGGCTCGGGTTCGCCGTACGGCGATCAGCCGCCGTACGGCAGCCAGCCCCCGCCTCCCTACGGCGGCGGTGACCCGTACGGCGGGGGCGGGTACCCTACCGACCCGCTCGCCGGGATGCCGCCCCTCGCCGACAGCGGCAAGCGCACGCTGGCGCGCATCATCGACATGATCCTGGTGGGTGTCGTCGTCTGGCTGCTCACGTGGGGCTTCGGGGTCAGCGAGTACGACGTGGACGCCGACAAGGTGGAGTACGGCAAGTCCGTGGCGCAGTCGGTGGTCGCCGCCGTGCTCTACATCGCCTACGACACCTTCATGACCGTCAGGACGGGGCAGACGCTCGGCAAGAAGCTGCTCAACATGCGGGTGGCCAACCTCGACGACGGCGCCACGCCCTCCGTGCAGAACTCGCTGATCCGGGCGGCGGTGCTGTGGATCCCGTTCGCGTTCTGCTGCGCCTGTATCTGGACCGCGATCTCCGGCGGCTGGAGCTTCTTCGACCGGCCGTACAAACAGGGCCTGCACGACAAGGCGGCGAAGACGGTGGTGGTCAGCACCAACACCTGACGTACGAACGACAGCGACGTACGAACGACAGCGACGTACGAACGACAGGAGGGTGACTCAGGACTGGGTGAGTACGGCTTCCTCGGTCTGTTCCCGGTCGGCGCCGACGGGCTTGCGCATCGCCACCACACGGGCCCGCTTCGGCATGGGCACCGTCAGGGCGACCAACAGCCCGAGCAGGAGCGCCGCGACGGCGATGACCGCGATCCCCACACCCGAACTCGTCTGTGACAGCAGCAGCATGGCGAGCGTCGAGAAGATCACGGTGCACGAGCCGTAGGCGAGCTGTGCGGCAGTCGGACGAGGCATGATCATCGTGTCCTCGGAATCAGGGGTGCACGGGGGTCTCGGCCTGGCTTTCCGCCGACGTCCGGGCGTTCCGCCATCCGACTCTAACCGCGTGCATGCCCGAGGGGAACAAACCGTAAGCGTGACCTAACCAACAGTGCCGGTGCACAGGGGGCGCACGGAGTCAAAGCGTCCACCAAGTGGACGGCGGCACGCGCCGGTTGGCCCAGGCCTCGTTGTCCGTAAAACGAACATCGACTCCGCATAGTGCACTTGACGGGTCCAAGTCAAGGTCTGTCTTTTCTGGTTAACCTCTAGTCAAATGTCGTCACTTGACTACACGCGTTGATCAGGCGCGCGCGGACCTCCATGACCAGGACCCCCCTTCATACCGCGCGCCCGGACGCGGGGGAGGAAGCAAGTGACCAGTAGACCCTGGACGTTCAGAGCGGCGGCCACCACCGTCGCGCTCGCGACGGCCGCGGCGACGTTCTCGACCTTCGCGGTGGCTCAGGCCGACGAAGGAACGTCGGCGGCGTCCGTGGAGCGGCACGACCCGGCGGACCACACTCCCGCCGACCACGACCTGGAAGGCCCCCTGAGCAAGACCCAGGAGGCCCAGCGCGAAGAAGCCCTGAAGCAGGTCATATCCGGCAAGGCCAAGGTGAAGGAGCGCGAGGGCTCGCAGGTCGTCGAGCTCAAGAGCAAGAAGGGCGACGGCAAGTACGTTGAGCTGGGCCGCGAGAAGACCGACAAGATCTTCACGATCCTGGTCGAGTTCGGCGACCAGGTCGACCCCAAGTTCGGCGGCACGCCCGGCCCGCTGCACAACCAGATAGCCAAGCCCGACCGAGCCAAGGACAACTCGACGGCCTGGCAGGCGGACTACGACCAGAAGCACTTCCAGAACCTCTACTTCGGCACCGGCGGCAAGACCGAGTCGATGAAGAAGTACTACGAGAAGCAGTCCTCGGGCCGCTACTCGGTCGAGGGCGAGGTGGCCGACTGGGTCAAGGTCCCCTACAACGAGGCCCGCTACGGCAACAACGCCTGCGGCCAGACCAACTGCTCCAGCGTCTGGAACGTCGTCAGCGACGGTCTGAACGCATGGGTCGCCCAGCAGAAGGCAGCGGGGCGGACCGACGCGCAGATCCAGGCGGACGTCAAGCAGTTCGACCAGTGGGACCGCTACGACTTCGACGGCGACGGCGACTTCAACGAGCCCGACGGCTACATCGACCACTTCCAGATCGTGCACGCCGGTGAGGACGAGTCCGCGGGCGGCGGCGCCCAGGGCAAGGACGCGATCTGGGCCCACCGCTGGTACGCGTTCGGCACCGACGCCGGTGCCACCGGCCCCGCGGACAACAAGCTGGGCGGCGCGCAGATCGGCTCCACCGGCATCTGGGTCGGCGACTACACCATCCAGCCGGAGAACGGCGGCCTCGGCGTCTTCGCCCACGAGTACGGCCACGACCTCGGTCTGCCGGACCACTACGACACCTCCGGCGGCGAGAACTCCACTGGCTTCTGGACGCTGATGTCGTCCGGTTCCTGGCTCGGCACGGGCAAGGACACCATCGGTGACCTCCCCGGCGACATGACCGCCTGGGACAAGCTGCAGCTGGGCTGGCTGAACTACGACAAGGCGAAGGCCGCGACGGAGTCCGAGCACAAGCTGGGCGTCGCCGAGTACAACACCCGGCACAAGCAGGCCCTCGTGGTCGACCTGCCCAAGAAGAAGGTCACCACGGAGATCGTGGCACCGGCCCAGGGCGCGACCCAGTGGTGGAGCGGCAAGGGCGACAATCTCGCCAACACGCTGACCCGTTCCGTCGACCTCACGGGCAAGTCCGCCGCCTCCCTGACGCTCGACGGCTGGTACGACATCGAGGCCGAGTTCGACTTCCTCTACGCCGAGGTCTCGACCGACGGCGGCGCCAACTGGACGGCGATCGACGGCACCGTCGACGGCGCGGCCCTCCCGAAGGACGCCAGCGGCAAGCCGGCCCTGACCGGTACGTCGGGCGCCTACAAGAAGCTGGTCTTCCCGCTCGACGCCTACGCCGGCAAGAAGTTCGACCTGCGCTTCCGCTACCAGACCGACGGCGGCGTGGCCCAGAAGGGCTTCGCGGCCGACGAGATCACCCTGACCGCCGACGGTGCGACGGTGTTCTCCGACAACGCGGAGACCGCGGACGCGGCGTGGAAGACGAAGGGCTTCTCCCGTATCGGCTCGTCCATCACCGGCGAGTACGCGCAGTACTACATCGCCGAGAACCGCCAGTACGTGTCGTACGACAAGACCCTGAAGTCCGGCCCGTACAACTTCGGCTTCTCGACGACCCGTCCGGACTGGGTGGAGCACTACGCGTACCAGAACGGCCTGTTGATCTGGAAGTGGGACACCTCCCAGCAGGACAACAACACCAGCCAGCACCCCGGTGTCGGCCTGGTCCTCCCGATCGACTCCCACCCGGCCCCGCTGAAGTGGGCGGACGGCACGCTGATGCGCAACCGCATCCAGTCCTACGACTCGCCGTTCAGCCGGTTCCGCACGGACGGCATGACGCTGCACAACGCGGACGTCGCGATGAAGATCCCGTCGCGTGCGGGGGTGCCGGTCTTCAACGACCACATCAACACGTACTACGACGCGGAGACCCCGCTGGCGGGTGTCAAGATCACTGACACCAACACCAAGATCAAGATCATCAAGGAGGCCAAGGACGGCTCCACGATCACGGTCGAGGTCGGCTCCGCGGTGAAGTAATTCGCATCTCCGCAGGTCAGAGCATTATCGGCGGCAACCCCCTGGCGGGGTTGCCGCCGGTCGTGTTTAGGTGCACCCTGTGCTTCCCTTATTGACACCGGCACCGACGCCGACGCTCGACCCGACCTTGACACCGACTCGCACGGGGGTGTGACCGCATGGCCGCAGGAGGTTTCTGCAAGCTGCCGACCGGCAGCGTGGTGGTGGCCCTGAACCTGCCCAGACCCACCACCGACGGCACGGGCTGCGTCCGTGTCCTCGTCCACGCCCAGAACCGCGCCCGAGCCCTGACCAGGCTCCGCAACCTGGGCATGCGCGCCGTCTACCTGCGGGGCAACGCCGCCCCGCCCACCCCGGACGAGATCACCGCCGTCCTGCACCACCCCGACGGCCTGATATGGCGCACGGCACCTGACAACGGTGTCGTGGCGGGCCCGGAGCTGGTGCAAGAGCTGTGGCACCCGATCAGGGCACTCTTGAGACGCCCAGCTGCAACGCCCTAAAAGGGGCGCGGGGAACTGCGCGACCAGCCACAATGGACCCGCACCCGCCCGACGGCCGATCGCGGCACCCCGCTAGGCGACCACTGGCTTCCCGGACAGCTCGACCCCCGCGTCCCGCATCTCCTCCAGCGCCCGTTCCGTGGTCTCGGAAGCCACCCCGGCCGTCAGATCCAGCAGCACCTGCGTACGGAACCCCTCCCGCACCGCATCCAGCGCGGTGGCCCGCACACAGTGGTCCGTCGCGATGCCCACCACGTCCACCTCCCCGACCTCCCTGGCCCGCAGCCAGTCGGCCAGCTTCACGCCGTTCTCGTCGGCCCCCTCGAAGCCGCTGTAGGCCGCCGCGTACGCCCCCTTGTCGAACACGGCGTCGATCGCGCCGGAGGCGACCGCGGGGGCGAAGTTCGGGTGGAAGCCGACGCCCTCGGTGCCCGCGACGCAGTGCGCGGGCCAGGAGTGGGCGAAGTCGGGGTTGGTGGAGAAGTGCCCTCCGGGTGCGATGTGGTGGTCGCGGGTGGCCACGACGTGCTGGTAGCCGGACCCGGCAGCCTGCCCGATCAGCTCGGTGACGGCGGCGGCCACATCGGCACCGCCGGCCACCGCGAGGCTGCCCCCCTCGCAGAAGTCGTTCTGCACATCTACGACGATCAAGGCGCGGCGCATGGTCGGTGTCCTTCGGTTATGGACGTTGAGGTCGGGACGGTGAAAGCGTGCGGGCCCGACCGTGAACTTCCGAGCCTAGAGACTTCGGGTCCGGCGCGGGAGGGGGCACGGAGTGAGCACGCAGGGCGCACTCGCTTCACGCCCCTGTCTGGCTACCCGAGCGCCCGTTGACATACTCCGTCGGGATGACGGGCTCACCGCGCGAGAGCTGCGTCGCGGACAGCGGCAGATTCGCGCGGGCCGCGGCGTGCCGGTCCCGTACGACGTCCAGCGGCTCGCGCGCCAGCACGTCACCGCCCTTGATCAGCTCGACCGCCAGCTGCCGTTCGGCGAGCTCCGCCGGGACCGGCCCGGTGCCCACGACCTCGGCCTCCGCGACGCCGTACTCGTCGAGGCGGCGCGCGGCCCACTTGCGGCCGCCGATGGAGGTCTTGCCGCCGCTGGACTTCTTCGCCACCGGCACCAGCGGCGCCTTCGGGTCGGCGGAGTCGGCGCGGGCGACCAGCTTGTAGACCATCGAGCAGGTCGGATGCCCGGATCCGGTCACCAGCTGGGTGCCGACGCCGTACGCGTCCACGGGCGCCGCCGCCAGCGAGGCGATGGCGTACTCGTCCAGGTCGGAGGTCACGATGATCTTCGTGCCGGTGGCGCCCAGCTCGTCCAGCTGCTGCCGCACCCGGTGCGCGACCAGCAGCAGATCGCCCGAGTCGATGCGGACGGCGCCCAGCTCGGGCCCGGCGACCTCCACGGCCGTACGGACCGCCTCGGCGACGTCGTAGGTGTCCACCAGCAGCGTGGTGCCGCGGCCCATGGAGTCCACCTGGGCCTGGAAGGCGTCCCGCTCGCGGTCGTGCAGGAGGGTGAAGGCGTGGGCGCTGGTGCCGACGGTGGGGATGCCGTAGCGGAAGCCGGCGGCCAGGTCGGAGGTGGAGGTGAAGCCGCCGACGTACGCGGCGCGCGACGCGGCGACCGCGGCCAGCTCATGGGTGCGTCGGGCGCCCATCTCGATGATCGGGCGCTCGCCGGCGGCCGAGGACATGCGGGAGGCGGCCGCGGCTATCGCGGAGTCGTGGTTGAGGATGGACAGGATCACCGTCTCCAGCAGCACGCACTCGGCGAAGCTGCCCTCCACCCGCATGATCGGCGAGCCCGGGAAGTAGACCTCGCCCTCGGGGTAGCCCCAGATGTCGCCGGAGAAGCGGTAGTCCGCGAGCCAGTGCAGGGTCTCCTCGTCGACGATCCTCCGCTCGCGCAGGAAGCCGAGGACGCCCTCGTCGAAGCGGAAGTTCTCGACGGCGTCCAGCACCCGGCCGGTGCCCGCGACGACGCCGTAGCGCCGGCCGTTCGGCAGCCGCCGGGTGAAGACCTCGAACACGCTCCGCCGCTCGGCGGTGCCCGCCTTCAGGGCGGCCTGCAGCATCGTGAACTCGTACTGGTCCGTGAAGAGCGCCGTCGAGGGAACGTCCACCGGCAGCCCAAGGTGCGCTGTGTCCATGACCAAGGATGGTACCCCCATTTCGTCAGTCTGACGATTTGGTCTTCCTCGGATCACCGAGGATTTGTGCGACCACCCCCCACCGGTGGCAGCATGGGCACTGTGACGTCACCCGCTCCCGTAGAGATCGAACGAACCGAATCGGCGGAGGAAGTCTTCGCCGTACCCGAGCCGGACGTCCCCTGGGTCACGATCGTCCACAACGACCCGGTCAACCTCATGAGCTATGTGACCTACGTCTTCCAGTCGTACTTCGGGTACACCAAGGACAAGGCCACCAAGCTCATGCTCGATGTCCACCACAAGGGCCGGGCGGTCGTCTCCAGCGGCAGTCGCGAGGAGATGGAACGCGATGTGCAGGCCATGCACGGCTACGGTCTGTGGGCCACCCTCCAGCAGGACCGGAAGTAGCGAATCTCCTCCATGCCAGGAACCTTCGAACCGCTCCCCGGCGGCGGCGCGGCCGTCGCCCTCGACGACGTCGAGATCTCCATCATCCGGTCGCTGGCCGTCCAGCTCCTGGAGCTCATCGGCCCCGGCCCCGCCGAGGACGCCCCCGACGACCCGCTCGCCGAGCTCTTCGCCGAGGGCCCGAGCGAACCCCCGGCCGACCCGGTCCTCCGGCGTCTGTTCCCGGACGCCTACAGCGACCCCGAGGGCACCCCGCAGGCCGAGGAGGCCGAGGAGCAGCGGGCGTACTCCTCGGAGTTCCGCCGCTACACCGAGAACGACCTGCGCGCCGGCAAGCGCGACAACGCGCTCGCGGTGATCCGCTCCCTGGACGAGCTCAGCTCCGCCTCCGCCGGGGAGGGCGGCGCGGTCCTCAAGCTGTCCACCGAAGAGTCCCAGCGGTGGCTCGGCGCCCTCAACGACCTGCGCCTGGCCATCGGCTCCCGCCTGGAGATCACCGACGAGGACGACACCGATCTGCTCTACCGGCTCCCGGACGAGGACCCGCGCAAGCCGATGGTGATGGCCTATCTGTGGCTGGGCGGGCTCCAGGAGACGCTGGTCGCGACCCTCATGCCGTAGATCACGACGCCTCGCGCCGTGGTTCGCGACCTTCTTGTGCCGTCATGTGACGGTTTTGTGTTCGCTCAGCGGACGCTCAAATCCGGATAACGATCCTGTCACCGCCGTCGCCCGCTCTGGGGGGCGGCGGTCCGTTTGTCCGGTTCTTCCTGTGTGATGCGCCACATGTTCCGTATCCGATCACTGTTACGGCCGTGATAAATCTTCACGACGCCCGGCGGACACCACCCGAATGTTCGGCCGGGTGCGCCACGTGGCCGGCAGATCGCCGGTCCGGCACGAGCGGGCCCCGAGCCCGCTCAGCTCCAGCAATCCGGGGGGATCGAGACCCGATCCGAGGCCGACGAAAGGCCCGGGTCGGCATGGAGAAAGGGCGCACCACACATGACCTCAGAGAAGGTCACCGCCACCCCTGAAGAGGGTTACGAGCGCGGCCTCGGCAGCCGTCAGGTCCAGATGATCGCGATCGGCGGCGCCATCGGCGTCGGACTGTTCCTCGGCGCCGGTGCGAACATCGCCAAGGCCGGTCCCAGTCTCATCCTGATGTACGCCCTGGCGGGCGCCATCGTCTTCTTCATCATGCGGGCGCTCGGCGAGCTCCTGCTCTACCGCCCGGTCTCGGGTTCGTTCGCCGAGTACTCCCGGGAGTTCCTCGGCCCGTTCTTCGGCTACTTCACCGGCTGGACGTACTGGCTGATGTGGGTCGTCACCGGCATGGCCGAGCTCACGGCCGCCGCGATCTACGTCCACTACTGGTTCCCGGACATCCCGCAGTGGGTCACCGCCCTGGTCTTCCTGGTGGTCCTCTTCGGGGTCAACCTGATCTCCGTGAAGCTCTTCGGCGAGCTGGAGTTCTGGTTCTCGATGGTCAAGGTCACCGCCCTCATCGGCATGATCGTCATCGGCCTCGGCGTGCTCACCTTCGGCTTCAGCAACGCCGGTGACACCGCGGCCGTCTCCAACCTGTGGGCCTTCGACGGCTTCTTCCCCAAGGGCATCGGCTCGTCCCTGATGACCCTGCAGGGCGTCATGTTCGCCTACCTCGCGGTCGAGCTGGTCGGCGTCACGGCCGGTGAGTCGGAGAACCCGGAGAAGACCCTCCCCAAGGCCATCAACACGCTCCCGTGGCGGATCGCGCTCTTCTACGTCGGCGCGCTCACCGTCATCCTCTGCGTGGTCAAGTGGACCGAGTTCGCGGACGGCGTGAGCCCCTTCGTGAAGGCGTTCGCGGTGATCGGCATCCCGGCGGGCGCGGGCATCGTCAACTTCGTCGTGCTGACCGCGGCCCTGTCCTCCTGCAACTCCGGCATGTACTCCACGGGCCGCATGCTGCGGAACCTGGCCGACAGCGGCGAGGCCCCCAAGGTCTTCAGCAAGCTGTCGTCGACCAAGACCCCGGCCCTCGGCATCGCGGTCTCCGTCGCCTTCATGGGCATCGGCGTGGTCCTCAACTACATCGTCCCGGAGAAGGCGTTCGGCTACGTCACCTCCATCGCCACCGCGGCCGGCATCTGGACCTGGCTGATGATCCTGGTCAGCCACGTCCTCTACCGCCGCGCGGTCGTCGCGGGCCGCCTGCCCGCCTCGTCCTTCCCGGCGCCGGGCGGCTCGGTGTGCAGCTGGATCGCCATCGTGTTCCTGCTCTTCGTGACCGGCCTGATCGCGTACGACGCCGACTCCCGCGTCTGCCTGTACGTCATGGCCGGCTGGGCCGCCGCCCTCGGCATCGGCTGGGCGGTCCTCAAGAGCCGCAACCCGCAGGTCGCGGAGCGCGGCGGCGAGCCGGAGCTGGAGAAGGTGGGCTGACCTCCACGGCCGGACGTCCAGCCGGAGGGGGCACTCGTGGCGCCCCCTCCGGCTGCCGCTCAGGGCGTCCGAGCACCCGGCGTCATCCCCGGCGTCCGGTATATGGGCCGCCCCGTACCACCCTTCGGTACGGGGCGGCCCTTCTGCTTATCCTGACGAGCATGCTGACCATCACCCAGGCCCTCGTCGACCAGATCGTCGCCCACGCGCGCAAGGACCACCCCGACGAGGCGTGCGGCGTCGTGGCGGGCCCGGCGGGCTCGGACCGCCCCGAGCGCTTCATCCCGATGCTGAACGCGGCCATGTCGCCCACGTTCTACGAGTTCGACTCGGGCGACCTGCTCAAGCTCTACCGCGAGATGGACGACCGCGACGAGGAGCCGGTGGTGATCTACCACTCCCACACGGCGACCGAGGCCTACCCCTCCCGCACCGACATCTCCTACGCCAACGAGCCCGGCGCCCACTACGTCCTGGTCTCCACCGCCGACACCGACGGCCTCGGAGAGTTCCAGTTCCGCTCCTTCCGGATCGTGGACGGCGAGGTGACGGAGGAGGAGGTCAAGGTCGTCGAGGCGTACTGATCCTCGTGGGCCATGGCGTCGGGCGTCGGCCTGAACAGCGCGGTCTCACTCCCCGGCCCTCAACCGTCCGCGATGTGGGATCACATTCCAAAAGCCGGACCGGGAATCGATACGATGACCCCATGGTTTTCCACGACGTGAGCGAAAAGACGCCGGGCATGCTGCTCGTTGCGCGGCTGCACGTCGACCTGTGCAGGCTCGCCAGCGCCATCTGTTGACGCGACACCCTGCCGCCGTACGGCCGTGAGCCGCGGCGCTGCACTACGCACCACCCCGCTGTACTTGCGCTGCCGCGCGCCCCCGACTGACTACTCCCGACAGGAGCCCTGAGCCATGGCCATCGAGGTCCGCATCCCGACCATCCTCCGCACGTACACCGACGGTCAGAAGGCGGTGGAGGGCAGCGGTGACACCCTCGCCGAGCTGTTCGCCGACCTCGAGACGCGGCACGCGGGCATCCAGGCCCGCATCGTCGAGGGCGAGCAGCTGCGCCGCTTCGTCAACGTCTACCTGAACGACGAGGACGTCCGCTTCCTCGACGGCATCAACACCAAGCTCGCCGACGGCGACAGCGTCACGATCCTGCCGGCCGTGGCCGGCGGCATGGTCTAAGGCCCGCTGACCACCGATGCGTTACGACTCCCCGTTGGCCGCGGTCGGCAACACCCCCCTGGTGCGCCTGCCGCGGCTGTCGCCGTCCGACGACGTCCGCATCTGGGCCAAGCTGGAGGACCGCAACCCCACCGGCTCGGTCAAGGACCGCCCCGCCCTGCACATGATCGAGCAGGCGGAGAAGGACGGCCGCCTGACGCCGGGCTGCACGATCCTGGAGCCGACCAGCGGCAACACCGGCATCTCCCTGGCGATGGCGGCGAAGCTCAAGGGCTACCGCATGGTGTGCGTGATGCCCGAGAACACCTCGCAGGAGCGCCGCGACCTGCTCGGCATGTGGGGCGCGGAGATCATCTCCAGCCCGGCGGCGGGCGGTTCCAACACCGCCGTACGCGTCGCCAAGGAACTCGCGGCCGAGCACCCCGACTGGGTGATGCTCTACCAGTACGGCAACCCGGACAACGCCGGCGCCCACTACGCGACCACCGGCCCCGAGATCCTCGCCGACCTGCCCTCCGTCACCCACTTCGTGGCCGGCCTCGGGACCACGGGCACGCTGATGGGCGTCGGCCGCTACCTGCGCGAGCACAAGCCGGACGTCAAGATCGTCGCGGCGGAACCGCGCTACGACGATCTCGTCTACGGCCTGCGCAACCTCGACGAGGGCTTCGTACCCGAGCTGTACGACGCCTCCGTCCTGACCACCCGCTTCTCCGTCGGCTCGGCCGACGCGGTCACCCGCACCCGTGAACTCCTCCAGCAGGAGGGCATCTTCGCGGGCGTCTCCACCGGCGCCGCGCTGCACGCCGCGATCGGCGTCGGTAAGAAGGCGCTCAAGGCGGGGGAGTCCGCCGACATCGTGTTCGTCGTGGCCGACGGCGGCTGGAAGTACCTCTCGACCGGCGTCTACACGGCCGCCACGACGGAGGAAGCGATCGAGACGCTGCAGGGCCAGCTCTGGGCGTGACCGCCGGGCGGCGTCAGTTCGACAGGTGACGGACCTGGTCCCACACGACCGGGTCCATCACCCCGACCCGCCGCCGAAACTCCCACACCGGTACGTCCCGCAGCTCACCCGTCTCCAGGAAGCTCGCCCGCCCCCGGGTGTCCCCGACCGAGCCCGGCGGCAACGGAATCACCCCGCGGCGCTCGTCGCGGTACTTGCTGGTGATCTTCGCGACGGTGACCCGCTGCCCCCGCACCGCGAGCACCAGACACGGCCGGTCCTTGGCGCCCGGCCCGTCCTCGTACGGCACCCGCGCCCACCAGATCTCCGCAGGCTCCGGACGGGCCGAAGCGGGCCCGCGCGCACGCCCCCCGGGCCGCCCCGGCGGCCGAGTCCGCCGCCCCTCGGGACGCCGCCCGCGCCCCCACCCGTCCACGAGCGTGGCGACGAGCGCGAGCAGTACCACCGCCGCGAGCGCCAGCCACCATGACGTGTCCATGGGATGACGGTACCGGCCCGGTGATCCTCCCGGCGCTTCAAGGGACCAGGGAGTTGTACAGCTCGGTCACGTGGCTCTCGAACGGCGGCGCTCCGAGCCCCTTCGCGGCCGGGACGACCGACCCCGCCAGGAAGCGCCGGAAGTCCTCCTCCGACTCCCACACATCGATGACCTGCCACCCTCCCCCCCCCCTCGCGCGGCGCCGCGAAGTGGGCGACCAACCCGGCGGGGGGGACTCGTGCGGTCCGGGATCGCCCGGTCCCGGCCATGTCCGGATCCCTCGATTCACAGAAGGCGACAACTGTTTTCCGACGGTATGTCCACTTCTGTGGGGTAGCGAGCGGAGATGGCCGCACACCGAACACCTGGACAGCGTCGGCAGCCGAACGGCTGACAGCACAGGTGAGTTCGCCCACAACAGCCCTTGGCGGAGGAGCGACCGGAGGTTTTGCGCCTTACGCTCGACAAACCGCACGACCCCCGACGCCCCATTCCCGATCTTCTGGATTCTCTGGATTTCCAGCCAGCGGAGGTTTCTGTTTCATGAAGCTCACCGTCGTCGGCTGCTCGGGGTCGTTCCCGTCCGCGGAATCGGCCTGCTCGAGCTACCTCGTCGAGGCCGACGGCTTCCGGCTGCTCCTCGACATGGGCAACGGCGCCCTGGGCGAGCTGCAGCGCCACTGCGGTCTCTACGACCTCGACGCGATCTTCCTCAGCCATCTGCACGCCGACCACTGCATCGACATGTGCGCGTACTTCGTGGCGCGCTACTACCGGCACGACGGCGGCCGCTGCGACCCGATCCCGGTCTACGGACCCGAGGGCACGGAACAGCGCCTGACCACCGCCTACGCCGACACCCCCACCGCCTCGTCCATGAGCGAGGTCTTCGACTTCCACACGGTCAAGCCGTCCACCTTCGAGATCGGCCCGTTCCTCGTGCACACGGAACGCGTGGCCCACCCGGTGGAGGCGTACGGCATCCGGATCGAGCACGGCGGGAAGACCCTGACCTACTCCGGCGACACGGGCATCAGCACCGCCCTGGACGAACTGGCCCGCGACGCCGACCTGTTCCTGTGCGAGGCCGCCTTCACGCACGGCAAGGAGAACATCCCCGACCTGCACCTCAACGGCCGCGAGGCAGGCCAGACGGCCGCCCGCGCGGGAGCGAGGCGCCTGGTGCTGACGCACATCCCGCCGTGGACCGATCCCCAGGTCAACCTGGCCGACGCGCGCGAGGTCTACGACGGTCCGGTGGACCTCGCGGCGCCGAGGCAGACGTACGAGATCTAGCCGGTCGGTCGCGGAACAGTCCGTACGGGGTTCAGGCCCGTATGCGCGACAACGACAAGGCCCCGGAACCTTCCCGGTTCCGGGGCCTTCGTCGGTCTGCGGCCGGTCCGCCGGCCTACTTCGCCTCCGCCTTCTGGAGTTCGGCGAGTTCCTCGTCGGACTCGCGGCCCGGCGTCGGCAGGTTGAACTTGGTGATCGCGAACCGGAAGATCACGTAGTAGACCCCGGCGAAGCACAGGCCCACCAGGGCCAGGCCCCACGGGTTGGTCGCGATGCCCAGGTTCAGGCCGAAGTCGACCGCGCCGGCCGAGAAGCCGAAGCCGTCCCTCATCCCCAGGGCCCAGGTCAGCGCCATCGAGACGCCGGTGAGCACGGCGTGGATGGCGTACAGGACGGGTGCGATGAACATGAAGGTGAACTCGATCGGCTCGGTGACGCCCGTGACGAACGAGGTCAGCGCGAGGGAGAACATCATGCCGCCGACGACCTTGCGGCGCTCGGGACGGGCGCAGTGGACGATGGCGAGGCAGGCGGCGGGCAGCGCGAACATCATGATCGGGAAGAAGCCGGTCATGAACTGGCCGGCCGTCGGGTCACCGGCCAGGAACCGGCCTATGTCGCCGCTCTTGCCCTCGTACTCACCGGCCTGGAACCAGGGGAAGGAGTTCAGCAGGTGGTGCATGCCGATCGGGATCAGTGCACGGTTGGCGACACCGAAGATGCCGGCGCCGACGGCCCCGGAGCCGACCAGCCACTCACCGAAGTTGTGCAGAGCCGTGCCGAGGACCGGCCAGATGTAGCCGAAGACGATGCCGATGACCAGGCCGGCGAAGGCCGACAGGATCGGGACCAGTCGCCGGCCGCCGAAGAAGCCCGCCCAGTCCGGCAGCTTGGTGCGGTAGAAGCGCTGGTAGAGCAGGGCGACGACGATGCCCATCACCACGCCGCCGAGGACCTTGGCGTCCACCGGGGCGTCGACCATCACGACCTTGCCGTCGACGGCCTTCGCCACCTGCGGCAGGTTCTTGTCGGTGAACGTGGCCAGCACGTTCTTGAAGACCAGGTAGCCGACCACGGCCGCCAGGGCCGTCGAGCCGTCCGACTTCTTGGCGAAGCCGATCGCGATGCCCACGGCGAACAGCAGCGCCATGTTGTCGAGGATCGCGTTGCCGCCGGCCGCCATGAAGCCCGCGATCTTGGTGAGGATCCCGGGGTAGGACGGGTCTCCCAGCATGTCGGTGTTGCCGAAGCGCACCAGGAGCGCGGCGGCGGGCAGGACCGCCACCGGCAGCATCAGGCTGCGGCCGATACGCTGCAGAACAGCCATCGCACCGGCGCCCTTTTTCTTGTCGGCCGCGGGAGCGGCGCTGGCCGTGGTCACAACTTCCTCCATGGGGCAAGGCGCCGCCCGGCAGTGGGGAGGGGACGGCAGCGTCTCTGGTCTACACCACTCAGTGGTGTAGACCTGTTGTAGCACGATGAAGGCGAGATAAGGAACCCGCGATTCCCGGGGATTTTCCGGACCGGTTTCAGAGGGTTCTCGGCTCTTTTCAGAGCTTTGTGACGTCCTCGACCTCTTCCTCCGGCTCCCTGCCCGGCGTCTTGAGGTCGAACGTGGTGATCGCGAAACGGAAGATCGCGTAATAGACCACGGCGAAGCCCAGGCCGATCGGGATGATCGCCCAGGGTTTCGTGGCCAGGTTCCAGTTGATGATGTAGTCGATCAGTCCGGCCGAAAAGCTGAAGCCGTCGTGCACGCCCAGCCCCCAGGTCACCGCCATCGACACGCCCGTCAGCAGCGCGTGCACCACGTACAGCAGCGGGGCGACGAAGAGGAACGAGTACTCGATCGGTTCGGTGATGCCGGTGATGAAGGACGTCAGCGCCACCGACAGCATCAGACCGCCGACCTCCTTGCGGCGGGCCGGCCGCGCGCAGTGCGTGATCGCGAGGGCCGCGGCCGGCAGGGCGAACATCATGATCGGGAAGAAGCCCGAGGTGAACTGGCCGGCGTCCGGATCGCCCGCGAGGAACATGTTGATGTCGCCGTGCACCACCTCGCCGTCCGGCGTGGTGTAGCTGCCGAACTGGAACCAGATGGGCACGTTGAGGAACTGGTGGAGCCCTACGACCAGCAGCGCGCGGTTGGCGACGCCGAACACGCCCGCGCCCCAGGCGTCCAGGCCGTCCATCCAGTCGCTGAAGTTCTCCAGCGCGTCACCGATCGGCGGCCACACCCACAGGCACAGCACCGCGAACGCGATCGACACGAACGCCATGATGATCGGGACGAGACGCCGCCCGTTGAAGAAGCCGAGCCAGTCCACCAGCCTCGTGCGGTGGTAGCGCTGCCAGAAGAAGGCCGCGAGCAGACCGATCACGATGCCGCCGAAGACGCCGGGATTCTGGTACGTGTACGCGCTCACGGCCCCTTCGGCCGCGGCGCAGCCGATGTCGGGGATCTCCTTCGTCCCCGCCGGGCAGTCCTCCGGGAACTCGCGCAGCACGTTGTAGTAGACGAGGAACCCCACCACCGCCGCCAGCGCCGTCGAACCGTCCGCCTTCTTCGCCATGCCGATGGCCACGCCGACGCAGAACAGCAACGGCAGCCCGAGCGAACCGTCGAGCAGCGCACCGCCCGCACCGTCCATCACCTTCGAGACGTTGTCCCAGCCGAGACCGTCGTCCCCGAACACGTCCGGCTGCCCCAGCCGGTTGAGGATGCCCGCGGCGGGCAGGACGGCGATGGGAAGCTGGAGACTGCGGCCCATCTTCTGAAGGCCCTGAAACGCCGCCTGCCACCGCCGGCGGGCGGGGGAGATCTCGGCCTCGGCATCCATGGGTTGGCGACCGCCTGTCAGGTGGTGTAGACCAGTTACCGACGATTGGGTTGCTGTGACGTCATCCTTCGGTACGCACCACGCAACCGCTCGTGAAGTTGGGCCAACAGTGCGTGAGGAGACCGAAATGGCCAGCAAGGCTGAGAAGATCGTCGCCGGGCTCGGCGGCATCGACAACATCGAGGAGATCGAGGGCTGCATCACCCGGCTCCGCACCGAGGTCAGCGACGCCTCGCTGGTCGACGAGGCCGCCCTGAAGGCCGCCGGCGCCCACGGCGTCGTGAAGATGGGCACCGCCATCCAGGTCGTCATCGGCACCGACGCCGACCCGATCGCGGCGGAGATCGAAGACATGATGTGAGCCACCGAGCTCACCGAAGGGGCCGCTTCCCACCGTGGGAGCGGCCCCTTCCGTATCTGCGGCTAGGCTCACGCCATGGCAGCTACGTCCTCACTTCCCCGCTTCGACGGCCGCACCCCCGAACAGCTCCGCCCGGTCACCATCGAACGCGCCTGGAGCAAGCACGCCGAGGGCTCCGTCCTCGTCTCCTTCGGCGACACGAAGGTCCTGTGCACCGCATCCTTCACCGAAGGAGTCCCCCGCTGGCGCAAGGGCAGCGGCGAAGGCTGGGTCACCGCGGAGTACGCCATGCTGCCCCGCGCCACCAACACCCGCGGCGACCGCGAGTCCGTCAAGGGCAGGATCGGCGGCCGTACCCACGAGATCAGCCGCCTCATCGGCCGTTCCCTGCGCGCCGTCATCGACTACAAGGCGCTCGGCGAGAACACCGTCGTCCTCGACTGCGACGTCCTCCAGGCCGACGGCGGGACTCGCACCGCGGCCATCACCGGCGCCTACGTCGCCCTCGCCGACGCCGTCTCCTGGGCCCAGGGCAAGAAGCTGATCAAGCCCGGCCGCAAACCGCTCACCGGCACGGTCAGCGCCGTCTCGGTCGGCATCGTCGGCGGCGTACCCCTTCTCGACCTCTGCTACGAGGAGGACGTGAAGGCCGACACCGACATGAACGTCGTCTGCACCGGGGACGGCCGCTTCGTCGAGGTCCAGGGCACCGCCGAGGCCGAGCCCTTCGCCCGCGAGGAGCTCAACTCCCTGCTGGACCTTGCCGTTTCCGGCTGCGGGGAGCTGGCCGAACTGCAGCGCAAGGCACTTGATACCGTCCTCGAAAAGTAAAGGGCGCACCAAGAAGAGCCGCAGTCGCGCGCAACCTCGCCGCGCTTCCCCGCGTCACTAGGGGTACGGGCGTACGGCACACCGCTGTACGCCCGGCCAGTGCACAACGGGGGGCCTGCGAGGCCTGAGCAGGGAGGGAACGTCAACCATGGCCACGAGCCGACGCCGCCGGAGCCGTATCGCCATAGCCGCCGCAGCCATCGCGGCAGTGGGGCTGACGGCTGGGCTGACCACCGGCTGCGATGCCGTCAACAAGGCGCTGGACTGCGTCCAGACCGCCGACGCCATCGCCGACAGCGTCACGGAACTCCAGCAGGCCGTGGAGAACGCGTCGAACGACCCGACCCAGCTCGAGGAGTCCCTGACCTCCATCGACAACAACCTCGACAAGATCGGCGACAAGACGGACAACGCCGACGTCAACAAGGCGGTCGACGACCTTCAGCAGGCCGTCACGAACGTCCGTGACGCGATCAAGAGCGGGGACGAGACGCCGGACATCAGTCCGGTGACGGATGCGGCCGGCGAACTGACCAAGGTCTGCACGTCGTAGCTGCGCCGGCTGGGCGGGGGCTCCTCGTGTGCCGGGTTCTGCCGGAGGCGGGCTGCGGGTTCGTTGTGGCTGGTCGCGCCCACGCGGCGGAGCCGCATATCGATACAGCCCCGCGCCCCTGAGGGACGTCACCGCGCCCCTTTCTGAGAAGCTGCTCGACCTCATGGCTACTGTGTCGCCATGACCCGCCTCATCCTCGCCACCCGTAACGCCGGAAAGATCACCGAGCTCCGGGCGATCCTCGCCGACGCAGGGCTGCATCATGACCTCGTCGGTGCGGACGCCTACCCGGACGTCCCGGACGTCAAGGAGACCGGGGTCAGCTTCGCCGAGAACGCGCTGCTGAAGGCTCATGCCCTGGCCCGGGCGACCGGTCTGCCCGCCGTCGCCGACGACTCGGGGCTGTGTGTCGACGTCCTGAACGGCGCCCCCGGCATCTTCTCGGCCCGCTGGGCCGGCCGGCACGGTGACGACAAGGCCAACCTGGAGCTGCTGCTGGCGCAGTTGTCCGACATCGACGACGCCCACCGGGGCGCCCACTTCGCCTGCGCGGCGGCGCTCGCCCTGCCGGACGGGACGGAGCGGGTGGTCGAGGGGCAGCTGCGGGGCACCCTGCGGCACGCGCCCGTGGGCACGAACGGCTTCGGGTACGACCCGATCCTCCAGCCCGAGGGCGAGGCGCGGACGTGCGCCGAGCTGAGTCCCGAGGAGAAGAACGCGATCAGCCACCGCGGCAAGGCGTTCCGGGCGTTGGTGCCGGTCGTGCGGGAGTTGCTGAAGTAGCTGGTGCGGCCGGAGGGACTCGAACCCTCACGGGTGTTACCCCACTGGGACCTAAACCCAGCGTGACTGCCAATTCCACCACGGCCGCCTGACCTTGCCCGGCCATGCTACTGGCCGGGCGGGGAGCTCAGATGCCCAGGTCCTTGATGATCTTGGCCACGTGTCCGGTCGCCCGCACGTTGTACAGGGCTCGCTCGACCTTGCCCTCCTCGTCCACGATCACCGTGGAGCGGATGACGCCCAGGTACGTCTTGCCGTAGTTCTTCTTCTCGCCGAAGGCGCCGTAGGACTCGGTGACCGTCTTGTCCGGGTCGGCGAGCAGCGTGACCTTCAGGGACTCCTTCTCCCGGAACTTGGCGAGCTTCTCCGGCTGGTCGGGGGAGATGCCGATCACGTCGTAGCCGGCGCCGGCCAGCAGCTCCAGGTTGTCCGTGAAGTCGCAGGCCTGCTTGGTGCAGCCGGGCGTCAGGGCGGCCGGGTAGAAGTAGACGATGACCTTGCGGCCCTTGCGGTCCGACAGGGACACCTCGTTGCCGTCGGCGTCGGGCAGGGTGAAGGCGGGGGCCACGTCCCCCGGCTGGAGTCGCTCGCTCATCGGACCAGCGTAACCGGGGAGCCTGACGGTGCGGTCCGGCGTGGAACTGACAGACTGTCCGCAAACAGCATCAGCTTCACTTCGGAGGCCGTACGGTGGCGGACACGTCGGACACCAGAACACCGGCGCAGATCGAGGCGGACATCAAGCGCCGTCGCGCAAGTCTGGCCGAGACGCTCGACGAGATCGGGGTGCGGGTGCACCCGAAGACGATCGTCGGCGACGCCAAGGCCAAGGTCGTCTCGAACATCGACCACACGCTCGGACGGGCCTACGTCGGGGTCAACCGGGCCGTGAGCGATGTCAAGGCCAAGTTCACCGACGAGGAGGGCGCGCCCCGCATCGAGCGGATCGTGCCCGTGGCGCTCGTCGCCGTCGGTCTCGTGGGCCTGCTGGCGCTCGGCACCCGGCGCCGCAAGGGCTAGCGCCTGTCCTGGTGACGGCGGACCCGGCAGCGTACGAACGCGGTAAAGGCAGGTAGGTTCAAAGGCGTGAGCGCCAACAGAAACGAGCACAGCACCCATCACGACAAGCTGCCCATCCGGATGCTGCACGACCGAGTCCTCGTGCGGCAGGACACGAGCGAGGGTGAGCGGCGTTCCGGTGGCGGCATCCTCATCCCCGCCACGGCGGCCGTCGGCCGTCGGCTGGCCTGGGCGGAGGTCGTCGCGGTGGGGCAGAACGTACGGACCGTGGAGCCCGGCGACCGGGTGCTGTACGACCCGGAGGACCGTGCCGAGGTCGAGGTGCGCGGGGTCGCGTATGTGCTCATGCGTGAGCGTGATCTGCACGCCGTGGCCGCCGACCGTTTCGAGGGGTCGGAGGACTCGACCGGCCTGTACCTCTGAATCGACGGTTCGAAAGGGCTGGTGACCCTCGTCACCAGCCCTTTCGGCGTTCTTTGCTACCTTTGCAAGGAGCCCGACGAGACGCGCCGTACCGGGCGACCCAAAGGCAAAGACGACGCACCGCAAGGTTTCCGTCTTTGCGAAAGGTGCTCGTCATGGCCTGGGTCCTGCTCGTCGTCGCCGGTCTGCTGGAAGTCGGCTGGTCCATCGGAATGAAGTACACGCACGGCTTCACCCGCCCCGTCCCCAGCCTGCTCACCGGCGCCGGCATCGTCGCCAGCATGCTGCTGTTGTCGTACGCCGCGAAGTCCCTGCCCATCGGTACCGCCTACGGCGTGTGGGTGGGCATCGGCGCGGCCGGCGCGGCGGTGGTCGGCATGGCGGTGCTGGGGGAGCCCGTCACCGCCGCGCGGATCTTCTTCGTCTGTCTGCTGCTGGTCGCCGTGCTGGGGCTGAAGGCGACCGGCGGGCACTGATCCGGCCCGGCGCTCACTCGTTGAGGACCAGGCTCTGCTGTTCGCCCCCGGTGCGCGTCGTCCCCCCGCCCGCGGTGTCCGTTCCGCCGGTCGAGCTGTCGCCGCCCGTATCGCCGCCGTCGGTGGTGCCGCCGGTGTCGGTGCCGCCGGTCGTGCCGCCGTCCGTGGTCGTGCCGCCGTCGGTGGTGCCGCCGGTGTCGGTGCCGCCCGTGGTGCCGCCGTCCGTGGTCGTGCCGCCGTCGGTGGTGCCGCCGGTGTCGGTGCCGTCCGTGGCGCCGCCGTCCGTCTGGCCCGGCGTCTCGCCGCCGGTCTGGCCCTCGGTGTCCTGGCCGGGGGTGGTGCTGGGTTTCCCGGTGGCGCCGCCGTCGTCCTGCCCGCCGGTGCCGTTGCCGCCCCGGGTCGGGTCGGCCGTCGGGTACTGGGGTACGTCCGCGCCCTCCTGCAGCTCCAGGTCGAAGTCCGAGACCGGCTTGCCCTTCAGGGCCGCCTTGGTGAACTGGGCCCAGATCGCGGTGGGCGGGCCGCTGCCGTTCATACGGTTCTCGCCCAGCACGCCGTACAGGGACTTGTGGTGGGCCGTGACCGGGTCCTGGCCCATGACGGCGACGACGGTGGCGAGGTCCGGGGTGTACCCGGCGAACCAGGCGGCCTGGTCCTCCTCGGCCGTGCCGGTCTTGCCCGCCGCCGGCCGTCCGGCGGCCTGGGCGGGTGTGCCGGTGCCGTTCTCGACGACGCTCTTCAGGACCGAGGTGGTGGTGTCGGCGGCCTCGCGGCTGATCACCTGGGACGTCTTGCGCTCCGGCATCTCGATGACGTCGGCGCCGTCCTTGGTGATTTTCTCGATCATGGTGTACGTGCCGTGCTTGCCGTGGTTGGCGAGCGTCGCGTAGGCCTCCGCCATGTCGAGGACGCTGGCGTGGGCGACGCCGAGCGCGATCGACGGGACCCCCTGGAGTTCGGGGGTGTCCGTGGGCAGGCCCAGCTCGACGGAGGTGTCCTTCACCTTCTCGGGGCCCACGTCCACGGCCATCTGCGCGTACACCGCGTTCACGGACTTGTCGGTGGCCGTGCGGACGGTGATGTCGCCGTAGGAGTACTGGTCCTCGTTCTCGGGGGCGTAGTTCCCGCCGGTCCAGCCCTGCACGGGACGCTTGTTGGTGCCGTCGTAGATCGTGTTCGGGGTGATCGGGCGGCCGTCCTGCGTGGTGGAGTCGTTCTCCACGGCCGAGGTGAACACGAACGGCTTGAACGTGGAGCCGACCTGGAAGTCGCGGCGGGTGGCGTTCGGCGTGTACTGCTTCACGTAGTCGATGCCGTTGTACATCGCGACGATCTTGCCGGTCTTCGGGTCGACGGAGGCGCCGCCCGCGCGGACGTATCTGTCGGCCTTGTTGTTCTTCGGGTCCAGCTTGGACATCAGCTGGTCGTCGACGGCGTCGACGAAGGCGTCCTGCTTGTCCTTCTGCAGGGTGGTGGTGATGCGGTAGCCGCCGGCCTTGAGGTCGTCCTCGCTGGCGATCTTGTTCTTGATCAGATAGTCCTGCACGATCCGCACGATGTAACCGCGCTGCCCCGACAGGTTGGTGGAGACCGTGGCCTCCTTCGGCATCGGGAACTTCATGCCCGCCCGCTTGCTCTCGGGGAGCCAGCCCTTGGTCACCATGCCGTCCAGGACGTAGTTCCAACGGGCCACGGCCGCGGCCTTGTTCTCCGGGTGGGCGATGACGTCGTACTCGCTGGGCGCGTTGACCAGCGCGGCCAGATAGGCGGCGCGGGCCGGGTCGAGGTCACCCGCGTCCACGCCGTAGTAGGCCTGGGCGGCGGCCTGGATGCCGTAGGCGTTGCGGCCGAAGAAGCTGGTGTTGAGGTAGCCCTCGAGGATCTCGTCCTTGCTCTTCTCGCGGTCCAGCTTGATCGCGATGAAGAACTCCTTGGCCTTGCGGGTGACGGTCTGGTCCTGACGCAGGTAGTAGTTCTTCACGTACTGCTGGGTGATCGTGGAGCCGGACTGCTTGCCCTTGCCGCTGGCCGTGTTCCACGCGGCGCGGAGCATCGCCTTGGGGTCGATCGCGGACTCCGTGTAGAAGTCGCGGTCCTCGGCCGCCAGGATGGCGTGCTGGGCGTCCTTGGAGATCTGCGCGAGCGTGACGTTCTCCCGGTTGACCTCGCCGTCGCGGGCGATCACCGAGCCGTCCGCGTACATGTAGACGTTGGCCTGCTTGGTGGCGAGGGCGTTGGCCGGCGGGATCTTGACCAGGGAGTAGCCGAGGAAGAACAGCCCGAAGAGCAGCAACGTACCGATGACGAAGGTGCCCAGCACCATCCGCCAGGTCGGGATGATCCGTCGCCAGCCCGTCCGTTTCGGCCGGCCCGGCTTCCGGGTCGGCTGCTGTGGCGGCTGCTGCTCGTCGCTCATGTCGTGCACGGACTCCTGTTTCGCGTCGTACGTTCCTGTACGCCTCGTACGCCTACTGCGCCCCCATTGAAGACTCTCGCACCGGGCGTTCCGTTCCCGGAAACCGGCGCGTGTCTGCGGAAAGTGAGCAGGCTCTCGCTGCGGGCAACCGGTGTGGCCGGCCGCGAAATTGGCTGGCAGCTCGAGTCTCGTGCGCACTAGGCTCCTGCGCTTCGGTGCCGGGCGCGGGCGAGGAGGGCTGTGGATGTGGGCTCGGGGCGGTTGTACCTGGCCGTCGCGGCGGGCGGATTCCGACGGTACGCGACATATCGGGCGGCAACGGCGGCCGGGGTGTTCACCAACACCGTCTTCGGCGTGATCCTCGTCTACACGTATCTGGCGCTGTGGGACGAGAAGCCGCATCTCGGCGGGTACGACCAGGCGCAGGCGGTCACCTATGTGTGGCTGGGGCAGGCCCTGTACTCGACGCTGGCCATCCAGGGCGGCGGCGTCGAGAAGGACCTGATGGGCCGCATCCGAACGGGTGAGATCGCGATCGACCTGTACCGGCCGGCCGACCTCCAACTGTGGTGGCTGGCGAGCGACTTGGGGCGGTCGCTGTTCCAGATGCTGGGCCGGGGGGTGATCCCGTTCGTGTTCGGCGCGTTGGTCTTCCCGATGGCGCTGCCCGGCGCGGTCACCACCTGGGCGGCGTTCCTGGTCGCGCTCCTGCTGGCGATGGTCGTCAGCTTCGCCATCCGCTACCTGGTCGCCCTGAGCGTGTTCTGGCTCATGGACGGCCAGGGCGTCTCGCAGGCCCTCATGGTCACGGGCATCTTCTTCTCGGGCATGACCCTGCCGCTGAACGCCTTCCCCGGCACGCTCGGCGACATCGTCCAGGCCCTGCCCTGGGCGGCGCAGCTGCAGATGCCCGCGGATGTGCTGATGGGGGAGACCGACCCGCTCGGGGCGTACGCCTTCCAGGCGGCGTGGGCGGTGGTCCTGCTGGCGGCCGGGCGGCTGCTGCAGTCGTCGGCGACGCGGCGGGTGGTGGTGCAGGGTGGCTGAGATCATCCCGGTGTCCCACGGGTCCAGGGTGGGCGAGGGCGTGCGGGCCTACCGGCTGATCGCCGGGATGTGGATCCGGTCCACCATGGCCTACCGCACCTCGTTCGTCGTCACGGTCATCGGCAACCTGCTGCTGACCGTGCTCGACTTCGTCGCGATCCTGCTGATGTTCTCGCAGGTCGACTCGCTGGGCGGCTGGTCGCTGCCCGAAGTCGCCCTGCTGTACGGCCTGTCGGCGACCGCGTTCGGCCTCGCCGACCTGACGTTCGGCTCGATGGACGTCCTGGGCACCCGGATGCGCGACGGCTCCTTCGACACGCTGCTCGTGCGGCCCGCCCCGGTGCTGGCCCAGGTCGCCGCTGACCACTTCGCGCTGCGCCGCCTCGGCCGGATCACCCAGGCGACGCTGGTGCTGGGCTGGGGGCTGGCGGCCGCCGACGTCGACTGGACCGTGGCGAAGGTGCTGCTGGTGCCGCTGATGCTGGTCAGCGGCATGGTGATCTTCTGCGCGCTCTTCACGCTGGGCGCGTCCTTCCAGTTCGTGGCGCAGGACGCCGCCGAGGTGCAGAACGCGTTCACGTACGGCGGCACCACGCTGTTGCAGTACCCGCCGACCGTGTTCGGCAAGGACCTGGTGCGCGGGGTGACGTTCGTCCTGCCGCTCGCCTTCGTCAACTGGGTGCCGGCCGCCTATCTGCTGGACCGGCCGTACCCGGTCGGCATGCCCGCGTGGGCGGCCTTCGCTCCGCCGTTGGTGGCGGTGCTCATCTCTGTGCCGGCCGGATTGGCGTGGCGGGCCGGTCTGCGGTCGTATCGGAGTACGGGGAGTTAGGGGCAGGCCATGGAGGGCATGCAGGACGCGTTCATCGAACTCGACGGCGTCGAGAAGGTCTTCGACGTACGCAGGAAGACGGGTTTCCTGAAGCGGGAGCGCCGGCAGGTGCGGGCCGTCGACTCGATCTCCTTCACCGTGGCGCGCGGCGAGATGGTGGGCTACATCGGGCCCAACGGCGCCGGCAAGTCGACGACGATCAAGATGCTGACGGGGATCCTCACGCCGAGCGGCGGGCGGCTGCGCGTCGCCGGTATCGACCCGTCCCGCGAGCGCACACGGCTCGCGCACCGCATCGGGGTGGTGTTCGGGCAGCGTACGACGCTGTGGTGGGACCTGCCGCTGATCGACTCGTACAAGCTGATGCACCGCATGTACCGCATCGCCGACGACCGTTACCGGGAGAACCTCGACCGTCTCGTCGAACTCCTCGGCCTGGGCACGCTGTTGGACGTCCCGGTCCGCCAGCTCTCCCTCGGGCAGCGGATGCGCGGCGACATCGCGGCGGCGCTGCTGCACGACCCGGAGGTGCTGTACCTGGACGAGCCGACGATCGGGCTCGACGTCATCTCCAAGGCGAAGGTCCGGGAGTTCCTGCGGGAGGTGAACACCGAACGCGGTACGACGGTGCTGCTGACCACGCACGATCTGCAGGACATCGAGCAGTTGTGCTCACGGGTGATGGTCATCGACCACGGGCGGCTGATGTACGACGGTCCGCTCGCCGGGCTGCACGAGGTGGGGGAGAGCGAACGGACCCTGGTGGTCGACCTGGAGCGCGAGCTGCCGCCGATCGAGGCGGCGCCCGCGCGGGTGGTGAAGGTGGAGGGCCCGCGGCAGTGGCTGGCGTTCCCGGCGGGGGAGTCGGCGGCGGTGCTGGTGGCGCGGATCGCGGCGGAGTATCCGCTGGTGGACCTGTCGGTGCGGGAGCCGGACATCGAGGCCGTGATCGCGAGAATGTACGCGGAGGGGGCGGGGAAGTACGGGGAGCGTTCGCAGGAGGCGGTCTCGTAGCCTCCGCGCAAGGTTCCTCATAGGCTGCTGTACATGACCGACGAGATGCCGGAGCTCCGCGCCTCCGACGCCGATCGTGAACGAGTCGTCGAGGTCCTGCGGGACGCCCTCGCGGAGGGACGTCTCGACATGGAGGAGTTCGAGGAACGCCTGGACGCCACGTACAAGGCGCGGACCTACGGGGAGCTGGCGCCGATCACCCGGGACCTGCCCGTCGGCGCGGTGGCCGTGCCGACGGTCGACATGGTGAAGAAGGCCGGGGCCCCGGACGGGAGTTGGGAGCGGCGGATCGTCGGCGGCGAGGGGTCGTCGACGTGGGGTGTCGCCGTGATGTCCGGCTTCCAGCGCAAGGGGCGGTGGACGGCACCCAAGCGGTTCAACTGCTTCGCCTTCTGGGGCGGCGGGGAGATCGATCTGCGGGAGGCGAACTTCGCGGACCGGGAGATCGAGATCAACTGTGTCGCGATCATGGGCGGCGTGGAGGTGGTCGTGCCGCCCGGGGTCGAGGTGGTCGTGCGGGGGATCGGGATCATGGGGGGTTTCGATCACCGCGAGGAAGGGGTGCCGGGGGAGCCCGGTGCGCCTCGGGTGATCGTGACCGGGTTCGCCTTCTGGGGCGGGGTCGGCGTCGAACGGAAGCTGACGCGGGCGCAGCGGCAGGAGCTGCGCGAGGAGCGGCGGCGGGAGAAGCTGGAGCGGAAGGCGGGGCGGCGGGAGCTGGACTGAGCTGCCCGTGCCGCCCCAGCGGCACGACTGCCCGCAGGCTGCGCTTGCTGCGGCCCCGTCCTACAGCTCCGCCGGAGCCGCGCCCTTCAGGTCCTTCAGGTCGAAGGTGTCCGCCATCCGCTCGTACCCCTTGTCGCTCGGGTGGAGGTGGTCGCCCGAGTCGTAGTCCGGGCGGAACTTGCGGGGGTTGTACGGGTCGCGGACGGCCTCGTCGAAGTCGGCCACCGCGTCGAAGACGTGCCCCGCGCGGATCTCGGCGTTGATCTGCTGGCGCACGCCCTCGCGGGCGTCGGTGTAGCCGCGGTGGCCCTGGAAGGGCATCAGGGTCGCGCCGACGACCTTCAGACCGCGGGCGTGGGCCTGGCGGACCAGGGTGCGCAGCCCGGCGAGGATGCGGTCGGGGTCGGCGAGTTTCGGGTTGCGCAGGATGTCGTTGACGCCGAGGTCGATGACGACGACCTTGACGTTCGTACGGGAGAGCACGTCGCGGTGGAAACGGCCGACGCCGGCCTGGTTGTCCGCGGGGCGGCCGGAGCCGCTGGCGAGGATCTGGTTGCCGCTGATGCCCTGGTTGACGACGCTGTAGCGCGGCACGTCCTGGCCGGCCGCGACCGCCTCGCGCAGCCGGCGCGAGAGGACGTCCGTCCAGCGGCGGTTGGCGTTCTCCGTGGACGTGATGCCGTCGGTCAGCGAGTCGCCGAAGACCACGACGGTGCCGTCGGACTCGTTGCTGAGGACGTCCAGCGCGGTCAGGTACCGCCAGGACCCGACCTGCCCGGTGTACGCCACGCCGGTCGCGTCCTCGGTGAGGTCGCCCTCGGCGACGTAGCTGGTCTGGCGGGCGTGCGGGTGGAAGGTCACCGGGCCCGACGGGGTGGGGGAGTAGGTGGTGACCAGGACGTCGGTGCCCGCCCGGATCGCCAGGCGCACGACGTCGCTCAGCACCTGCTGCCCGGGCGGGATGACGACGGTGGTGTTGCCGCCGAAGGTCAGCCGCCGCATGGTGTCCGCGACGGCGGCCGCGGTCCCCGTGCCGGCGGCGACGGCGATCGAGGCGTGCGTGATCGTCAGCGCCGACTGGCCGTACAGGTTGGACAGCGTGATCCGGGTACTCGTACCGCCGACGCTCGTGTGCACCACGTTGCGTACCGAGCGGCCCGCCAGGCCCTCGATCTCGGTGCCGGGTTCGCCGCCCACCGGGGAAGCGGACCAGGCGCCGACCCAGGTGCCGGTGGAGGCGGGGGCGGCGGGGCCGCGCGCGGCGTTTTCCCTGGTGGTGTGGGTCCTGGCGGTGGTGCTGCCGTCGTCGGCGGCAACCCCGACGTATATGGCCGCGGATACCGCCACGATCAGGGCGATGACCGCGGAAAGCAGGGCATAACCGTTACGCCTGGTCATGCGGTGCGTGTCTCCTCGGGCGGATGGGAGCCCGAGGCTCCGATGTGATCACCTCATGATGCGTCATAAGGCAAGGGAGAGTTGCACGGACCCCCCGTTGGGCCGCCGGAGTTCATCCGGACTTCGCCATCGACCTCCCCCCACCGGACAGACGCCGGGAACTCTTGATTCGTTCCAGGAGTCGGTCAGTCAGGGACAATGTGTTCGGGGATCCTGGACGGGTGGAGCGGATGGAACGCACGAATCCGGATGAAACGGGAACGCGTGTCGTAGAGCAGCATGCCCGGCCGGGGGCCGCCGGTAACCGGGGCGTCCCCGCATCGGCCGTACGTGCGATGACGACCTTCAGCGCCGCCGACGAGGAGAAGCAGCGCGGCGTACGGCGGATGAAGGTCACCGCGACCGGACTGCTGCTGTTCGTGGCGCTGGTGTACGTCCTCGCCGAACTGGCGTCGAACCAGGGCGCCGGCGGCTGGGCGAAATATGTCGCCGCGGCCGCCGAGGCCGGCATGGTCGGCGCGCTCGCCGACTGGTTCGCGGTCACGGCCCTGTTCCGCCATCCGCTGGGCATCCCCATCCCGCACACCGCGATCATCCCCAACAAGAAGGACCAGCTGGGCGTCTCCCTGGGCGAGTTCGTCGGGGAGAACTTCCTCTCCGAGGACGTCGTACGCCAGCGTCTGCGCGCCGTCGGCATCGGCAGCCGGCTGGGCGCCTGGCTGGCGGAACCGGAGCACGCCGACCGGGTGACGGCCGAACTGGCGACGGCCCTCAGAGGCGCCCTGACCGTCCTGCGGGACTCCGACGTCCAGGCGGTGGTCGGCGAGGCGATCACCCGCCGGGCCGACGCCCGCGAGGTCGCGCCCGGCATCGGCAAGATGCTGGAGGGGATCGTCGCCGACGGCGGCCACAAACGCGCCGTGGACCTGATCGTGGCGAAGGCCCACGACTGGCTGATCCTGCACGACGACGAGATCATGGGCGCGGTTCAGGGCGGCGCACCCGGCTGGACGCCGAAGTTCGTCGACCGGAAGGTCGGCGAGCGGGTCTACAAGGAACTGGTCCGCTTCTGCGCCGAGATGCGCGACATGCCCTCCCACCCCGCGCGCGGCGCCCTCGACCGGTTCCTCATCGACTTCGCCTCCGACCTGCAGTCCGACACCGACACACGCACGCGTGTGGAGCGCTGGAAAGGCGAGGTGCTGGCCCGCGGCGAGGTCCAGGATCTGATCGCGTCCGCCTGGACCGCCGTCCGCGCCATGATCGTGTCGGCGGCCGAGGACGAGCGCAGCGAGCTGCGCCTGCGCGTGCGCGCCTCCCTGCTGTCGCTGGGCGCCCGCATGGCCGCCGAGCCCTCGATGCAGGGCAAGGTGGACCGCTGGGTCGAGGGCGCGGCGGTGCACGTCGTGACGACGTACCGCAAGGAGATCACCTCCCTGATCACCGACACCGTGGCGAGCTGGGACGCCGGGCACACGACACGCAAGATCGAGGCGCACATCGGCCGCGACCTGCAGTTCATCCGGATCAACGGCACGGTGGTGGGCTCGCTGGCCGGGTTGCTGATCTACACGGTGTCGCGGGCGCTGGGGGCGTAGGACCGCCCCGGTCAGGGCACTCGGGACGGGTTCCGCTCGACGAGGAGGGAGCCCATGGCCGTCGCACAGGCCGAGACCGGCCGCACCGTGACCACCGACATCCCCGCCCGCCTCGACCGCCTCCCGTGGTCGCGCTGGCACTGGACGATCGTGATCGGTCTGGGGACCGTATGGATCCTCGACGGCCTGGAGGTCACGGTCGTCGGGAACATCGCCCCGCGCCTCTCCGAGGCCGGCAGCGGACTGCCCATCACCTCCGGCCAAGTCACCGGTGTGGCGGCCGCGCTCTATGTGGCCGGTGCCTGCGTGGGCGCCCTGCTCTGGGGCCGCCTGACCGACTTATGGGGCCGCAAGAGGCTCTTCATGGTCACGCTGGCGGTCTACCTGGCGGCGACGGCCCTGACCGCGGTCTCCTTCGACACCTGGTGGTTCTTCCTGTTCCGCTTCCTGACCGGGTTCGGCATCGGCGGCGAGTACGCGGCCATCAACTCCGCGATCGACGAGCTGATCCCGGCGCGGTACCGCGGCCGCGTCGACCTGATGATCAACGGCAGCTTCTGGCTGGGTGCGGTCGGCGGCTCGTTGCTGTCGATCGTCGCGCTGAACACGGCTGTCCTGCCCAAGTCCGTCGGCTGGCGGCTGACGTTCGCGCTCGGCGCCGCCCTCGCCCTGGTGATCCTCCTGGTCCGGCGGCACGTCCCGGAGAGCCCACGCTGGCTGCTGATCCACGGCCGTGACGACGAGGCGGAACGGATCGTGTCCGCCGTCGAACAGCGGGTGGAGGCCGAGCGGGGGGAGCCGCTGGCGCGCCCCGAGGGCGAGATCACCATCCATCAGCGCAGGAGCGTGACGTTCCTGGAGATCGGCCGCACGGTCTTCGCCGAGTACCGCAGGCGGGCGACCCTCGGCTTCGCCCTCTTCATCGGCCAGGCGTTCCTCTACAACGCCATCACCTTCGGCTTCGGCGCGATCCTGACCACGTTCTACGACGTTCCGACCGGCGACACCGGCTTCTACTTCGCGGTCATCGCGGTCGGCAACTTCCTGGGCCCGCTGCTGCTCGGCAAGCTGTTCGACACGGTGGGCCGCAGGGTGATGATCTCGTCGACGTACCTGCTGTCGGGGCTGCTCCTGTTCGGCACGGCCTGGCTCTTCGACCGCGGCGCCCTGACGGCGACCACCTTGACGGCCTGCTGGTGCGTGGTCCTGTTCTTCGCCTCGGCCGGCGCGTCCAGCGCCTACCTCACGGTGTCCGAGGTGTTCCCGATGGAGACGCGGGCGATGTCGATCGCCTTCTTCTACGCCCTGGGCACCGCCGCCGGCGGCATCAGCGGCCCCCTGCTCTTCGCCGACCTCACCGCCTCGGGCAAGGTCGGCGACACGGTCCTCGCCTTCCAGATCGGCGCGGCCCTGATGTGCGCGGCGGGCCTGGTGGCGGCCCTCTTCGCGGTCCGCGCGGAACGCCGTTCGCTGGAGGACATCGCCCGACCGCTCACAGCGGTGACCGGGCCGCCTCGCACGGGGGTACGGACGGCGCGGGCGACGGGGGCGTAGGGGGACGGGGTCGTGGTGAACGACGGGGGGTCAGGTGTGGCGGCGGCGAACCCGGCCGTGTGGGGAGCGGCGCCCGCCTTCATGCGGCCGATCTGTCGTGTCACCGCGTCATTCCTCGCGTGCCGGCGGCTGGGGACGGCGAGGAGACGGGGGCAGACTGCGGGGACAGCAGAAAACCGTACGAGGCAGATCCGGACGCCCACGAGGAGCCGTATCCGATGACCATCCGCAGGATCGTCCCCGACTTCCAGGTCGAGTCCGAGAAGCAGCTGGAGACGAGCCGGGACTTCTACGGCCTGCTCGGCTTCGAGGAAGTGATGAACATGGGCTGGGTGACGACCATGGCGTCCCCCGCCAACCCCACCGCCCAGATCAGCTTCTTCACCGAGGAACGCACCGCCCCCGTCGTCCCCGACCTGAGCGTGGAGGTCGAGGACGTCGACGCCGTGTACGCGCAGGTGCTGGCGTCGGGCGCGGAGGTCGTACGGGAGCTTCGGGACGAGGAGTGGGGCGTACGGCGGTTCTTCGTACGGGACCCGAACGGGCGGGTGGTGAACGTGCTGAGCCACCGGCCGTAGCCGAGGCGGCCGGACCGGTGGCCGTGGGTCAGCCGCGCCGGTCCGCCACCGCCCACGACGCCAGCGCGACCGCGCCCGCCACGCCGAACACGGCGGGCCAGGCCCCCACCTTCTTGGCCAGCGGATGCGACCCGGCGAAGGCGGCGACATACGCGGCGCCCAGCGCCCCCGCGGCCTTCCCGCCGGCCTGCTGCCGCCACTGCTGTGCCGCCGCGGCCCCGGCAACGGCCAGAACGGCTCCGCCGAGCTGCCGCTTCCTGGTCCAGCGGGCCACGCCGTACCCGCCCACGAGCCCGCTCGCCGCGACCACCGCGCTGGGGACCTTCGCCATGTCTGCCTCCACCTCTTCGGCGGACCTGAGTCCACCCTTGTCAATTTTTCTCTCCGGAGTTATATAAAAACCGTAGGGCATCGCACCAGCAGCGCCTGAGGAGAGGAGTGACCTGTGATGCTCATGCGTACCGACCCGTTCCGCGAATTCGACCGACTCGCGCAGCAGGTCTTCGGCAGCACGCGCCCCGCGGTGATGCCGATGGACGCCTACCGGTCCGGGGACGACTTCATCGTCCACTTCGACCTCCCCGGCATCGACCCCGAGACGATCGAGCTCGACGTCGAACGCAACGTCCTGAACGTCCGCGCCGAGCGCCGCAGCCCCGCTCCCGAGGACGCGGAGCAGCTCGTCTCCGAACGGCCCACGGGCACCTTCACCCGCCAGCTGTTCCTCGGCGACACGCTCGACACGGACCGCGTCGACGCCTCCTACGAGGCCGGCGTGCTGACCCTGCGCATCCCCGTGGCCGAGCAGGCCAAGCCGCGCCGCATCCAGATCACGGGCGGCGACCGCAAGCAGCTCGGCAAGTGACCTGAGCCAGAACCGCACAAGAACCGCAAGAGAACCGCACGAGAGCGTCCCGCAGGCGAGTGCCGGCCTGCGGGACGCGGCACACCTCTGTGCGCACAACGGAGGAGGAGCCCGCACGATGACCATGACGACGGTGCCGACCCCGACGACCCCATTCCGGAAGGCGTCCCGGAATCCGTCCCGCGGCCGGACGGCGAGCCGGGCCGGATGGTCCGAACTGATCGACGGGGTACGGGACGCGGGGCAGTACGCGACGACGGCGGAGGCCGAGCGCGTCACCCGTATCGTCCTGTCGGCCCTCGGCGGCCATGTGATCGGCGACGAACGGGTCGAACTGGCCCGTGCCCTGCCCGAGGAGGCGGCCAGAGTGATCGCGTCCCAGATTCCCGCCACGCGTCCCCTCACCGCGGCGGAGTTCGTCGACTCGGTCGCCGCCCGCATCGAGGGGGCCACGCCGGCCACGGCCCGCTGGGACGTCAGCTCCGTCCTGAGCGTCCTGCCGAAGCTCGCCGGCGACGACCTGCTGGACCGCATCCTGCGGCAACTCCCGCCCGGATACGCCCTGTTGTTCGGCCGGGCGGAGCTCGCGCCGACGACCGGGTGACCGACGTCAGGAACTCCGTTCCCGCGCCTGGCCCGTCCGCCACTCGGCGCGGGCGCGCAGCTCCGCCGAGTACCCCGCGCCGACGGCGCACCCGGCGGCGGTCAGGGCGAGGCCCAGCGCGGCCGGGTTGACGTACCCGGGCACGTCACCGGTGTCGTACCTCCCGCCGTCGCTCGTCTCGCACACGAACGCGAGCGGGAGGTAGGTGACGTGGTGGCCGACGATCTCGATGCCCCGCTGGTGGCGCTCCTCCCAGCCCGGCGTACGGCAGGACTGCGGCGGCGCCGAGTCGGTGCCGCCGTCCTCCGCTGCCATGACCGCGCCGCAGACGGCGAGCAGCCCCCACGCGTAGGCGGCGCACGCGCCAGCGCCCGCGAGGGCGGCGAGCCCGCGCAGCACGGTGGGAGCGCCCGCACGTCGCAGGCCCTGGTCGGGGTTCAGCGTGCGGCCGCCGTAGCCTGACAGAGCGACGGCGACGATCGCCGCGACCAGGACGAACAGCAGGAGCGGCAGTAACACGTGGCCTCCAGGCGGGGCGGACGGGTGCGCCGAGTCCAACAGGGCCCGGCGCACCCGGCTGTGGCGGAGCCCACACTTCCGGCAACGGTGGTGTCACAAGGCCTGAGCCACAAGGTCCGAGTCACCAGACCGGCCTCACCAGACCGGCCTCACCAGACCGGCCTCACCAGACCGGCCTCACCACACTGGCCTCACCAGACCGGCTCACCGAACCGACATCACAAGGCCGGTGTCACAGTACGTCGGCCAGCCGGTGCACCTGGTCCGGGTCGAGGCCGTAGCAGTAGAGCATGACCTCGTCGGCGCCCAGGTCGGCGAAGGCGGTGATCGCGGCGCGGATCTCGGCGGGGGTGGTGAGCAGACCGTCGACCATGCGGTCGGGCATACCGGTGAAGGCGTAGTACGCGTGCATACGGGCACGCGCGTCGTCGAGCACGTGCTGCGGGCCGAGTGCGACGTTCACCTGGGCCACGAGGCGGGGTTCGCCGTCGCGGCCGTACTCCTTCCACAGCTCGCGGACGGTGTCGAACAGGCCGCCCGCCCAGGAGGGCGCCGCGGCCGCGAGGAAGCCGTCGCCCCAGCGGGCGACGCGTTCGAGCGCGGCGGGCTTGAAGCCGCCGAACAGCACCTGCGGGCCGCCGGGCCGGGCGGGCGCCGGACCGATCGGGCCGACGCCGTCGCCGTACGGCTCGCCCCACCACAGGCGGCACATCGTCGCCATCTGCTCGTCGAGGCGCCGCCCCCGGGTGCGCAGGTCGGTGCCGGTCGCCTGGTGGTCGTCCTCCCGGCCGCCGATGCCGAGGCCCAGGACGAGGCGGCCGCCGGTCATCCGGTCCAGGGTGGCGGCCTGCTTGGCCAGCAGGGCGGTGTCCCGCAGCGGGGCGAGCAGCACCTCGGTCTGCACGCGGATGCGCGCGGTGGCGCCCGCGAGGACGGCCAGGGCGACCAGCGGCTCGGGGTTGTCGTAGACGAGCCGGTCGAGCAGACCGAGCGTGCTGAAGGGGCCGGCGTCGGCGCGCCGCGCCCAGGTCAGCAGGGTGGTGGGGTCGCCGATGGGCAGGCCGATGCCCACGTCGGTACGGACGTTCATGAGGGAGCCTTCCGAAAAGAGGGGTCGACAAGGACACTTGCCGCCCCTCCTGCACCTCCGCGAGGCTCGGGAGCCTCCGCGAGGTGGGACGCTCCCGCTCTGCGGCGTCTTTCGGGGGAGCGTCTCTTCGAAGTCGGTTCACTGTAGGGCGGGCCGATTTCGCCGGGCAAACCATTTGTTCGCCGGCGTCGTCTTCTTCTCCCGCCGGGGCGACCAGCGCGGACGCCCGTCAGTGCCGGGAAGCGAGGATCAGCAGCAGGACCACGACTCCCAGGGCGATCAAGCAGCCGGTGCCGCCTCCGGAGGACCCCTTGCGGAACTCGACCATTCCGCCGGGTGCGATGTGCGGATGGCGTCGGGCGTAGTGGGTCTCCATCGCCTGCTCGCCCTGGGATTCGCTCGCCCAGGCGGTGTGGTGCCCGCACTCGCCGCACCGGTATCGGTAGCTGTCGGCCATGCCGGGGTCTCCTTCTGTGCTGAGTGGTTGGTTGGGTGGGTTGTCTGTGGCCATCGGCGCGTCCGGGTTCGGACGCTAGGAGCGGCGCGTGAAATCGCCGTGAAGCAAGGGGCGTACGTCAGCCGGGCCGTACGTCAGTCCTCGTCCCGCTCGGCCGCGGCGAGCCGCTCGGCGAGGGCGTGGAGGACGCACAGGTTCGGGATCCCGGCGGCGACGGTTCCCCATACCTGCCACCGCTCGGCGGTGCGTACGGCGACGGAACCGTTGAGGATCTCGATCCGCTGAACCTCGTCCCAGCGCAGGGACGATGCCCGAGAGCCGATCTCTTCCCTGGTGATCCACACAGGGCCGAAGACGAGCCGCGCCCCCTCGGCCAGCGCGGCCAGGGCCCGCGGTACCTGGGCGTCGGTGACGGCCCGCTGGATCTCGGACCCCCACGCCTCCGGCCGGCCGAAGTCGCCGTGACGCAGCACGATGCGCTCACCGTCGACGTCGACGAGCACGTGGGCACGGACGAGGCCCTGCGGGGACAGCACCCTGCGCCGGTGGACCACCGTGGTGTCGTACCGGACGACTTGGATCCGCCCGTCGACGGCGGCCGTCAGCCCGTGCTCGTACAGGTCCAGCCGCGCGCCCGCGCTCGCCGCGCTGCCGCCCCCGGCTCGCACCAGACGCCGCGCGCCCTCGACGGCCGCCCGCCACACCCCCGGTTCGGCGAGCGGCGCCCGATGGGTGACCCGCCGCCTGCCGAGACGCGCCCGGCCCGCCGCTTCGGAGACCCTCGCCAGCAACAACTCGTCGGCACGACCGCCGTCGCGGTCCCGGTGGATTCCGTCGGTCATGCGGCACCTGCTCGTTCGGGGGCGCCGCCTGCGCAGATCCTGGTCGGCGGCAGTGCGCGGGCGTGGCTGTGGTTGTGGTCGTGGTGGAGTGCGTCGGTCGTGTGGCATGTGTTCGTCCGGGGGTCGGTGCCTGCGCGGTTTGTGGTCGGCGGTAATTCGTGGGCCGGGGTGTGGTTGTGGCTGCGGTGGAGCGCGTCGGTCGTGCGGCACGTGTTCGTCCGGGGGTCGGTGCCTGCGCAGTCCGTCGTCGTCGGCAACTCGTGGGCCCAGCCGTGGTCGTCGTCCTGGTGGAGTCCGTCGCTCATACGGCACCTGCTCGTCGGCGCCCCCTGCCCGCGCAGCCCCTCACCGGCAGCAACTCGTGGCCACGACCGCCGTCGCGGCCCCGCCGAGCCCTGTCGCCCACACCGTCCCCGGTGAGGCCTGCCGCTCATGCCGCCTCGCTGAGCCCCTTCGCTCGCACCGCCCCGCCGAGCCCCCTCGCTCGCACCGCCCCGTTGAGCCTGGCTGCTCGCGCGACCCCATGGGGCCTTGCCGCTGGTGCCGTCTGTGTGGGCCGCGTCGCTGGTGCTGCCCCGTTGAGCCTGGCTGCTCGCGCGACCCCATGGAGCCTCGCCGCTGGCGCCGTCCCTCTGATCCCCGTCGCTGGCGCCGTCCCTCTGATCCCCGTCGCTGACGCCGTCCCTCTGAGCCCCGCCGCTCGCACCGCCCCTTTGAGCCCCGCCGCTCGCACCGCCCCTTTGACCCCCGCCGCCGACACCACCCCCCTGCCCCCCGCCCCTCACGCCGCCCCCGCCCGCCCGCGCCCCGCCTCGTCCCCGCGCAGGACCGACCACCGTGCCCGGCGCAGCAGTTCGCCCGGTGCCACCCCGAGGTCGTCGGCGAGGCGCCTGCCGGTGCGGTCGAACACGGCCAGGGCCTCGGCCCGTCGGCCGGCGCGGTGCAGCGCGTGCATCAGGAGCGCGGCGACGGGTTCGTTCAGCGGCTGTTCCAGGGCCAGTGCGGACAGGCCGGCGATCGCGTCGGCGACCCGTCCGAGCCTCAGCTGCCACTGCGCCTTGCGCTGCGCCAGGGCGACCCGGCGCTCGACGAGCCGCAGCCGCTCCAACTCGGCCAATGGCCCGGGCAGTCCGGCGAGCGGCTCACCCCGGAACAGATCCAGCGCCCGGCCGCACCGCCGCACCGCCTCGGCGAGATCACCGGCCCGCTCGGCGGCGCCGGCCGCGGTGACGAGTTCCTCCATGCACGTCACGTCCACCTCGACCACGCCGGGCACCAGCCGATACCCGTACCGGTCCCGCCGGATCACCGAGTCCGGGCAGTCCCCGAGCCGCAGGCCCTTGCGCAGCCGGTACACATAGACCGGTACGACGTTGGCGCCGGGCGACTCCATCCCCCATACGCCGTCCAGCAGTTCCTGCCGGCTGACCGACCGGCCCGCGCTGAGCGCCAGCGCCGCCAGCACGGCCTGCTGCCGGACCGGGCCGATGTCCACGGGCTGCCCGGCGAGCCAGGCCCTGGGCGGGCCGAGCACGCTTACGCGAAGCCGTGCGTCGGGGGAGGGGCAGCTCCCCCCGCGGACAGCGCCCCCCGGCCCCGGTGGCGCCGCCTGCCTGCGCGGTCCCTGGCCCGGCACGACCAGTCCGCAGTCGAAGGCGTGCACGATGGCGGCGGCCCGGTCCCGCAGCCCCAGTTTCCTGAGGATGCGCCCCAGATGCTCGGCCACCACAGGCTCGGGCAGCGCGAGCGCCTCGGCGATCTCGGCGTTTTTGAGTCCGCAGCCGAGCGCGTAGAGCACCTCGCGCTCCTGAGCGGTGAGGGCGATGGCGTCCGGGCGTCCGTGCGGCACGGTCGTCGTCGGCATGGTGGTTCCCCGTTCTCCGGACCGGTCGGCGAACAGCCGTTCCGGTCGATCACCTCGATGTCATCGAAGCTGGCCGACGTGGAGGAAACGTGGACAGGGCATTGAACCGGTCATATGTGACCGGTGACCGGGCTAAAGTCCCTCACCTGCGGAAAGGCGACAACTCAGGGGCACCTCAGGGGCAATTCAGGGGACAACTCAGGGGGAAGGGCCGTGACTTGTGGCCAGTGAGTTCGGGACGGTCCTGCGGCGGCTGCGCGTCCGGGAGGGGGTGACCCAGGAAGAGCTGGAGCGGCGTTCCGGCGTCAGCGTGAGCACCATCCGCCGCATGGAGACCGGCAAGCACTCCAACCCGCGCATGACCACGGTGCAGAAGCTGGCCGACGCGCTCGCCCTCCGGCCCGAGGACCGCGAGGAGTTGGCGAGGGCCGCCGTCCCCGGTAACCAGGGCGGCACCCGACGGGACGACGAACCCACCACCGAGGAGCCTAGGACCGAGGAGCCTAGGACCGAGGAGCCGAGGACGGAGGAACCGGCCCCGGAACAGCATTCGTCGCCGACCCTCGCCCCCTCGGCGCCTGAACCCCAGTCCCCGGACCCCCTCACGGACGCGGCCGAGCAGCTCGCGAAGGCGGTGGCCGCCCGCTGGCAGCGCGAAGAAGAGCAACGGCAGATCCAGGACCCCTACCCCCTCCCCGTCCGCTGGCGCCTCGCCGACGAGGAGCTCATCGACCACTGGGCCAACATCCGCCGCCTCCCACCGGGAGCCACGAACGACCCCCTGGACCTCGGCGGGCGGCTGGAGCACATAGCGAAGCTCTACCGGGACATCCCCTCCGGACGGCTGGTGGTCCTCGGCAGATCCGGCTCCGGGAAGACCATCCTGACCCTGCGCTTCGTCCTCGACCACCTGAGGACGCGCGCTCCTGAGGAGCCCGTCCCGGTGATCTTCAGCATCGGTGCCTGGAACCCCACCACCCTGACCCTGCGCGACTGGCTGACCGAACAGCTGATGCGCGACCACCCCGGCACGGCCGCCCGGAGCCCCGGCCGGGCGAGCCTGGCCGCCGCACTGGTCGACTCCGGCCGGGTGCTCCCGGTCCTGGACGGCTTCGACGAGATCGCCGACGGCCTGCGCCGCCCCGCCCTGGAGGCCCTCAACGCCACCACACTGCCGCTCCTGCTCACCAGCCGCCCCGGCGAGTACGCCGCCGCCGTCGACGAGACCGACGTACTGACCGCCGCCGCGGCGGTCGAGGTCACCGACCTCACCCTCGACGACCTGGCCGCCTACCTGCCCCGCACCACCCGCAAACCCAACCCCGCGAACCCCGCCGAGGGCGCCTGGGACCCCGTACTGAGAACACTGCGACAGCTGCTGCTGCAGCAGCAGTCGGCGTCGGACCGGCCCGCGCCCCCACTCGCCACGGTCCTGACGACCCCTCTGATGGTGTCGCTCGCCCGCACCATCTACAGCGACACCCCCGACCACACACCGGCCGACCTCCTCGACAGCGAACGCTTCGGCACCCCCGAGCAGCTGGAGGACCACCTCCTCGACAACTTCCTCCCCACCGTCTACCGCCACCGCCCCCGGAACGGACCGCACGACTGCGATCCGGACCGCGCCCGCCGCTGGCTCGGCCACTTCGCCCACCACCTGAGCCGGCAGAAGACCCCCGACCTCGCCTGGTGGCGACTCGGCAACGGCTTACGCCGCTCCACCCGCACCCTTGTCACCGCCCTCGTCACGGGGCTCGCCATCGGCCTCGTCGACGGCGCCGTCAGCGCCGCCTTCAACGGCAGGCTCACGGGTGCCGTCGTGGACGGGACGCTCGTCGGGCTCCTCGCCGGCGTCATGTTCGGGCTGGTGCACTGGCTGACGTACACCGCCAAGGGCAAGCACGTCATGCCGTCCGCCGTACGGCTGCAGATCCGCGGCCGGCCCAGGGCCACCGTATGGACGGCCGGGCCCCGCCTGGTCATCGGCACACTCGGCGGGGCGATGTTCGGATTCGCCTACGGCTTCTTCGTCGGCCTCGTGAAGTCGTACGCCTGGACGGACACCCCGACCATGCTGCACATCGGGCTCGTCGACGGGCTCGTCTACGGCCTGGTCTTCGGCGCCGGCACCGGACTGACCTTCTGCCTCCTCGGCATCCTCGAAACCCCCCTCGACCTGGAATCCGCCGTCAGCCCTCGCACCCTCCTCAACACCAACCGCACCACCGTCACCACTCAACTCCTCGTCTGGGCCCCCACCTTCGGCGCCGTGGTCGGATTCGGCAGCGGAGCGGTGGTCGAGCTCCTGGACGGCCCGCTCGGCCCGCTCACCTGGCCCTCCGAGGCCGGCGTCCTGATGGGCGTCATCAGCGGCCTCGGCGGCGCCCTCGGCTATGCCCTCACCCTCACCGCCTGGGGCCAGTGGCTCGTCCTCACCCGGATCTGGCTGCCGTTGACGGGACGCCTGCCCTGGGCCGTGGTCACGTTCCTGGAGGACGCCTACCAGCGGGGTGTGCTCCGCCAGGCCGGCGCGGTCTACCAGTTCCGCCACGCCCGCCTGCAACACCACCTCGCCGAGCGCCACCGCCGCTCCGGAGCTGCCGGGCACGGCCTTCACGGCGATTTCATCGCCCCTCCCTAGCGTCTCGCGCCACAGGACCAACAGCGCCACAGGACCAACAGCGCCCCAGGCCCAACTGACCTACGGAACGGGGAACACCCATGCCGACGACCAACCGATCCTTCGTGCGCCGCGCCAAGACCGTCGCCCTCACGGCGGCCATGGCGGCCGCCGCCGCCCTCACACCCACCGTCGCGCAGGCCGACGACGCCCCTCGCCACTACTACATCGAGCTCGGCGGCACCGGTTCCGCGCTGCCCGCGCCCGACTGCACCCGGACGTTCGGCTACGCCAACCAGCACCTGGAGCCGGGCGCCGAGGTCGTCCCCGTCTGCTATCCGGCCAGCGCCGGCCCGTGGCTCAACGGCCAGAACCAGGGGCCGGACCTCACCGCGCAGAGCTACGACAGCAGCGTCGCGCAGGGCTACCAGAACCTCCTGGCCGCCGCCGAGGAGACCCACCGCAAGGACCCCGCCGCACGCCTCACGATCGTCGGCTACTCGCAGGGCGCCCAGGCCGCCGACGCCGTACTGGAGACGATCGCGAACGGCGGCACCGGCATCCCGCGCGAACTGGTCGACGGCAAGCTGTACGCCGACCCCAAGCAGCCCGGCACCGGCCTGTGGGCCAAGGTCCCCAAGGGCCTGGGCGCCCTCGGCTTCACCTCCGCGGGCCCCGGCCCCACGGAGTTCCCGGGCGTCCCCGTCGCCCGCTTCTGCATCCGCGGCGACCTGGCCTGCGACGCCACGACGCCCGTGGCCGCCTTCGACTTCTTCCTCACCGATGTGCACGGGCGCTACGTACAGGACGGCAACGTCATGACCAAGACCATCGCCCAGGAGGGCCTCAACGGGGTCTATTGGTATGAGTCCTGACATCCGGTACGAGTCCTGACCTCCGGTACGAGTCCTGACCTCGCCGGAACATGAGGAAGCCCAGGTCGGAACGGATTCCGACCTGGGCTTTCGCCGGTCTCACACCCCGTCGAGCAGCGACATGAGCCCGTGGTCCAGTTCCGGCCCCAGATCCTCTCTCCCCGGTTCGACGACGGCGTACGACCGCTGCAGAAACCGCCGCAGAGAAGCCGTACTGAATCTGATGGCGGCCATGCCGTGCGCCGCGTGGAACTCGATGACCGTACGGGACCGCTCCCACGGCCGTATGCGCACGTCCCCGATCCCGGCTGCCGCCCCCAGCCCCTCCTCCAGCAGCGAGCGGGCGAACGTCCAGGTGACGCCGCTGTCGTCGGCCGACAGCCAGGCCGGGAAGTCGACGTGCACGGCGAAGGGTTCGGCGGCGACGTAGCGCAGGATGGGGCGGATCGGCAGCTCCGGGTAGCCGGGGGTGACGAGGCGGGCGCGGACGGGCTGTTCGAGGGCGAGGCGCATGGTCGGTCTGCTCCGTTGTCGGTTGCTGTGCGCCTTGTCGACTCCGTGACGGGCCTGTCGATTACGGAAAACGGGAGCTCCGAAGCTGTGATCTAGCTCACGCGAACCATTTAGTTGAGTCTTAAGTCATCTACGGTGACAAACTCGTCCGCCCCATCAGTTCAGCAGGCAACTGGAGCGTTGCTGCCATGTCCGACGGTTCTCCCAAGGTGCCTGCCCAGGCGTCACCTCTCGCGTCCGCCACCGCGGCCGGCGGTGCGTCCACCACCGCGTCCACCACCGCCGCGTACGCCCGCATCTACGAGGAGCAGCAACCGCGCCTGGTCGCCTACGCGCGCTCGCTCACCCGGAACAACTCCTGGGCCGCCGAGGACCTGGTGGCCGAGGCGCACTTCCGGGTCTGGCGGCGGCTGTCGTCGGGCCACGAGATCGAGAACGTCCCGGCCTACCTGATGACGACGGTGCGGCACCTGGCCGCGACGGCCGCGGGCGAGGCGCGCGAGACCCCGCACGACCCGCAGACCGCCGAACGGGCAGAGATCGCCGTGCACGCGGAGGACTCTGCGGACCCGGCCGAACAGGTCTCGGAAGTGGACCTGTTGGTGCGGGTGCTGGGCCAGCTGCCCGAACGCTGGGTGCGGGCCCTGTGGCTCGCGGAGGCGGAGGGCCAGCCACTGGAGACGGTCGGGCAGCGCATCGGCGCCAAGCAGGGCGCGACGGCCGTACTCCTGCACCGTGCCCGCGAGGGCATGCGCCAGGCCTTCCTGCGCTCCCAGACCGGCGCCCCCGACGACCCCGCGTGCGAGGTCCACTGGGTGCGCATGCCGGCGTACGTCCGCGGAAACGCGACGCACCGTCAGTCGGCACGCCTGCTCGCCCATGTGGACGCCTGCGACGACTGCCGCGGCCGGCTCGCGGTCCTCATGCGCGCCAACGACCGCCTGCCCGCACTCGTCGGCCCGGCCCTGCTGGTCCTCGCCGTCGGCGGCGCGGGCAAGTTCCTGCTGCCGTGGGTGGCGGGATCCGTCGGCGCCACATCCGCGCTGAGCGGCCAGCTCGGCAACGCACTGCACGCCGCCCGCCAGGCGGTGACCGGCGGCGCGGGCGGCACCGGCGGCGCGAAGGTGCCGGCGGCGATCGCCGCCGGGGCGACGGTCGCGGGCGCGGCCCTCGCGATGATGATCGCCCTCGGCGCGAACGACCTCTCGCCCGCGCCCCCTTCACCGCGGGTGCCGTTGGCGGAGGCACCGGCGGCCTCGCGGCCGTCGGAGGGGCCACCTGGGTCCGCCGGCTCCACTGAATCCAGTGGGTCCACCGGCTCCCCTGGATCGGTTGGGTCCAGTGGATCTGCCGGGGCTTCGGGCGTCGATGTCGCCGGTACGGATACGGCGGTGAGGGGAGTGGTGGCAGCGGGGGAGCCGGTTGCTGCTGCGGAGCCGGTTGCTGTGGCTGAGCCGCCGGGGGAGGAGGGACCAGGTCAGGAGGTACCGGGTCAGGGCGAGCAGCCGTACCCGACCGCTCCAGGGGGAGAGCCGCAGGAACCTGAGCCGCACACCCCGGAGACCGAGGCTCCGGCAACACCGGAACCTTCACCGACGCCGGAGCCGCCGACCCTGACTCCCGTAGCGCCGCCCCCGGTTGAGGAAGACCCGCAGCAACCGGAGGCGCCGGAGCCGCCGGGCGCCCCGGATGCCCCAGAGCTCCCGGAACCCCCGGACAGCCCTACGCCTCCGGAGACGACGGACCCGACACCTGCTCCCGCACCCGCACCCGCACCCGCACCTGCTCCCGCCCCCGATCCTGCTCCCGCCCCCGGTCCTGCTCCCGCCCCCGCTCCGCAGCCGGCACCCGAGCCCCCCGGAGGTGGCTGCGGAAGCGGAGACTGAAGCAGAAAGCCGTGCGGGCAGATCGCCCGCACGGCCTACGCGAAGATCCCGCTGACTCGTCAGTTCCCTGCCCCCGCCCCCGATCCTTTCCCCCTCCCCGGGGTTGTCAGTCGTCCCCGTCCGAGCCGGAACTCGACCCCGACCCCGACCTCGATGTCCGACTCGAACGCGCCAGCCACCTCACCAACTGGCTCAGCCCCAGGGTCACAGCGGCCACCCCCCGCACCCAGCGCGGCCCGCCCCGCTCCGCCCACACGACGCAGATGCACCCGCCGACGACGAGCGCAAGAACGCCGGACAGCACGACAAGCTCGAACATGCTCGTCCCCCTCTTCCTTCACGGTCGGCGCAATCCTCTCAGCCACCGGAACAGGCCCTCGAACCAGATCCTGGAACCAGACCCTCGAACCACATCCGGACTTCCGTGCCAGGTCCGTCGGCAACCTGCTCGACCGAACCGGTGAGAGACGCCCGCTCGGCCCAGGACCATCGGTGATGCTCAGGGACGCTGGGGCATCCGCCAGTACTGCCGCTTCTTCTCGTCCCGTACCACGACGCCGAGCCTCAGCAGCTCCCCGCGCAGTTCCCGGGCATCCTCGGAGTTGGCGTCCTTCCGCGCCGCCGCGCGAGCGCTGAGCAGGGCGTCCGCCCCGACGGGCAGACCGGGCACACCGGGAACCCAGCGCCGGAACTCCTCCCGGTACGGATCCTCGTCCGCCCACCGGTACCCATGCTCGGCGAAGGCGTCGGAAAGCCGCTGCCACGTCAGATGACAGTCCTCCCGCGCGATCTCCATGCCGTCCGGACGGAGCAGTACGAGCTGCTTGCCGTCCCGCACCACGAGGCCGATCTCGGCGCGCCCGAACTCCTGCGGCGTATCCCTGACAGTGAGGACGACGCGGTCGGCCGAGACACTGACCGCCAGCGACTCGTGCACGGCGAGAAACCCGACGAGCAACCCCAGCACCACCCCCACCCCGACGGCGCCGATGGTCCGCCCCGGCTCCGGAATGGAGCTCACCAGCTCGGCCGGCCCCTTCAACGGCGCCCAGGGCAGGGTCACGAGCCAGTCCGCGAGCAGCGGAGCCAGCCCGCCGACCACGGCCCCGCACCCCACCCAGAAGAACACCAGAACCCAGGCAGATTCGGCGATCAAGGTGGCCCCATCACCCTCCCGGGCCCCGACCGGCGCACTGCCCTTCTCGAAAAGATCCCCCGAACCCTTCATGTCCCCCACACCTACGCCCGTCACCGAGCACCGTGACCCGGCATTCCTTCGCCGGTCTGCTGCCGGTGCCGAGTCTGACGCCAAGCCCCAAACCCGGTCATCATCCGTTGGTCTACGGCACCTGCAACTTTGGTTGTCCGCCCCCGAACGAAGACAGAGCTCGGCGCCCGAGTCGGAGACCCGGGCGCCGAGACCCATATCGGCGAGCTATGTCACACAACTCCTGTTGATCAATCTCAGCAGGTGCCGCCGAAATCGGTGACCTGCCCACCGGCATTGCCCTCGCCGTTGAGCGCGTTGCCCAAAAGGCCGTTGAGGATGCCGACCTCGCCGAGGATGTCGATGTTGAAGTCGTGAGACTTGCAGTGACCGCCTTCGTGGCCGTGGCCGTACGAGGGCTGAGCGGTGGCGGTGCCGCTGGCTATGAGGCTGAGGGTCCCGACCATGGCGGCCGCAACAGCGGCCTTCTGAAGCTTGCGCATTTCTCCTCCTTGATTTGAGTAGAGCGCGCACCACCAAAGATCCACTTCGCGCTCATTTCGGAGGTTATGTCGATATCTCCCGCGCCGCTCTTCGGGGCCGCCATCCGGGCCATGAGGCCTCATCAGCTGCCGCCGGCACCCTCCCGGACCAGAACAAGGCCCGGACCAGAACAAAGCCGGGGCCAGGAACAAAGCCGGGGCCAGGAACAAAGCCAGGGCCAGGAACAAAGCCAGGGCCAGGAACAAAGCCAAGGCCGGGTTCGGGCCCACGCCCGGGACCGTGGCCGGAGCCCCGACCAAGGGCGAACAAGACGCGAGAACCAGACGCCCCGATCCCCCTCCCCCCACCCCGGGAAGGCGTGACTGCCACCTGCCATACGATTCCCGGGCCCCAGCGAGTCTTGGCACGGACACCGGCACAGGAGGACGAATGCAACGGCGGAACCCCCATCAACAGCGGTACGCCACCCCTGCATCCCTCCTGGCCCACGCCCTGGCCGCCCCACTCCTCCTCCTGACGGCCTGCGCACCGACCCACGCCCCCAGCCCGATCGGCCCCACCCCCACCACCCCACCACCCTCGCGCCGAACCACCGACGCCCAGACCGAGAAGAAACTCACGGCCCAAGTCGAGTCGGCACTCAAAGCCTTCTCCAGCGAGGGAAGTTCCATGGTCGAGTCAGGCGTGGAACGCGTATCGGACGGCATCCACACCCGACCCACCCTCTCCCCGGGCGCCAGTTACAAGCTGATCGTGGTGTGCGCAGGCACCGGCGCCGCGGAGATCGAGTTCACCCCGGCTGATGCGGGGCCGAAAAGCCCGGTGCCCTGCGACCAGTCAGCAGTGGTCGAACGACTGCTGGCACCGAGGACAAAAGAACCACTCCGCCTTGGTGTCCGGGCCGAGCCGGGGGCAACGGGCATGGTGGCGTGGCAGATCAACAAGGTGGCGCGGTGAGCGGCAGAACCAAGTCACCGACGAGGTGGCGCCGCCGCGCGGCGCTCATAGCCGTTGCGGCCGTCCTCCTCGCCGGAGCCGTCTGGCGTCTCAAGGCCATACGTGACGCAATGCCCCAGGTCACGACCGGCAACGCCCGCTCCTCGGTCCTCGGGACATGGAAGGTGGAGGACCCCTACGGCGGCCAGGTCGAGTTGGCCGCCAACGGACGCTTCTCAGCAGTCGGACTGCCCCTAGATACCGCACCGAGCGCAAGGCTGACCGGCGCGGGAAAGTGGTCACTCGACGACCGCGGAACCTCAGTGATCCTCACGCCGGATCACGCTCCGTCGGACATGAACCCGGACACCTCCATGCCCGTCGTCCGCGCCGACGGCCGCGTGAAGTTGTGCGTCTATTCCAGCTCGCCGGGGGTCTTGTGCGACTTGCTGCTGGGGCGTACTGCAGCGCCGCAGTGACGCAACTGCCCGCAGTGGCCTGGAGCACTGTTTCGAGCCCCAGCCGACAGTGCCCGAAGGCGCGACAGGGTAATCCGGCCGGTCATCAGAACGTCGTGGTTGGCGAACAGTGCATCGAGTTCGAGGCGACGACGGACGTACGCTTACGGCGGGTGGTTGTCACATGTCCTCCTGCGCCCTCGCGCCGTAGAGAATCAGTGCCGGTAGGTGGTGTGGAATTTCCGGACGGGGGTGTGTGGAGCATGAGGTCACCTCGCAATTGGGCACTAGGGAGAGGTAGTTCGCAGCCCGCTGGGCGACGAACGACGACCTGTGCCCGCTGGGAACCACAGGAATCGGCGTTAAGCCGACGCAGGCAAGGTGAGCTGCCGGCGGCCCGCGTCGATCAGCTCGCGTACCGTCTGGGGCCTACACAGATCGCCCTCATAGCGCGGGGGAACCACCCAGTAGGTGCCCGGCGGCTCCCGACGATCGGTGCGCGGGACTCCTAGATACGTGTCGTCGTGCAGACACGGCGCGGCCTCGCCGTAGTCCCAGACAAGGCCGGCATGCCACTGGATGAGGGCGTAATACGTCGGGCCGACGCTGCGGTGGTCGTGGATGACGGGCCCCCGCAGCCAAATCCTCATGATGGAGGCAACCTGCTCTGAGTTCTCGCTGCCGACGGCGGCGTACACGAGCTCACCGGGCATGCGAATGGCAGCGAACAACTTGCCAAGCGGGAGTAAAGCAACGCCTTGCTCTGACCACTCCGAGTGTGCCTGTTGCGGAGCCGGATGCGCCCGAGCCAGCCACTCGGAGATCAGCCTGTTGAGTGCTTGTCCGTCCATCTCTCCTGGCTTCCATGGGGGTCGCTCCTCAGGTCCCTGTGCAGCTCGTGCGAGACCGTGGGGCCAGCTGTCTCGGGCAACGACGCTAGGGCCGCGATGTGCAGCCCAGCCAGCGATGTGCACCAATGTGCGCATGTTCTTTTGAACAGCTACCTGGCTGCTTAGTGCTCTTGACGATGCATCGTCTAACAGCGAGGTTGGTGCACATCAACGCACAGCAACGGTGATGGAAGGTTGCCATGCATCTGAAGTTCGTCGGGATCGACCCGGAGACAGGTAAGAACGGATCACCAACAGCGTGGGTAGACCTGGAGAGCGCGGACATCGTGATCCAGAGCTTCACGGCCGACGACGAGACACGCGCCCAGTGCGTGGAGAACACAGCGCCAGGCCACACCCAGGGAATTCCCGACCATGAGACGGTGATCCGCATCCCCGCACGCCTGATTCCGATGCTGAGGGAGGCATGTGATGTTGCAGAGCGTGCCCAGCTTTGACGAGCTGATGGAGGCAGCGCAGCGCTCCGCAGTGCACCTCGAGATGCGCGACCAGTACGCAGTGGGTGACGAGGCGGACGACTACCACACCTGGCTCCGCACCGGTCAGAGGGACACCGATCCCGCCTCGGAGTACTGGGCGCCCTGGGTCGACATGATCTCTCGTGCGGTTGCCCGCGGGGTTGCCGTACGTCGTGCTCGCATCGTCTCCGAGCCAGTCACTGACTACATCCGGTATGAGCACGCCGGAACCGTTGTGAATGTGCACGCCGGCGAACAGGTGCGATGGCTGCCCCGTCAGCGAGCCGTCGACCTCATGCTGCCGGGCGCCGACCTCTGGATCTTCGACGGGGCGCAGGTCCTCTTCAACCACTTCACCGGCGACGGAGATTGGGCCGATCCAGACATGGAACTGCGAACTGAGCCGGGCATCATCAAGCAGTGCTCGGACGCCTTTGAGGCAATCTGGGAGCGCGCCGTCCCGCACAATGAGTACGAAATCCACTGACAGAAAGCACCGCTGGCCAGCTCATGTCTATATCCCCGTCTTCCTCAGCTCAGGCCGCCCGCGAGAGTGTGGCTCGGCAGCTACGTGATCTGAGGAAAAATGCCGGGCTGACGGTCACCGAGCTGGCCACTCACTGCGGATGGCATCACGCCAAGACATCCCGTATCGAGAACGCGAGGACGCCACCGTCGCCCACAGACATCCGTCTATGGTGCCGCGCTACTGGCGTCCCTGACCAAGCCCTCGACCTGATTGCGGCCTCCCAACACGCAGAGTCGCTCTACCGCGAGTGGCGACAGCGCGTGCGCACAGGTCTGCGGAAGCTGCAAGACAGCTACGTGGAGCTGTACAGGTCGACGAGGCTATTGCGCGTGTACTCCCCAGTCCTGGTACCCGGGCTGCTGCAGACAGAGGGATACGCACGGGCATTGCTGAGCACCAACGCCCGCTTCCTCGGCGTTCCCGACGACGCGGCCGAGGCTGCGGCGGCGCGCGTGCAGCGCTCGCAGGTCATCCACGAGCCCGGGCACCGCTTCGTCATGCTCATCGAAGAAGCGGTGCTCTACTACCAGCTCGGTGACTCGGACGCGATGGCCGCCCAGCTGGGCTATCTGCTGACCGCTGGGGCACTGCCGGCGGTTTCCTTCGGCATCATCCCAATGGCGACACGCGAGCGCGCACTGTGGCCACAGGAGACGTTTGACGTGCACGACGACACGCTCGTATCCATCGAGCTGATGTCCGCGGAAGTCAACATCACGCAGCCCTCTGAGATCGCCCTGTACATCAAGGCGTTCGAGCAACTGCGCAGCATGGCTGTGTACGGGGCTGAGGCGCGGGCGCTGATCGTTAAGGCGATCGAGGCGCTGCAGTGATATCAGCCATCGGTGCCCATGCACATTCGGTAACTGGTGGGAGCGTGAAATGGAAAGACTCCGGCTGGAAGGCAGGGACGCGGTCGGCCAGCGCGATATCCGACAGGAGCTACTCGACGTCTACGCCGAGATCTACAGGAGTCGATCGAGCGAGGATTTCCATAGCGTCGAGAGATTTGACGAGCGGATCGGCTGGAACACTGAAGTACCCGGGTTTGCAGCGATCGTCGCCTACGTCGACGACACTTCTGTCGGCTGTGCGTACGGCTGCACGCTCCAGCCGACGACACGATGGTGGAACGGCCTTCGCACTCCCGTGCCCGACGGCAGCAGCACAGAGACAGGAACACGCACCTTCGCGCTCTCGGAGCTCATGGTCATCGAGAAGGTCCGAGGCACGGGTGGGTAGGCAGATCCACGATGAGTTGCTGCGTGATGGCCTGGAGGAACGGGCCACGCTCCTGGTCGAGCGGGATCATCCTGGTGGAGACCGCCGATAGCCGGTCCTGGCGCTCCATGCCGGCGGACTGGACCAAGATCCCCTTGCGGCCGCGGACATGAGCTGCTGCGCGCCAAACGGCCCGACATCCCAGTGGCTAGCGACCTCTCAAGCCTCGCTGAGTTACAGCGTCTATGAAGTTCCGCCATGCTGGACTTTTGACTACCAAGACAGCTCCACCTTCCCGCTTTGAGTCACGCACCAGGATGCCGCCCTCTATGCAGGTGCACTCCACACATTCAGTCCCACTCCCGCCGCTGTAGGAAGACTTGAACCAATGGTGCGTCGAAGGTCCCGTCATCAGTGCTCCTCACTTATGCGGTGGACAAACTCCGCCGAGGACTCGAGGTCGAGTGCTTGTGCGCTGAGGTACTCGAACGCCAACCTATAACGCTCCAGCTCTCGGCGCTTCTCCATGAAGAGTCCGCCACCCAGCAAGTCCACGTATACAACGTCTAGTTCGGGCGCTGGACCGCGCAGAACGGCGAAGCTACCAACTGCGGCAGCGTGGGCGCCCTTTGAGAACGGCAGCACCTGGACAGTGATGTGCGGTAGTTGAGCCATGGTGTGCAGGTGTCGGAGTTGGTCCTGCATCACGTCGCGACCCCCTACTCTTCGGCGGAGTGCCGCCTCATCGATCACGCACCAAATGTGCGGCGGCTCGTCTCGCCCGAGGAGCTCTTGTCGCTTCATGCGGATGTTGACCATGTGCTGCACTTCCCGCTCCTGGCATTGGACCTCCGAGGCTCGGTGAACAGCCTCGGCGTAGGCCCGGGTTTGGAGTAGCCCTGGGACATACATGCATGCGTAGTGGTCTTCGCGGACGACCTCGTCCTCAAGGGTGAGCATGAGGTTCATGGACTCGGGGATGGGGTCGGCGAGTGACCGCCACCAGCCTTGAATTTTCGCCCCCTTGGCTAGCTCGACCAGTGCGAGGCGCTCCTCGTCGGATGCGTCGTACTCGCGACAAAGGGCGTCCACGGCCGGCCACTTGACCGCCCCTTCCTTGGTCTCGTAGCGGCTCAGCGTTGCCTTCGAGATGCCGACCCGTGCGCCTGCTTCTTCAAGGGTCAGCCCTTTGAGCTCACGTAGGCGGCGTAGATCGGCGCCCAACTGGCGCCTGCGGGTGGTGGGACCAATTGGCATGGTCGGGACCTTTCGTGGCGGACAGCCAGATCGTCTTGCGTCCTTGCACGCGTCTGCAAGGTGGTGTGCGCCGGGGGCGCGCGGTGTGGGGCTGCGCCTCTTCCGGCGCCATCTGAGAGTTTCATTTTGAGAGTTTCAATGCAACTCTCTGTGTGCGAGTCATCGCAGATCGCCCCCATCTCGCAGCAGAGGAGTCGTAGGTGAACTGCTTCGCAGGCATGACAAGGAAGCCCTGGGACCTTCCCTTCGTGGCGGAGCCGGAGGGGTTGGCGGCCCTACGGCGGATCATGCGTCTTCACTTGGGACTTTGGGGGCTTCATGACGTCATCGACGCCGCCGAACTGTGCGTCAGCGAGCTCGCGTCCAACGTCATCAACCATGTGGGCGCGGGAACCCCCGGCACGCTCGCCGTCTCCATGAACGGAAATCGCGTACGGATTGAGGTCCACGACCCCGACAGCCGTGCTCTGCCGACCCTCGTCGAGGCCTCGATGGAGGCTGAGGCCGGCCGGGGAATGGCGCTGGTCAGTGCTGTCGCCGATCGCTGGGGCGTCCAGTCTCATGCCGACCGGAAGGTGACCTGGTGCGAGCTGGCGACGGGGCTGACCTCCCCGAACGACCACGTCGGAGGCGCGCGGGTAGCTCGAGCCGAGGCGATGCTGGGGCTGTACGGAACGGCCCCTTTCCCGCAGTTGGCCCGGCAGAGTCCACTCACCACGGCGGTTGCTGAGGAAGCTGCGATCGACCTGATCGGTGACGTGCTCCATTGGCTGAGAGCACATGGATGCGATGTCGACGAGGCACTCGACCGTGCGCAGATGCACTTTGAGGTGGAGACGTCAGAGAACAAGGATGTTCCGCTCTCGTAGACGAGTCTGGCGGGGGCGTCCAGCCACGCCGAACATGGGCGATCACCGTTGTTCACCTAGCCAGCGGTGATCGCCGAGTACGCCCACACATCTGCGGGGAGTTCGTGCTGAAGCTCCCAAGTGATCGCCATCGGCTTGCTGCCCGTGTGCCCTCGGTACGTGGCTGGGCCTAGAAGCATCCACGGTTCGGACTTGCCGATGCTGTTGCGCTTGTAGCGGCGCAGGAACAATAGGACATGACTGCCTTCACGCGCGTGCCGCCGATAGCGCAGGCCTGTAGCGGAGTTCTCGCCGGTCGCGTTCTGCGACTCCCAGTGGAAGCGGGTGGGGCTGAGCGCGTAGTCCTTGTAACGGACGGTGGGGGAGAAGTCCCGCTCGCTCTTCTCTAGGGTGATCAGCAGGGCATCGGTCTTGATCTCCTCCACCCACCGCACGCCCTGGCCAAAGTCCCTGGGCATCTGACCACCTAGTTGGGCCACTCCGAGAGCGGAAAGTATCTCGGAGCGGTTGTAGGCGCTGTGGATCTTCAAGGGGATGTGGCTGAGCGGGCCTTCCAAGGGGAGGGGGAAGTGGTCGGCTCGGTCAAGGACGTACGTCAGGACCTGCTGCAACTCATCGCGGAACGCTCGCTGTGTGCGAAGTGATGCCAAGCCGTTGCGGTACCCGGCGAAGCCGCCGGCGTTGTCCCACAGGTTGAAGAAGAGCATGCGGGCGTACGCCTGCTCGGTCGGGGACAGGTCGTCGTAGCTGGGGGCGTCGTCTGCGAGGAGCCGCAGATACGCCTGGGCTCGCTCCGGGTCATCGACGTGCAGGAAAGCGTGGACTCGCTTGAGGAGATCTGTTTCGCGGGGCGGTGCTGCCTCGTCGAGGATCCATGCTTTGCGGAGGACCTTGGTCCAGGAGTTGTCGCTCTTGTAGAGCTCTCTGATGTCTCGGCCGCTCTCGCGTAGATAGTCCGCCAACTTGGGCGTGCTGTAGTCCCTGACTTCCTTCGACAGCGTCGTGATCGTGGCCTTGAGCTGCGTGCGGATGTTGTCGAGAACGAGGTCCTTGGATTTGCCCTCAAGGATGATCTGGCACCCGGAGGGGAGCTGGGGAAAGCCGCGCTCGATGTTGTCGACCAGGCGGTTGCGGGAGAGATTGGTCAGGGCCCGGAACTGCTCCTCGAAGCGGAACTCCGCCCGGTGCTGCCCGATGAAGTCGAGAACCGTCAGGACCGGCTTGTTCGGCGTACGGCGCAGCCCACGCCCCAGCTGTTGGAGGAAGACCATCGCGCTGTTCGTTGGCCGCAGAAGCAACAGGGTGTCGACATCGGGGATGTCCAAGCCCTCGTTGAACAGGTCGACTGAGAAGACCACTTGGACCCTGCCGGCCTTGAGATCCTCCAGCGTGCGCTCACGCACCGCAGGAGGAGAGTCGCTGTCGAGTGCCGCTGCCTGAAACCCCGCCTCACGGAAGCACTCGGCCATGAAGTGCGCATGCTTCTTGGTCACGCAGAAGCCAAGAGCGCGCATCGCGGCCGGGTTGGAGAGCTTGTCTCGGACCTGCTTGATGACGATGCGGGCCCGTGCGTGGTCGCCTGTGTAGAGGTTGCCAAGCTGGTCACGGTCGTAGGTGCCCGAACGCCAATTCAAGACGGTGAGGTCCGTGCCGTCCGGAACGCCGAAGTAGTGGAAGGGGCACAGCAGATCGTTTTCCAGGGCTTCCCAAAGCCGAAGCTCGGCGGCAATCCGGCCGTCGAAGAACTCGTCCTGCACATTGCGCCCGTCCATCCGCTCAGGGGTCGCGGTGAGGCCGAGTAGCTCGGTAGGAGTGAAGTGGTCGATGACCCGCCGGTACGTGTCGGCGGTGGCGTGGTGGAACTCGTCGATGACGATGACGTCGAAGTGCCCGGGATCGAGCTGCTCCAGCCGCTGGAGGTTCAGGGACTGGACGCTGGCGAAGACGTGCGTCCACTCGCCGGGTTCCTGACCGCTGTGGAGCAGTTCGCCAAAGGAGGCGTCGTCCAGCACCTCGCGGTAGGTCCGCATGGACTGCTTGAGGATCTCCTTACGATGCGCGACGAACAGCAGCCGTGGGAGCTGTCCGCTGCGCTCGTCGCGCATGGTCCGGTAGTCCAGAGCCGCCATGACCGTTTTGCCGGTGCCGGTCGCCGCGACCAGGAGGTTCCTGCGGCGGCCTCGGATTTCACGCTCGACACGGAGACGCTCCAGCATGTCCTTCTGATGCGGAAGCGGGTGCACTTCGAGCCCGGAGAGACTGATCTTGAGCTCGCCACCTGTTCCGGTGCCGCCCGCCTGAGCCAACGCCGCGGCGAGCCGCTCCCCGTCGAGGTCGGGATCGTACGTCTCGAACGCCGCGTCGGCCCAGTAAGCATCGAAGGTCGCCTCGAACTTGTCGAGCACGCTGGGGGTGGCAACTGACGACAGCCGCACATTCCATTCCAGGCCGTCAAGTAGAGCGGCCTTCGACAGGTTGGAGCTGCCCACGTACGCCGTGTCGAAGCCGGTTTTACGTCTGAACAGCCAGGCCTTGGCATGCAGGCGTGTCGACCGGATCTCATAGTTGACCTTCACCTCGGCACCGAACTCGCGAACCAGCCGATCCAGGGCGTGCCGATCTGTGGCGCCGATGTAGGTCGTCGTGATGACGCGGATCGGAACGCCTCGCTGCTTTGCAGCGCGCAGGGAGTCCTCGAGGACCCGTATGCCGTACCACTTCACAAACGCGCACAACAGGTCGATGCGGTCTGCCGTGGCGAGCTCCGCCCTCAACTCCGCACCAAGACTGGGATCATCCGGGGCGTTGGTGATCAGCGCAGTTTCGGAAAGGGGCGTAAGAGGGCGAATGGCGTAGACGCCGGGTGCCTCCTGCTCTGCGAGGGCGAGCAGTTGCCGCGGACCGTCGGCGACGGCTGAGCTGAGATCGTCCGCATCCGGGTTGGGCGCGTTGGCGGCCAGTGAACGCATGATCTCGTTGGCGACGGCCACCTGTTTTTTGTGAGGCAGTTGACTCAGTCGTCGCCAGACGGCTTCGCCGATGTGCCGGGCAAGCACGTGCGGAGTGGACTCCTCGCTGACCTCGGCGTCGATGGCCTTCCAGCCTGCGCTTTCGAGTTCGCCTATACGATCGCGCAGGTCCTCCGTGATGAGTCGCTCGTAGACGCCTGCGACGGGCTGCTCCAAGTCCCCCAACTCCGCCACGACTGCTCCTTCGATCCCTCATGCGTTGTGAGGCACGAATCATCGCGGCCGATGATCCTTCGCGCCGATTGGATCAGTTCTAACAGTCGCCACTGACATCCGAAGTGTTTACAACCCAAAGTGATCACTTTCAGGCGGTCCTTGTTCGCTGGCCCTTCCGGCGTTGGCGTGTGGGTGGGAAGGGGTGAGTCCCTGTGCGCTCAAGTCGTTGACCGGCTTGGTCGTGTGGGCGGCATTCATTAGCACTGTTGGGGCCGCCCGCTTCTTTGGCAGTGTCGTGCTTCCGCGAGCCGCGTCAAGGGCGCTTCACTCCGCTGCGCTGCGTTCCGCGTCGGCTGCGCCGATGGCCCTTCGGGCCACCCTTGACCCGGCCCGCTCCAGCACGGGGGAGAAGCGAGCGGGCGGCCCGGAGAGGCGGGTGGCTCAGGTTGGTGGGGGTGGGTCGGCTGGGTGGTTGGGCGGGGTTGAGGGCGCGCTCGCGTCTCGGGGGCACGCCGAGTCGGTTAAGCGGCGTGCGGTGGATGGGTGGGCGCCGGCGAGGGGTGGGGGCACGCCGGGTGGGGTTGGGCGGCCGGCCGACCGTTGAGGGTGGGGCGGTGGGGTTCGGCAGTGGTCTGGCGAGGTGCAAGACCGATCCCACCGTCTATCGGCCGACCGCTGAGACCGAGCGGCCATGGTGCGTCGCTGTGCCGCCGACATCACCGGCTCATGACTCATCACCCTGCTCAGCCGCCCGGTCAGGGGCGTGCCGGCGGCGGGCGTCGGTCGTGCGTGGCCTCGCGTGGTCGTAGGCCACGAGCCCTCCCCGGCGCGGCCAACTCCTCATCACCCGGCGAAGCTATGTTGTGCGCCATGACGCAGATCATCGATGGTGACGACCAGCCCACCCAACCGCTGACCGGCAAGGTCGTCGTCGTGACCGGCGCCGCCCGAGGTCAAGGCGCCGCCGAGGCCCGGGCGTTGGAACAGGCCGGGGCCGAAGTCGTCGCCACCGACGTACGGCCGGACGGCGGCAACTGCCGTCGCCTGGACGTGGCCAGCGAAACGGACTGGGCCGCCCTCGCCGTCGAGCTGCGTGAGACGTACGGCCACATCCACGGCCTGGTCAACAACGCCGGCGTCATCCAGCGCGACCGCCTCGGCGAGGTCCGCCCCGAGGACTTCGCTCACGTCCACGCGGTGAACGCGACCGGGCCGCTGCTCGGGATCCAGTACCTCTCCCCGCTGATGCCGCCCGGGTCGGCCATCGTCAATGTCGGGTCGTCCGCCGCGCTCACCGGCTACTACCCCGTGGCGTACACCGCCAGCAAGTGGGCCCTGCGCGGGGTGTCCAAGATCGCGGCGATGGAGCTGGGGCCGCGGGGTGTTCGTGTCAACACCGTTCACCCCGGATACATCGAGACGGAGATGACCGCCGCTGCCAGCCCAGCCTTCAGGGAGACGACCATCCGTGAGACCCCTCTGGGCCGTAGCGGCACCGTCGACGACATCGCGCCGCTGGTCGTCTTTCTCCTCTCCGACGCCTCCTCCTTCATCACGGGAGCGGAGATTCCCGTGGACGGAGGCCTCACCGCGCACGGCGGCGTGAAGTCCATCTCGGATGCGGTGAGGCCGAGTGCGCCCGTCGTGTCCGGTATGTCGGACATGGAGTGAGGGGGGAGGGGAGGAAGGGGGCTGCGGCGGGCTGCTCCGTCCCGCGCCCCCACCCCGCCGCCCTACTGCACCCCGTGGCACTCTCCGTAAGCCCGCCCCGAACCGCACCAACAACCTGCCCCCCGCTGCGGCGGCCAAGCCACAGCCCGTCCCCGTGCCGCCAGCGTCGTCGCGTACTGCGGCAGCAGGGTCGCGTCCTCCGGGGACGCCCCCTCCGATGCCGCGAAGGCCTCGTACGACGGGACCGTGCCCGTCACGATGCCCAGGTTCGGGGTGCCGGAGGCGGACAGCTCCCGTAGGGAGCCCTCTATTGTCGCCAGGTGCTGGTCGTGGGAGGGGTACTCCAGCGCGAGGGACGGATACGCGGCTACCAGTTCCGTCAGCTCGGTCGTCGTCCAGTGCAGTACCGCCACCGGGAAGGGGCGGGACAGGGCCTCTCGATACGCGCCCAGTTCCGCCCGCAGCCTCGAGATCTCCGCCTCGAGTTCCGCCGGGTTGTCCGAGCCCAGCGACCACACGCGCTTGGGGTCGTGGAGTTCGTCCAGGGAGACCGGCATCGAGTGGAGGGTGTCGGCCAGGGCGTCCCACTCGTCGTGGGGTGCGCCCAGCATGCGCCGGACCCTGTGGCGGCCGAAGAGCAGCGGGTGGGTGGAGTACGGCGGCTCAGGGACGTCCGTCAGCAGGAGCCGGGCTCCCTCCGTGAAGGTCTCCTGCGCCTGCTCCAGCTCGTCGTGTGCCTCCAGGGCCTCCGCGACGATCACCCAGGGGGCCGGGTCCCTCGGGGCGGCGGCGCGGACGCCGTCGATGATGGCTCTGGCCTCCGCCTCGTGGCCGTACTCCCACAGGTTCGACGCCTTGAGGGCTCGTACCAGGTACGGGTTGTCCAAGGTGGCGGAGGAGGAGAGCAGGCGGTCGTAGAGGGCGGTCGCGGCGGGGCGGTCGCCGGACAGTTCCAGGTGGGCCGCGGCCCTCAGGAACAGGGCCTCGGCGTCCTCGGGGTAGAGGCCGGCGGTTCGCTCCAGGCGTGCCGCCTCGGCGGTGTGGTCGACGTTTTCGGCAGGCGTGTCGGGGCGCATGGGGGACACCGTACTGCCCACGGCTGACCGAGGAGAGAGCAGTGGGGAGAAGAGGGCGCGGATTTTGGCGCACATATCGGCGCGGATATTGGCGCAGATATTGCCTGGTCGAGGGCGTCATCAAGGCGCGCCGGCGGTGTCCTCACGTCCTTGCCAGGCACAGCAGCACGAGAAAGGGGACCGGGATCAGTGTCGCCGTCGCCAGCCACCTGCGGGGGCCGTCGTCGGGGCGGCGGAGGGGGCGCAGGACATCCACCGCCATCAGCGCGGCCAGCAGCATCGCCCCGGTCACTGCCAGCAGGAACATCATCACGGGCGCGTGATCGAGCGTGTGGTAGTCGCAGTTCGACAGTTCCGGTCGGGCTGCGAAGGCGTCGCAGTCCGAGGGCAGGTAGTCGGTCAGCAGCCAGTACGTCAGGTAGAGCGGGATGATCGCGGGCACCCCGAGGGCCAGGTTCGCCAGCGCGGGCGCCAGCAGGCCGGGCCGGCGCCCGCGCTCATCCTCTTCCGCTTGTACTTCCTGTACTTCCGCCTGTCCGGCTGATTCCGCCATGTGCCCGAGGACGTTCCCGGTCTGCCCCCGGTTGCGTCAGATCACCACTCCGTCGATCTGCAGCGTCTGCACCGCCTTCGCCGCGAACGGCACCGCCACCGACTTCCCGCTCAGGAACCGGTCCGAGTACGCCTTGTACTTGTCCCCGCCCGTCGTCACCGTGTTCCAGCGCGGGACCAGGCCGCCGGAGCCGCCGGACACCGTCGTGAAGCGGGACAGGTCGAAGGTGAAGGTCTGGGCGGAGGTACTCGTGTTCACGGCGACGATCACCAGGCGGCGGGCCGACGCGTCGTAGGCCGCCGCCGCGTAGCTGACGCCGGTGTCGAGGATCCGCATGCCCGGGCGGATGTGGCGGCTGAACTGCGCCAGGACGTAGTGCTTGGTCTGCACGGTCGTCGGCTGGAGGGTGTTCGCGTCGTAGGCGATCATCGCCCAGCCCGTCGTCGGGTCCATGACCTGCCAGTAGCACCAGGCCGTCGGATGCAGCCAGCGGAAGTCGTAGCAGAGGTTGGAGGCCAGGGTGAGGCCCGTGCCGTCGCCGTCGCCCGTCTCGGAGTTCCAGAGCTTCTTGCCGGAGGTCGTGACCACGTCCGTGTAGAGGAGGTCGCGGCGGCCGCCCGAGCCCTGGTATCCGTGCACGTTCACCTGGCTGACCAGGGCCTTGGTGGAGGAGTTGAAGGACGACCAGGTCGAGCGGGCCGTGTCGTAGTTCGTCTCGTCCGACGCCGAGATACGGATGCCCGTCAGGCCGCGCTTGTCCAACTCGCTGCGCATGTACGGGAGTACGGCCGCCTGGACCGCCGGGTCCATGTGGCAGCCCTCCTGGGTGCCGGTGGCGGTCCACCAGGTGGAGGCCGGCTCGTTGAAGGGGTCGACCGTCGCGAAGTTCACGCCCCAGTTGTTCTTGGCGTAGAGGGCCGTGGCCGCCAGGTGGGAGGCGTGCTGGCGGTAGTTCCAGGTCTGGAGGTTGTTGCCGCCGTCCGCCGCGCCGGACGGGTTGTGGTTGTTGCACATCCACCACATCGGGGAGTTGGCGAACAGCTCCGTCGTCGCGCCCCGCTGCGTCGCCTTCACCAGCATCGCGCGCTGGTTGGCGTCCGCCGTCCATTTCCAGGCCGAGGAGGCGGGGTCCTCGTTGTTCCAGTCCTGCCAGAAGCCCTCGATCTGCTTGAAGGCGGGGATGTTGGGCGACTTGACCATCGACTCGCCGTTCACCGCGTTCCAGCTGCAGGCGCCGAGGTTGTAGCGGGCGATGTTGAGGCCGAGGCCGGGCAGGGTCGTGCCGTTGTAGGTCACCGACTTGGTGGTGAAGAAGAGGTCGGCGAAGTCGTCCCGGGCGCCGAACACGTTGGCCCACCAGGCGAGGGAGGTGCCCCAGCCCTCCCAGGTGCCGTACGACGTGCCGGGGTTGACGGCGATCGTCGCGTCCGCGTGTGCGGTGCCCGTCGCCAGGGCGCTGCCGAAGAGTGCGCCGCCCGTTGCCGCCAGCAGAGTTCTGCGTCGGATCATGACTTCTCCGCTTCGATCATCTTTGATCAACGGCCGGTCAACGGCCGGCCAACGGTCGATCGTCGAACCGGCGTCGTGGCCCTGTCCCGTTCATGCCGACAGGAAGCATCGGGTGTGGCGTATGAGGTTGTCGAGAGTTCCGACATCCCTTTCTCAAACCTGTGGAGGAAGTGTTCGGGGTACCGGACGCCCACGGGTCACGCAGCGGGCGCGCATGGGTCTGGAGACCTCGCGCGGCGGCCCCTATCGTGCGGGCGGCCCCGGCGAAGGAGGCTCACGGATGGTGCGGGTTCGCGTCGTGCAGCACGGCGGTCTCCGGCGGCGTGCCCTGCGGCGGCGGGTGCTGTGGGGTGGCGGGGAGGTGCTCGTCACCCTGGGGGTCGTGCTTCTGCTGCTGGTGGTTCATCAGGTGTGGTGGACCAACCGGGAGGCCAGGGAGGGCGCCGAGCGGGAGGTCCGGGCGCTGGAGCGGGCGTGGGACGGCTCGGGCGGCGACTCCCGTACGGCCGTACCGGCGGCGTCGGCCCCGCCCGCGCCCGCGTCCGCGTCCGACGGCTCACCGGAACCCGAGCGGTCCGACGGCACCCGGCGCGAGCCGGCCGCCGCCCCCTCACCCGACTGGTCCCGGGCCTACGCCATCCTCACCATCCCCCGCCTCCACCTCCGTGTCCCCGTCGCCGAGGGCGTCAGCAAGAGCGGCGTCCTCGACAAGGGCTACGCCGGCCACTACCCGGGCACCCAACAGCCGGGCCAGGCAGGCAACTTCGCCCTCGCCGGGCACCGCAACACCCACGGCGAGCCCTTCCGGTACATCAACCGGCTCGCGCCCGGGGACACCGTCCGGGTCGAGACGCGGCGCGCGACGTACACGTACGCCGTCGACCGGACACTGCCGCAGACCGCCGCGCATGACGGGAGCGTCATCAGGCCGATCCCGCGTTCCTCCGTCAAGCGGGGCTACGGCTACACGGACCCCGGCTACTACCTCACCCTCACCACCTGCACGCCGGAGTACACGTCGAGGTACCGGCTGGTGGTGTGGGCCAAGCTGGCTTCGATGCGGCCCCGGACCTAGCGTGCGAGTGCGGTCTGCCTGGACACTTCTTGCCCGGAATCCATGGGGGAGGCACGTGTGGCGCAGCGTCTTGGGGCGGATCTTCACGGGGTGGTCGAGGACGCGCTGGTGCTCGTCGGGGCTCCCGAACCGGATGGATCCGCGTCCACCAAGATGCTCGGCAGCGGCTTCTTCGTGGCTCCCGGCCTGCTGATCACATGTGCCCACGTGGTAGCGAGTCGTTCTCCGGACGGCGATCCGGCAGGTGGTCGAGTGCGGCTGTCCTTCCGCGGGGGTGAGGCGGTCGGTGTCGTGGAATGGGCCAGTCCGCGAGGCCCGTCAGGACAGCAGGTGGGGCTCTGGCCCCTCCCCGACCTGGCGGTTGTCCGTGTCACCGACACGGTCGACCATGCCTGTGCCCGGCTTTCCGAGCGTCCGCCGGAGCCGGGCGACTCCCTGTGGGGGTACGGATTCACGGTGTTCGAGAACGAGGCCCGGGCCTGGACCGGAACCCTCACGTATCAGGGAAGGATCGGCGACGCTCTACGCATCGGTGGTGACGCGATACCGATGGGCTCGTCCGGAGGACCCCTCGTGGATCCCGCGGGCGCCGGCGTGTGCGCTGTCTTGAAGTCGCGCACCGGGGCAGGCGCCAGAGACGGCGGGCTCGCGGTGCCCCTCACGGTCCTGCGCGACACTGTGGACGAGCAAGCCGCCTCCCTCTTCCAGGAGATCTGGGAGAAACATGACGCCTACCACCTGAACCGGCTCGCCGGACCCGCGTCGGCGGCGAGAACACGAGGATGGCGGTCCTACGGCTCCGCGACCTCCGCCGGCCCCGGGCGACGCACTCTGGCCGGGCTGGGCAGTGACCGGCCCAGCAAGGTCGATCTGCTGGGTAACGAGGGCGAGGTGGAGATGCTCGCCATGCTCGTCACCGCGTTGACCACCACGCCACCCCTGGCCATCGCGTTGCTGGGGGAGTGGGGGTCAGGCAAGTCGAGCACCATGGAACAGATGCGGGCCCACGTGGCGGCGATGACCGAACGCGTGCGCCGCCAGAAGGAGTTGCAGTCGGCGTTCGCGGTCAACGTACGCCAGGTGCGTTTCAACGCCTGGCACTATGCCGAGGACCACCTGTGGACCGGCCTCGTCGACCACCTCTTTCGAGAGCTCGCGACGGATCCGGCCGAGGAGCAGCCGCCCACGGTGCCGATGGCGGACGTGCACCGGCGTCGTGACCGGCTGCGGCGCGAGCTGGAGCAGGCGCGATCGGACGCCGAACGTCTGCAGGCAGCCGTGGACGCGGCCGAGGAGGCGGTACCGAGCGGGCGGGCGGCGGCCGTGGGCGATCCGATGAGAGGGCCACGGCTGCTGTGGACCGAGGCGGGCACTCTCCTGCGTTCCGCATGGTCGAACCGTCGTGTGGTTCTGGTTTGGATCGCAGTGCTCGTCTCTGCGGTCGTCGTCTGGGGCGTGGCGGGTTCCTGGATCGCGGCTGCCGTTCCGTTGGCTCTGGGAGCCGGTGCCGCCGTCCAGCCGTTCCTGCGCAGGGCACGGAGCGCGTACACGGCGCTTCAGCAGATGGCTGAGTCGGCCGGGAAGCGACTCGACCGGGATCTGCAAGAGGCCAATGACCGCGTGGCCGCGACGGCCGATCGGCTCGCCCAGACCGATGCCGCCGTACGACTGTCCGAGTTTCTTCGGCGGCGCAACGAAGAACCCTCCCCGTATGAGCCGTATCGCAGCCTGCTGAGTCAGGTGCGCCGTGATCTGGAGCAGCTGGAAGCCGATCTCGGTCAGGCACATCAGGAATGGCTGGAGCGTACGGAGCCCGGCACGGGGACGCCGCCCCCGCTCCAACGGGTCATCCTCTACATCGACGATCTTGACCGGTGCTCGCCGCAGCGCGTGGTGGACGTCCTGGCGGCCGTGCATCTGATCCTCGCTCTGGAACTGTTCGTGGTGGTCGTCGCGGTGGATCCGAAATGGCTGATCAAGGCCCTGCGCGTGCACCATCAGGAATTCTTCGGACCCGGTGCACGGGGGGAGGCGGCCGTGAGTGAGGGCACGGGCCCGCTCGACTACCTCGACAAGATCTTCCAGGTGCCCTTCACCCTGTCCCGCCCCGGCGAGGCCGCCACCGCCCGCTATCTCCGCTCCCTCCTGGGGCCGACCAGCCACGGCACCGACACCGAACCGGCGGCCCGCGCCGAAGAGACCGCTGCCCCCCAAGGCACCCCAGGAGGGACGGCCGGGCACGTTTTCGCCCCGTCGGTCGAACCGCCTGCCGCGGAGGAGCGGCCCACGGTGTTCCTCCCGGAACTGCGGGACCTTCGCCCCGACACCCTTCGGCTCCACCGGACCGAGACGGAGTTCATGGCCTCCCTCGGCACGCTTCTGCCCACACCGCGCGCCGCGAAGAAGCTGGTGAACCTCTACCGACTGGCCAGGATCAGCATCTCCGACGGCGACCGCGATGCCTTTGTGGCCACCGAGCATCAGGCTCTGCAGATTCTCTTGGCGGTGCTCGTCGGCTCGCCCGCCGCCTCGCAGCAGATCTTCACCGCCCTGGCCGATGCGGCCGGAGATGCGGACGTACGAGCCGTGTTGAGTTCCCTCCTGGAGAGCGAGGGCACGGGTGTGGTGGCGGACTCATGCCGAAGGACCGTTGCGGTGCTGGATCAGATCGCGCTGCGCAGGGGGCTGACGGTCTCGGCCAAGAGCTTCCAGTCATGGGTCCCCCTGGTCGCGCGGTTCAGTTTCCACACCGGCGCATGGGGCGACGGGACGAGCACTCGGGTCGAGGAACCCGTGCGCGGGTCGGGTACGTTGTGACATGCAGACACGCAGATGAGGGAGGGGCGCCGATGATCCGGAGCTGGGCGAGTCTGCGTCCCGCTGCCGTGATGGTGGTGCTCTTCCTCGAAATCGTGCTGCTCGACACCGGCAGCCTCTCCGCGGCCGTCGCGCTCGCCGCGACCGCCGCCGCGGGTTCCGCGTTCGCCGTCTGCTCCCTGCTCGCCTCGCGCGCCGCGCCCGCCGTGGCACCCACCAGGGTGCGTACGGCCATCCGTGACCGGGCCCGCCGTACGGCCTTCCTGCCCCAACGCGACCCCGACGCCTCGGGCCGGCCACGGCCCAGGGCACCCGGTCGCGCCCTCCCGGCGACCGTCGCGTAGGGCACCCGCACCGCACCAGGGGTCGGCCTGCCCTCGCCCGGTTCGTCATGCCGCCATGTCTGTTTCCGACATGTCCCACTCCGGCACGACGAGACCCTCGGAGGGCTCACATCCATGTCCGTTTTCGCTGACCTCGTTCAGCAGCTCGCCGACCTGCTCCACCCGCTGTTCGGCGCCGGTGCGGCCGCCGCCGCGATCGTCCTGTTCACCGCGTTCGTACGGCTGCTCGTGCATCCGCTGTCCCGGGCGGCCGCGCGCGGGCAGAAGGCGCGGGCCGAGCTTCAGCCGAGGATCGCCGAGCTGAGGAAGAAGCACGGCGAGAACCCCGAGAAGCTCCAGCGGGCCGTACTGGAGCTGCACGCCGAGGAAAAGGTGTCGCCGCTGTCCGGGTGTCTGCCCAGCCTGTTCCAGCTGCCCGCGTTCTTCCTGCTCTACCACCTGTTCTCGAACACGACGATCGGCGGCGAGGCCAACGAACTGCTCACCCACCAGCTGTTCGCCGCACCTCTCGGCGACCGCTGGGCGGACGCCCTCGGCGACGGGGGCGTCTTCGGGGGCGCGGGGCTCGTGTACGTCGGGTTGTTCGTGGTCGTCGCCGGGGTCGCCGCGTTCAACTACCGCCGTACGAAGCGGATGATGGCCGCGAATCCGGCGGTGCCGGTGACCGACCAGGGGGCGGTGCCGGGGATGGGAGCCATGGGGGCCGTGAACAAGGTCGTGCCGTTCATGTCCTTCTTCACGCTCTTCACCGTGGCGGTGGTGCCCCTGGCGGCCGCGCTGTACGTGGTGACCAGCACGACCTGGAGTGCGGTGGAGCGGGCCGTGCTCTACCGCTAGGTGCTTACGGTCCAGTACGTGAACCGGGTATTGCGGACCGGCCGTGGACCTTGGAGGATCGACCAGTCCTCCGATGGCTGCACACGTCGGCGGGCGCCCGCGATCGAGGGAGATTGTGATCATGAAGCTGCTGCGAGTCGGTACGGCGGGAGCGGAGACGCCTGCGCTGCTCGACGCCGAGGGGGTTCTGCGGGACCTGTCCGGTGTCGTGCCGGACATCGACGGGGCGCTGCTTGCCGATGATGCCGCACTGGAGCGGATCCGTACGGCCGCGGACGCCGGGGAACTGCCCGCCCTGGACGCCGCGGGGCTCCGGGTCGGGCCGCCGCTCGCACGGATCGGCAAGATCGTCTGCATCGGGCTGAACTACCACGACCACGCCCGCGAGACCGGTGCCGAGCCGCCCGCCGAGCCGGTCATCTTCTTCAAGGCCGCGGACACGGTCGTCGGCCCGTACGACACGGTGCTGGTCCCCCGTAAATCGACGAAGACCGACTGGGAGGTCGAGCTCGCGGTCGTCATCGGGCGTACGGCCCGGTATCTGGACTCGGCCGAGGAGGCGCTCGCGCATGTCGCCGGGTACGCGGTGGCGCACGACGTGTCCGAGCGGGAGTTCCAGATCGAGCGCGGCGGGACCTGGGACAAGGGGAAGAACTGCGAGACGTTCAATCCGCTCGGGCCCTGGCTCGTGACGGCGGACGAGGTGCCGGATCCGCAGGACCTGTCGCTGAAGCTGTGGGTCAACGGTGAGCTGAAGCAGGACGGGACCACGGCTGAGCAGATCTTCTCGGTGGCGGAGGTCGTGCGGTACGTCAGCCAGTTCATGACGCTGTATCCCGGTGACGTCATCAACACCGGGACGCCGGCGGGGGTGGCTCTGGGGGAGCCTGAGCCGAAGCCGTTCCTGCGGGCGGGTGATGTGGTCGAGCTCGAGATCGAGGGGCTCGGTCGTCAGCGGCAGGAGTTCAAGGACGCGTAGGCGCTCCACTGGGAGAGCCGGGGAACTGCGGGTGGTTCGTCAGCCGCGGGTGGTGTGTGGCTGGTCGCGCAGTTCCCCGCGCCCCTGAAAGACAAGGGCGTTTGCCCTTACTGCTTGCTCAGGAACTGCTCCAGCGCCTCCACCACGAACCTGTGGTCCTCCAGCTGTGGCAACCCGCTCACCGTCACCGACCCGATGACTCCGACCCCCTCGACGTTGATCGGGAACGAGCCCCCGTGCGCCGCGTAGGTGTCGGGGTCCAGGCGGGAGGAGTCCTCGAACGTCGTGCCCTTGGCGCGGAAGCGGGCGCCGACGACGTAGGACGAGGCGCCGTAACGTTCCACCACCCGGCGTTTGCGGGTGATCCAGGCGTCGTTGTCGGGGGTGGAGCCGGGGAGGGCCGCGTGGAAGAGCTGCTGGCCGGCGCGGTGGATGTCGATGGCGACCGGGGCCTGGCGCTCGCGGGCCATCCCCACCAGCAGCGAGCCGAGGGCCCAGGCGTCGTCGTACGTGAACCGGCGGAAGACCAGGCGGCGTTCCTGCGCCTCCAGCTCCTCCAGGGGTGGGGTGAGCTCCGGGTGGAACCTCGGGGTGATCTCCGGGTTGTGCGTCTGATGCGACTGGTTGTGCGTCACAGTGCCACCGCCACTCCGTCACGGGCCGAACGGCGGGCCGCCTCCAGGACGTCGAGGGCGGATGCCGCCTCCAGGGCCGTCACCGGGTTGGGGCCGCCGTCCAGCAGAGCCTTTGCCACGGCCGCATAGTAGGCGGGGTAGTCGCCGGGGAGGGTGGGTTCGACGCGGCCGCCGCCCGTCAGGGGGGACTCCCCGGAGCCCACTCGGCCCCACATCGACTCGGGTTCCGTGCCCCACTCGGCGGCCGTGTCCGGGCGCTGCCCCTCCCGCAGCGCCGCCTCCTGCGGGTCCAGGCCGTACTTGACGTAGCCCGCCTTCGAGCCCAGCACCCGGAAACGGGGGCCGAGCTGAGCGGTCGTCGCGGAGACGTAGAGGTGGGAGCGGACGCCGCTCGCGTGCGTGAGGGCGATGAAGGTGTCGTCGTCCGTCTCGGCGCCGGGGCGGCGGATGTCGGACTCGGCGTACACCCGGGTGACCGGGCCGAAGAGGACCAGCGCCTGGTCGACGACATGGCTGCCGAGGTCGTACAGCAGACCTCCGATCTCTGCCGGGTCGCCGGACTCCCGCCAGCCGCCCTTGGTCTGCGGGCGCCACCGTTCGAAGCGGGACTCGAAGCGCCATACGTCGCCCAGCTCGCCCTCGGCCAGGAGTCGCCGGAGCGTCAGGAAGTCGTTGTCCCAGCGGCGGTTCTGGAAGACGGACAGGAGCAGTCCGTGCTCCTCGGCCAGCGCCGCCAGCTCGCGCGCCTCGGCCGCCGTACCGGCGATCGGCTTGTCCACGACGACCGGGAGGCCCGCCTTAAGGGCGGCGCTCGCGAGCGGGACGTGCGTCTTGTTCGGGGACGCGATGACCACCAGGTCGAGGTCGGAGGCGCGGGCGAGCAGCTCGTCGGGCGTGGCGGCGACGCGGACGCCCGGGTACTCGGCGCGTGCCTGCTCCTGGCGCTCTCGGTTCGACGTGACCACCGTGTCCAGGGCGAGGCCCTCGGTGGTGGCGATCAGCGGGGCGTGGAAGACGGAGCCGGCCAGGCCATAGCCGACGAGGCCCACACGGAGGGGAGTAGCACTCATGGGACCCACTTTCGCAACGCTGTTGCCAAAGTGCAAGCGCCGGGGACAATGGGTGGCGTGAACAGAACGCAGGGCGGGGCCGACGGCGCGGACGCGGGCACCATGGAGGCCGACACGGCGGAGGCGGGCACCTCGGTGGCCGGCATGGTCGGCGGCGCGGTCGGTGGCGCCGCGCCGAGGACCCGCAATTCGATGCGGCTGGGTGCCCTGCGCAGTCACAACAGCGCGCTCGTGCTCGATCTGCTGCGCACGGCCGGACCCGAGGGCATCAGCCGGCTCGAACTCGCCGAGCGCACCGGCCTCACCCCGCAGGCGGTCAGCAAGATCACCGCCCGGCTGCGCGAGGACGGGCTCGTGGCGGAGGCGGGGCGCCGGGCATCGACGGGGGGCAAGCCGCGTACGGTGCTGCGGCTCGTGCCGGAGGCCGGGCATGCGGTGGGTGTGCACCTGGACCGGGACGAGCTGACGGCCGTGCTCTGTGATCTGACCGGAACCGTGGTCGCTCAGCGCCGGGCCCCGCTGGATCTGGGGGCCGGTGCGGAGACGGTCGTCGAGCGGGCCGTGCGGGAGGTGGGAGAGCTGGTGGCCGGGGGCGGCCGGACGGGTGCCGTGCTCGGGGTCGGGGTTGCGCTGCCCGGGCCGCTCGACCACCGGCGCGGTGTGCTGCACCGGATCACCGGGTTCCCCGAGTGGAACGGCTTCCCGCTGCGGGACGTGCTCGCGCGGCGGCTCTCGCTGCCGGTCGTGGTCGACAAGGACACCAACGCCGCCGCCCTCGGGCTCGCCGTCGGAGGCGCGGCCGCGTCCGGCACGTCCTTCGCCTACCTGCACTTCGGCGCGGGGCTGGGCGGGGGGCTCGTGATCGGGGGAGCGGTGCACCGGGGTTCCCGTACGGCGGCCGGGGAGTTCGGGCACCAGGTCGTCCAGCTGGACGGTCCGCCCTGCGGGTGCGGGAACCGGGGCTGCGTCGAGGCGCTGTGCCTGGCCGCCGTGGCGCGGGGTGACCTGGCGGAGGCGGCCCGGGTGCTCGGCACCGCGGCCGGCAACCTGGTCGCGCTGCTCGACGTCGACCTCGTCCTGCTGGGCGGCCGCACGGTCGCCGGGGCGCCGGAGACCTTCGTCCGCGGGGTCGCCGCCGTCCTGGAGGAACGCGCCCGGCGGGCGGGCGGGGGCGCGGTTCCGGTGCGGGTCGCCTCCGGCGGGGAGCGCGGGGAGCGCGGGGAGCGCGGGGAGCGTCGGGATCGCGAGGTCGCCGAAGGGGCGGCCCAGTTGCTGCTGGCGCCGTTGTTCGGGCGGGCCGACGGGTGAGGCCGGCGGGCGCTGACCGGCATGCGGCGACCGGCGTGCGGTGACCGGCGTGCGCTGATCGAGGGGACTTACGGAGCCGTACGGAGCAGCCGTACGGAATGGCACCGTCCGGAAGCCGCCCCCACCCGGCATGGTCATGTGATTATGCGACTGCACACACCCGCCTCGCTCTGCCTCGCAGCAGCCGCCGCCCTCCTCGCCGCAGCGCCCCCGGCGCACGCCGAATCCCCCGCCGAGCTGCCCGGCTGCGCCACCGACGACCGGGAGTTCCCGCTCACCACCCGCCTCCGCGGCGGCCCGGACTCCTACACGGCCGGCGGTGGATTCGGCACCTGGTACCTGGACCTCACCAACAGCACCGGGCGGACGTGCACCGGCATCCACCCCGTCGTCGTCCTCGTCGACGGCAAACGCGCCCTCAAGCCGTCCCAGCCCCGCCTGGAGTTCTACGGCACACCCGTCGCGACCCCGAACGGCACCCCCACCGCGACCCCGAACGGCCCCCCGGACCCCACCCGCCCCCGCCCCGTCCGCTTCGAGACCACCGACGAGGACGAACTCGTCGGCGCCTTCGACGGCTTCCCCGGCTTCACCGTCGGCCCCCGCGCGACCCTCACCGTGAAGGTCCGGCTCGCCCTCACCTCCGACGCCGTGCCGAACGAGGTCACCGCCAACGCGGCCGTAGTCCAACGCCATGACGGCGACGGCGACTGGGTCGGCCAGTCCAACGACTACCGCTTCACCGTCGACGCCGACGCTGACGTCGACGCCGACACCGCCGCCCCGACCCACCCCGCCGACCAGGCCGCCTCCGCCCGCCCCTCCGGCCCCAGCGCCTCGCCCACCCCCGGCGCGCCCCGCAACCAGCTCACCCTCGCCGACGAGCTCGCCCGCACCGGCTTCGTCTCCTCCCCCCACGCCGCCTTCGCGGCGACCGCGGTCCTCCTGCTGGGCGGCGCGGGGCTGTTGTTCGCCCGGCGGCGGCGCTGAGGTCGCACGACCGTTCCCTGAAGATCGGGCCTGTGTTTACGCTGGGCGCGACGCAGCACGCACCACGCACGGCGGCAGGAGATCGCGCACATGGCAGACCGCAAGCCCATCGAGTCATGGCTCACCGACATGGACGGTGTGCTCATCCACGAGGGCGTGCCGATCCCCGGCGCCGACGCCTTCATCAAGAAGCTGCGGGAGTCCGGCAAGCCCTTCCTCGTCCTCACCAACAACTCGATCTACACCCCGCGCGACCTGCACGCCCGGCTGAACCGCATGGGCCTGGACGTGCCGATCGAGAACATCTGGACGTCGGCGCTGGCCACCGCGCAGTTCCTGGACGACCAGCGGCCCGGCGGTTCGGCGTACGTCATCGGCGAGGCGGGCCTGACGACCGCGCTGCACGACATCGGCTACATCCTCACCGACCACGAGCCGGACTACGTCGTCCTCGGCGAGACGCGCACCTATTCCTTCGAGGCGATGACCAAGGCGGTCCGGCTCATCAACGACGGCGCCCGTTTCATCTGCACCAACCCCGACGAGACGGGTCCGTCGACCGAGGGCCCGCTGCCCGCGACCGGCGCCGTCGCCGCGCTGATCACCAAGGCGACGGGCAAGCAGCCGTACTTCGCGGGCAAGCCGAACCCGCTGATGATGCGCACCGGCCTGAACGCCATCGGCGCCCACTCCGAGACCAGCGCCATGATCGGCGACCGCATGGACACCGACGTGCTGGCCGGCATGGAGGCGGGCATGCAGACGTTCCTGGTGCTCACCGGTCTGACCCGGCCCGAGCAGGTGGAGAACTTCCCGTACCGGCCGTCGAAGGTCGTCGACTCGATCGCGGACCTCGTCGAGCGGATCTGAAACCCCGTACACCCGCAACACGACCCGTACGGAGCAGTCCGGCCCCGTTGAGGATGCGGGGCCGGTCCTGTGGGGGGAGCCTCCAGATAACTGGAGGTTCACGATGGGATCACTGCGAGTCACTCTCTGTGCGATCGCCGCCCTCGGGACGGTGGCCGTCACACCGTCGGCGGCACACGCGGCGGACGCGGCGGACGGGGGTGTCTCGGTCAGCCCGTCGTCCGCCCACCCCGGCAGCGACATCACGCTGCGGGTGAGCGGCTGCCCGGAGAAGACCGCCAGGGCCGTCTCCCCGGCGTTCGTCAGCGACGCCCGCCTCACCGTCGGGGCCGACGGTGCCCTCGTCGGCGAGAGCCGCGTCCGCTCCACGCTCCGGGCGGGGACGTACGACGTGAAGGTCACCTGCGGAGAGGCGGCCGGCGCGGGCGCCGTCACCGTCGTACGGCAGGGCGCGGACCGGTCCGTGGTGCACGGGGCGGAGCCGTCGGGTCCCGCCTCCCCGGTGGCCCCGGTCCCGGCCGGCGGCGGGGGCACCGCCCGGCTCGCCGTCGTGGAGGCCCGCGCGGCCGTTCCCGGCACGGCGCACACCGTGACCGGGCTGGTCCTCGCCGGCGTGGCCGCGACCGCGGTGGCGCTGCGGAGCAGCCGCCGGAGCCGACGGCAGCGCTGACCATGGCGGACCACGAACGCTCCCCTCACGGCGGCCGCCTCCTCATGGGCGTGGCCTGGGCCGTGCTGCTGCTCGGGCTGTGGCTGTGGGGGCGGGAGGTCACCGATGTACGGCAGGCCATGTCCGCGCCGGTGTCGGGTGACGTCGCCGCGGTGGGGCGGCCGCAGAGAGTACAACTGCCGTCCTCCGTACGGCCGTTGGGGGACGCGTTGCCGCAGCGCCTCGACATTCCGGGGCTCGGCGTGCAGGCACCGGTCGTCGCCCGGGGGCTCGACCGGCAGGGCGCGGTCGATCCGCCGCCCTACGAACAGGCCGGCGTCGTGGGCTGGTACGCGGCCGGGGTGAAGCCGGGGGCCGCCGGGGCCGCGCTGATGGTGGGGCATGCCGACACCGCGACCCGGCCCGCCGTCTTCCACCGGCTGCGCGCGCTGCGGCCCGGCGCGACGGTACGGGTGCTCCGCGACGACGGCAAGGTCGCCGAGTTCACCGTGGAGGACGTGCACGTCGTCACCCGCGACCGCTTCGACGCCCGGCAGGCCTACGGAGCCCACCGCTCGGGCCGCGCCGAACTGCGCCTGATCACCTGCGGCGGCACCTTCGACCGGACGACCCGCAGCTACACGGCGAACGTGATCGTGTCGGCGTATCTCACGGGGACAGGCCTGTAAGCGGCTGCCACCTGCCCGCTCGCCGGCGCCGATCGCACGGGCCCCAGGCATACCGAGGGCTGCGCTCGCGTCGGCGCGAGTTGCAGGGGCGTGGGTTGCGGAGAGTCGGCGCGGTGCATGCTCGCGCGGGTGTGCTGCCGCCTGGGCCCGCACGGTGGCTGTGGTCGCGTCCACGGTGGCTGTGGTCGCGTCGGCGCGCAGCGCACGGGCACGGGCTGCCGGGAGGCCGTGCAGCGCATGCTCATCCCCATGCCCACCCCGGGACCCACCCCGGGACCCACCCCGGGACCCACCCCGGGACCCACCCCGGGACCCACCCCGGGACCCACCCCCGGACCACCGCCGGGGCCCACCCCCGGGGGGGGGCATGCTGCCACCTGGCCCGGTCGACGACCGCTCCCCCGGAGCCGCCGACCGGGCCGGTCCTCAACCGCGCGCGCACGGGCTGCGGGAGTAACCCGGCGACCGGCGCGGGAGGTCTGGGTGACCAGCGGGGGACTGTCCGACCGGGGGCTGGGGTCGTACGGGGACGACTCTAGAGCGGATGACGGCCGCGGCCTAGGGCCGGATGGCCCGGGGTGCGCAGGCGGAGCGGCGGGGCGTCACGCGTGTCCCTCGTCGTCCGCCCGCCCGGCCTCGCGGCGCAGCCCGGCGTCGTCCGCGACCCCGTCGATGACCGCCTGCGCGACCCCGTCCAGGGGCATCCGGTGGCGGCGCGCGTACTGGCGCAGGGCGACGAAGGCGTGGTCGGCGGCGGTGCCCCAGCGCTCGGCGAGCATGCCCTTGGCCTGCTCGATACGCACCCTGCTGGACAGGGCCTGCTGCAACTGACCGGCGAGGGTGCGGCATTGGACGTACGTCGTGTTGTTGTGCAGTCCGAGGGCCGCGCAGTCGGCGATGAGCTGGACGAGGCGCAGCTCGGCGGCGTTGCCGGGGGAGTCGTCGGGGAGCGCGGGGGAGAAGACGGTGAGCGCGCCGAGCAGCCGCTGGTCGCGGCGTAAGGGGACGGCGAAGGTGGCCTCGATGCCGTGGGCCAGCGCCCGCTCGGTGAACTCCGGCCAGCGGGCGGCCGCGCGGGCCGCGCGGATCGAGACCTGCGGCACCGGCCGGCCGGAGCTGTAGCTGTCCAGGCAGGGCCCGCCGCCGCGCTGGGCCTGAAGCAGTTCGGTCGCTGTCTCCTCGTGCGCGCTGCTCCCGGTCAGCGACACCGTCCGGCCGTTCTCGATCAACATGATCCCGGCGGCCCGCGCGGACAGTAAGTGCACACAGTGGTCGGCGACCCGGCGTAAGTGGTGCGCCGACTCGAATCCGTCGGTGAGGGTGTCCGCCGCCTCCACCAGTGCCTGCGCCAGCCGGATCTCCCGGGTGGATGGGTGCATGACCGCGCACTCCCCTTCCCCTGCCGCCCGCCCCCTTGCGGGCGTGCGCCTACCCAGGTCATCGGCGTCGCGACAGTGGCTGTAACAGCTCTCCGACAAGCCCCGGGCGGCCTCGTGGGCCTCACGCCACGTATGCCAGGATTGAGGCTTGGAACAGTGCACCCAGGGGGGAGTTGGATGTACCTGAAGAGGGGGGCCTTGAGGGGTGCCTGCGTGCGGACGTCCGCGACGGTGCTGGGGGCGGCACTGCTGATCGCGGGATGTTCGTCCTCGGGGGACGGCGAGGAGCCGGGGGCCGACGCCGGGATCAGCCAGCAGCCCAAGGACACCGACCCGTTCTGGGTGAACCCGGACGGGAACGCGGCGCAGCAGGTCGTGACCTACCAGAAGGACGGCAAGAAGGAGGACGCGGAGCAGATCCGCAAGATCGCGCAGCAGCCGACCGGCGAGTGGATCAGCCCGGAGAGCCCGGAGGACGAGGCGCGCGGTTTCACCGAGGCCGCCGACAAGGCGGGCCGTACGGCGCTGCTGGTCCTCTACAACATCCCGCACCGGGACTGCGGCCAGTACTCCCAGGGCGGCGCCGCCGACGGCAACGCCTACCGGGCCTGGATCGACGGGGTGGCCAAGGGCATCGGCGACCGCTCCGCGACGGTGATCCTGGAGCCGGACGCGCTCCTGCACCTGGTCGACGGCTGCACGCCGGACGAGTACCACGAGGAGCGCTACGACCTCCTCAAGGGCGCCGTCGGCAAGCTCAAGTCACTGAAGAACACCAAGGTCTACCTGGACGCGGGCAACGCCGGCTGGGGCCACCCCGACCAGATCTTCGAGCCCCTGAAGTGGGCGGGCATCGACCAGGCCGACGGCTTCTCGGTCAACGTCTCCAACTTCTACACGACCAAGGACTCGATCGCGTACGGCAAGCAGCTCTCCGCCAAGGTGGGCAACAAGCCCTTCGTGATCGACACCAGCCGCAACGGCAACGGCCCCTACACCGAGGGCAACCCCGACGAGCGCTGGTGCAACCCGCCGGGCCGCGCGCTGGGCGAGACACCGACGACGAAGACGGCGGACCCGCTGGTGGACGCGTATGTGTGGGTCAAGCGCCCGGGGGAGTCGGACGGCGAGTGCAAGGGCGGTCCGAAGGCGGGCGAGTGGTGGGCGGAGTACGCCCTGAAGCTCGCCAAGGCCAGCGAATAGCTTCCTGTACGTGCTTGGGGGCGCCCTCCGTCACGGAGGGCGCCCCCAAGTCGCTTACGGCCACGGGACCTCGACCTACGGGACCTTGACCCACTGCGCCTTGCTCGGCGTCCCCTGGTCGTCGGTCACGAACAGCATGTACCAGCCCGACGGAACCAGGTCCCGGTTCGCCGGCACGGTCACCGTGAGCTTGTCCCCGGACTTCTTGAAGTCCAGCGCGACCGACCGCTGGTCGACGTCCGTGACGTGCGTGGACGCGCTCGGCCGAATCAGCCGTACGTTCTCGATGGTCGAGGCGTGCTGCGAGGTGAACGTGCCCGTCCCGCCGCGCCTGATGGTCTGCGGGCCACCGGACAGCGACGGCTGCGCGTCCCGGTACAGATACGGCGGGGTGTAGATCTCGATCCGCTGCTCGAACTTGCCCGGCTTGGTGTTGGCCGCGTCGGCGTACAGCGAGTCGGAGCCGAAGAACATCACCCGGCCGTCGGGCAGCAGAATCGACCCGGAGTGGTAGTTGCGGCCCACCAGCGGGTCGGCGACCCGGTCGAGGGTGTTGCTGTCCGGGTGGTAGATCCGCGCCTGGAGGATGTTGGAGTCGCCGCGGCCCCGGTAGTCCTCGGAACCACCGGACACCAGCACGGTGTCGTCCGGCAGGACCGAGGACTGCGGATAGCGCGTGCCCTTCTCCAGCGACGGCCCGTCCACGAACTTCGGGTTGTCCGCCTTGAGGTCGATGAGCCGCGTCTTGTTGCTGGACTCCTTGGACTCGCCGACGCCACCGCCGCCGATCACCATGTACTTCTCGTCCTGCGCCGGCGGCAGCAGCACCGTGCCCGAGGTCTCCATCAGCTTGGCGTCGCTGAGCCCCGGCAGCTTGGTGAACTTGTTGGTCTCCACGTCCCAGATGCCCGGGTCGCGGCCCACGTCGTCAGGGCCGTAGCCCGCGTTCGAACCCGAGTAGAAGACCTTGCCGTTCTGCAGCGGGAAGAGCGCGGGGTAGGTCGGGAACTGCCGCACCTTCGCCGTGTACGTCCACTTCTTGGTCTTCGGGTCGTACAGCTCGTTCTTGCCCGGAACCAGCTGGCCGATGTCGTCGAGGCCGGAGACGCTGAGGACCTTGCCGTCGCCCAGGGTGGTGAGCGTCGGGTACCAGCGGGCCTCGTGCATCGGGTCGACCTTGATGTACTTCTCGGCGACCGGGTCGAACTCATAGGCGTCCCGGATGCCCTGGAAGTCCTTCTTGTCCAGGGCGAGCTTCTGCGCGATGCCGTAGGTGTTGCGCGCGTCGGTGCCGGTCAGGCCCTGGATGCGGTAGTTGTCCTGGGTGCCGGTCTCGTACTTGGCGCCCTTCCGCTGCGCCTCAACGTAGATCCGGCCGAGACCGGGGTCGTTGCGCAGGAACTCGCCGGTCGCCTTGTCGAAGACCTTCTTCGCACGCGGCACCAGCACCGGGTCCTTGGAGACGAACGTCTTGCCGTTCTCCTTGCCGGTGAACTTGGTGCCCGCGGGCAGCGTGATCGGCTTGTCCGGGTTCTCGTTGTGGACGATCATCAGGCCGCCGGCCTTGGTGACGTCACCCTTGAGCTTCTCGTACCGCCTCGTACCGCCCGCGATCAGCAGGTTGCCGTTGGCCAGCTGGGTGTGGCCGGTGCAGAACAGGTCGTTCGGCGTCGGCACCTTCTTGATCGTGCCCTTGACCGGGTCCCAGATCCGGGTGTCGTACTTCTTCGCGTCGAAGTTGTCCTGATTGTTGCCCGAACCCGCGATCAGCAGCACCTTGCCGGTGTGCAGCAGCGCCGCGTGGATCGTGTTCTGGCGGTACTCCTCGGGGAACTCGACGATCTCCCAGTGGCCGTTCTCCGCTTTGTACTCGGGCTTGTTGATTTGGTACTGGTGGTATTTCTCGGTCCCGAAGCGGTACAGCCACGGCCCGTTCATCCCGGCCAGCGCGAGTACCACCGCCGTACCTATCGCGAGTCGACGGGCGCGGCGGCGGCCTGCACGGTCGTTCATTCCTTACGTCCCCCAAGTCCACCAAGGGCGATCTGCATCGTCTGATCGTTACCACCGTTGCCCGACGCGGCCCAACTCGGCTTGTGCTGCGGGGCGTGCGCCGCATGCGGGGCATGGGACGCGTGCTGTGCGGGCAGCGGCTGCGGCTGGTACGGGACCGCGGATCCGCCGGTCGCCGCCGCGTCCTGCGGCCCCGTCTGCGCCGGCACGGGCGCCGCGGGCCGCTTCTTCTCCTGCCGCAGCATGTAGCGCCAGGCGAAGATCGGCGTCGCGGTGATCAGCATGGCGAACGTCGCCCAGGTGATCATCGCGGGGTGCGAGTGGCCGTACACGAACCCGGCGACGATCGAGGCGCCGAAGATCGCGATGAAGTACCAGTGGTACCGGAAGGTCGCCCACCAGCGGTCGGGGCTCGCGGAGTCGCCCTTGGGGGTCACCACGAACTTGCTCTTGCGCCGCAGCACCGAGTCCATCAGCGCCTTCGCGTACAACGGCGCCGACAGCGCGGACATCACCATGCCGGCCACACCGCCGGAGCCCTCGGGCTCGTGCGGCGAGACGTTGTGGCGGCGGTTCCAGACGTACAGGCCGATCTGGAGCGCGGAGGCGTTGCCGTAGAGCATCAGCCAGATCGTCGGGTCGATGTTCACACCCGAGGCGCCCAGACCCAGGAACAGCGCACAGCTCAGCGCGGCCAGGATCCAGTTGAGGGCGGACATCGGGTAGAAGATGATCATCATCGTGTAGTTGAAGAGCTTGCTCGGCGGCAGCGAGTACCAGCCCTTCCAGTACTGCTTGAGGATCGTCTCGTACGTCCCTCGCGACCAGCGCATCTGCTGGGTGAAGAAGTCGGTCCAGGCGCTCGGCCCCTCACCGACGGCGAGCACGTCCGGCGTGTAGACCGAGCGCCACTTCTTGCCCGTCGCCGGGTTCTTGTGGCGGTGGATCTCGAAGCCGGTCGCCATGTCCTCGGTGATCGAGTCGTACAGGCCGCCGATCTGCTTGAGCGCCTTGATGCGTACGGCGTTCGACGTACCCACGAACATCGGGGCGCCGTACTTGTTGCCGGCGCGCTGGATGAGGGCGTGGAAGAGGAACTGCTGCGACTCGGCGGCCTTGGTGACGAAGTTGTCGTAGTTGCCGTAGACCTGCGGGCCGATGACGAAGCCGACGTTCGGGTCGCGGAAGAAGCCGAGCATCCGCTCCAGGTAGTTGGGCAGCGGCACGTGGTCGGTGTCGACGGAGGCGAAGAAGTCGTAGTCGTCGCCGTGGGCGTCGAGCCAGGCGTTGTAGTTGCCGTGCTTGGTCTTGGCGCGGTGCGGGCCCTTGGGCTGGTTCCACTTCGCGACGCCCTTGCGGGAGAAGTGGTGCACGCCGAGCCGCTTGCAGACCTCCTTGACCTCGGGGTCGTCGCCCTCGTCGAGCAGCCAGACGTGCAGCAGGCCCCGGTGGCGCAGCTTGACGGCCGCCTCCAGGGTCTTCGTCACCATCTCCAGCGGCTCCTTGCCGGGCACGAAGGAGGTGAGGAAGGCCACTCTCGTGCCGGTCTCCGGCACCACCGGGATCGGGTCGCGGGCGACCAGCGTGGCGTGCGCGTTGGACAGCACGTTCATGCAGCGGAAGAACTCGATCAGACCGATCGAGACGAGCATGACTATGTCGAGCGCCGGCAGGAAGTCGTAGGCGGGATAGTCCCGTTCGGTCCAGTGCTCGGGCTGCAGCAGCCAGAACAGCAGGACCAGGGAGAGCACCGGGGCCGCGGCCAGCATCAGCGCGACTCTGATCCGGTGCGGCTCCTGCGAGATCAGCGAGCGGTACTGGACCCGGTACGGCTTGTTCGGGTCGGGCTGGGTGAGGGGACCGGCCAGCCGGCTGTAGTGCTCGTAGTCGTACTTCGGCAGCGTCTTCTTGATCCGGCGGAACGTTCCCGTCCGATGCGTAGGCACCCTGAGCTGGGTGGTCTGAGACGGGTCGAAGTTCTGCCGGGCGCCCGTCGGCGTCGACGTCATGAGTCATCCCCCCACACGCAGGTCACCGCGTGTCTCTCGGTTCCATTTACGACTGTGCCGATCCCCCTCGACCAGCACAGGCGTATCAGTGGCGGGCCGCAGTCACCACATCTTCTCCACCATAGACATGGAACAGCGACCTTCCGGTTGCATCATGCCCCCCTCGGCATGCGGTCATGAACGGGGCCCCCTACTCCCCGCCGAAAACCGGCAACCGGCTCCTTGCCCCCCAACTGCCGCGAATCCGCAGCTTCTTGAAAAACCAATCACCAGGTTCTACGTCGTTTCACATGATCGCAAGATGCGAAACGAGGTGTTTACCGGTCATACGCGCTCATTGTGGCACCTGTGGGGGTGTTGTGTACCCGTTGTGGACACGAGGGGTGGACACGCGGGCGCGGATGTTGCCGAAGTGCTCGCTTATGGCCTCCTCCGCCCGTAGCGCATCGCCCGACCGCACCGCGTCCACGATCTCCCGGTGCTGCCGGCAGGTGACCAGCGGATCCTGCGGGGCGCCGCCGAGGTCGGTGTGGACGCGGTGGAAGGCGTCCCAGAACGCCTCCATGACCTCGCCCAGCAGCGCGTTGTCCAGCCCCCGGTAGAGGGTGGCGTGAAACGCCCTGTCGGTCTCGGCGATGCCGTCGCCGCCCTGCGCCGCCTGCTCTTCCATACGGTCCACGAGCGCGTCCAGCTCAACGAGGTCGGCGCCCGGGATCCGCCCCGCGAGCCGTGACACCAGGCCCGTCTCCACGGCCTCCCGCAGCTGCAGCAGCTGGAGCAGGGTGTCCTCGCCGCGGTGGTGCCCGGCGACCGTGCGGAAGGCGAGGCCCTCGATCATCGGCGCCAGCGACATCGTGCCGACGTACGTCCCGAACCCGTGCCGGATCTCCACGATGCCCATCGCCTGCAGCCCCTTGAGCGCCTCGCGCACGGAGTTCCGGCTGGCCCCGAGATGCGCCATCAGCTCGGGCTCCGTCGGCAGCGGGGCCCCGGAGGGCAGCCGGCGGTCGATGATGAGCCTCTTGATCCGCTCCTGAAGGTCACGCGCTGCCATGGCCAGAGGGTATCCGGCCAAACACACCGGAAGCCCCTCGCATGCACGAGGGGCTTCCGGACTGTCGGTGCGCCGCCAGGGACTCGAACCCCGGACCCGCTGATTAAGAGTCAGCTGCTCTAACCAACTGAGCTAGCGGCGCCTGCTGACGTCGTAAGTCTACATGACCTTCGAGGGTGCCCTTGACCACCTGCAGGGGGCAGCCGGGGGTCCCCCTCGGTGCCGTAAACCATTCGGACCGTCAACATGCGAGTGCGGACGACAGTTGTGAAACTGACGGTGTGTGCAGCAGCGGGCATTTTCGTCTGGAGTGTGAGGGGAATCGCATGGAGACTCGGACTCCGGTATTCGAGGAATTCGATCCGGAGAGTGACTGCGACTGCCCCGGGTGCGTCCACTGGCGTCGCGTCCTGCCGCATTCCACGACCGGCCGCCACCCCGCCCTGCACCGGTCACTGATCGTCGCCGCAGCCGCCTCCGCCACCCTCGCCGCCGGACACACGGCCCCGGCCCTCGCCGCCCCGCATCCCCCCGATCGACCCGGCATCCCCGCAGGTGACGAGCCGGCGTCACCCCAGGGCCCCAAGGCCCCGCTGCACGGCCCGGGCGGCCCGCAGACCGCATCGGGCACGCTCAAGACGCCCACGACGACCCGCGCGGAGATCATCGGGCGAGCCAGGAAATGGGTCGCCGAGAAGGTGCCGTACAGCATGTCCAGGTACCGGTCGGACGGATACCGGCAGGACTGCTCGGGCTTCGTCTCGATGGCCTGGAGCCTGCCCGGAAACGAATGGACCGGAAGCCTCGACCAGTACGGCGTGCGCATCGCCAAGGAAGATCTGCAGCCCGGCGACATTCTGCTGTTCCACAATCCGGCGGACCCCCAGAATGGCTCGCACGTCGTCATTTTCGGCGGCTGGACGGACCACACCCACACCCACTACGTCGCCTACGAGTCCATCCGCCCGCACGCCCGCCGGATGGTCACCCCGTATGCCTACCGGACCCACTCCGACGACTACCTCGCCTACCGCTACAAGGGGCTGGTGAGCGGCGCGACGGGTCCGAAACCGGGCACCGGGACGCCGTACCCGGGACGGGCGTATTTCGGCCCCGGGGCCAACAACAAGTACGTCACCCGGCTCGGCCGGATGCTCGTCGGGCGCGGCGCCGGCCGGCACTACTCCTCCGGCCCGGGCCCGCGCTGGACGGACGCGGACCGCAGGGCCACGCGTGCGTTCCAACTGGCGCAGGGCTGGCGGGGCCGGGACGCGGACGGGCTGCCGGGACCGCAGACGTGGGAGCTGCTGGTGACGGGCAAGGGCAACGACGTGAAGGCGGCCGGGTCCGGCGCCACCGGGAAGCCGTCGTCGCACGGAGTGCCGGGGTATCCGGGGCGGGCGATGTTCCGGCCGGGCGCCGACAACGAGTACGTCACCCAGCTCGGCAGACAGCTGGTGAAGAAGGGATACGGCAAGCACTACCGGACCGGCCCCGGACCGCGCTGGGGCGAGGCCGACCGGCGCGGCGTCGAGGCCTTCCAGCGCGCCCAGGGCTGGCGGGGTGGCGCGGCGGACGGCTGTCCGGGGCCGGAGACCTGGCGGCGGCTCTTCTCGTAACCCCGTACTCCCGGTACGGAGGCTGGAGGCACCCCTTGACCACGACCACTTCTCACCCGCCCGAGTCGGAGGGCGTCCCGGACGCAGGGGCGGCGCCTCGCGCCCCGCGGCTGATCCAGAACGAGGCGACCACCGAGATCCCCGTCCACCTGCTGTTCCGCGATGGCCCCGACCCGGTCTCCGTGCCGCTGAGGCCGACGGTCGTGGCGCGCCGGCAGGGCACGGGCGAGCAGCCGCGCCTGCGACAGCCGGTGCAGCCGGCGCCGCGCCCCGTGCCGGAGACGGATCCCGACCTGGTGGAGCGGCCCGCGCGGGTGCTGCCCGGGGCGGCGGGTGTGCTCGCCGGGGCCTGCGGGGCGGCCGGGTGCCTGGCCACCTCGTGGTGGGCGGGGGTGCTGCCGCCGCCGGCCGTGGAGGCCCTGGCGCTGCCGGCGTCCTCGGGGGCGGGGCTCGGGCCGGCGCAGTGGGCGGCGTACACGGGGGCCGGGGCCCTCGGGCTGTTCGGGCTCGGCGGGCTGGCGCGGGGGCGGACCGGGCGGGCCTGGGTGCTCGGGCTGTTCGGCCGCTACCGGGGGACGGTGCGGCGCACCGGCCTGCTGTGGGTCAACCCCCTGGTGCTGCGCCGCCGTGTGGACGTACGGCTGCGGCACTGGCGGAGCGAGCCGCTGCCGGCGGCCGACGGGAACGGGGTCGCGCTGCGGGTGGTGGTGCTCGTGGTGTGGCGGGTGCGGGACACCGCGAGGGCGCTGCTCGGGGTGGAGGACCACGAGACGTATCTGCGCGAGTGTGTCGAGGCGGCGCTGGCCCGGGTGCCGGTGGAGATGCCGGGCGGCCCGCGGGGGTCCGTCGAGGCGGTCGGGGAGACCCTGACGCGGCTGGTGGTGCGGGACGCGGAGGCGGTCGGGCTGGAGGTGTTCTCGGTGCGGCCGGCGCGGGTGGAGTACGCCCCCGAGTTCGCCGCCGCCATGCACCGCCGCCGTATCGCGGCGCTGGACGCGCAGCAGCGGGCCACCGTGCTCACCTCGGTCGTGGACTCGGTGGAGGACACGGTGACGCGGCTGACCGTGCGGGGGCTGGTCGAGCTCGACGACTACGAACGCAAGGCGCTGGTGAAGGACTTGACGGTGGCGTTCTGTGTGGGGCGGGGGGAGGCGGGCGCCTGACGGGCATGTGACGGGCCGTCGAACAGGTTCCGTGATTGGTATGGACATGTTCAACAGTCAGCAATAATCTGAGACTTGGTCTAGACCTGCAAGCTCACTGAACCTCCCCCACGTTCCCAGGAGCAGCAGCATGCGCAGAAGGACCAAGTGGTACGCCGCCGCACTCGGACTCGCCACCGCCGGCACCCTCGTGCTCTCCGCCTCAGGCGCGAGCAGCCACGGCTACACCGACCTCCCCATCAGCCGGCAGAAGCTCTGTCAGAACGGCACCGTCACCAACTGCGGCCCCATCCAGTGGGAGCCGCAGAGCGTCGAGGGCCCGAAGGGCTTCCCCGGCTCCGGCCCGGCCGACGGGCAGATATGCAACGCGGGACTGGGCCAGTTCGCCCAGCTCAGCGCCCCCAGGACGCCGTCCGGCGCGGCCTGGCCCACCACCCGGGTGACGGGCGGTCAGAGCTACACGTTCCGCTGGCAGTTCACGGCCATGCACGCCACGACCGACTTCAAGTACTACGTCACCAAGCCGGGCTGGAACCAGAACCACAACCTGGCCCGCTCCGACCTCAACCTCACCCCGTTCCTGACCGTCCCGTACAACGGTCAGCGGCCACCGGCCACCCTCTCCCACAGCGGCACCCTGCCGTCCGGGCTGAGCGGCCACCACGTGATCCTCGCCGTGTGGACCATCGCGGACACGGGCAACGCGTTCTACGCCTGCTCGGACGTCACGTTCTGAGGTTCCCTTGAGTCAGTGCCCCGGCCGGCGTGGGTACGTTCCTCCCACGCCGGCCGAACGAAGGCCGTGCACGGCCTTCGGGGGACCTCATGGAAGCCTTCTTCATCATCGTGCCCGTCATCATGATCGCGATCGCCGTCCTGGCCGCGGTCACGGTGATCCGCCGCTCCCTGCGGGTCAGCCGCGCCTGGGAGAGCGGTCTGACCGCCGAGGCGCGCTGTCTGCGGACGTACACCAGGACCAGCGGCGGCGGTGGCGACAGCTCGGTGCGCACGACCCTGTACCACGTCTACGAGTTCACCACGCGCGACGGCCGCGGCGTCCGGTTCGAGGAAGGGGGCGGGCCGGGGACGATCGTCGAGGGTGACATCGTCACCGTGCACTACGTGGCGGACGACCCGGAGACGGCCACGGCCAAGCCCCCGGCGCCGGGGAAGCTCGCGGCGGGCACGGGCTGCGTGCTGGCCTTCCTCGGCGTGTTCATCCTCGGTGCCATCGCCTTCATGGTGGTGACGCACGCGATGTTCTCCACGGTGGACGACTTCATGCAGCCGTAGCGCGCTCCACGTCTCCACATCTGACGCTATGTCAATTACCGTGCGCCCCCATGGAGTCCACTACGGGGCGTACGGTCGCGGAGCTCGTCGCGGCGCGGTGGGGCGACCACCGGCCGGGGCTGTGGTTCGAGGGGCGGACGCTCACGCAGCACGAGGTGGCGGCCGGGGCCGCCGCCCGGGCGGCGCTGCTGGCCGACCTGCTGCCGTCCGGCGCCGAGCCCCACATCGGCGTGCTCCTCGACAACACCCCCGAGTACCCGTTGTGGTTGAGCGCGGCCGCCCTCGCGGGGGCCGCCGTCGCCGGTATCAACCCCACCCGCCGGGGCGCCGAACTCACCCGCGACATCCTGCACACCGAGTGCCGGATCCTCGTCATCGAACGGGCCCACCTGCCCTTGCTCGACGGCCTGGACCTGCCCGGAGTGCGGCTGCTGCCGACCGGCACACGGGAGTACGACACCCTGCTCGCGCCGTACGCGGACGCGGTGCCCGACGCCTCCCGCGCCGCCCCGCACGACCGCCTCCTGCTCTACTTCACCTCCGGCTCGACCGGCGCCCCCAAGGCCGCGATCTGCACCCAGGGCCGGCTGGCGGCAGCCGGGCGCTCCCTGGCCGGCCAGTTCGGTGTCCGCCCCGACGACGTGCACTACGTCTGCATGCCGATGTTCCACGGCAACGCGGTCATCGCCGACTGGGCGCCAGCCCTCGCGGCCGGTGCGGGCGTGGCGCTGCGGCGGCGGTTCTCGGCGTCTGGGTTCCTGGCGGACGTGCGGCGGTACCGGGCGACGTACTTCACCTACGTCGGCCGCGCGATCCAGTACATCCTCGCCACCGAGCCGCGCCCCGACGACCGGGACCACACGCTGCGGCTCGGCTTCGGCACCGAGGCGGGCGCCGTGGACGCGGCCGCGTTCGAGCGGCGGTTCGGGGTGCGGCTGGTGGAGGGGTACGGGTCGTCGGAGGGCGGGGCCGCCGTGCAGTGGTCGCCGGGGACGCCGCCGGGGGCCGTGGGGAGGGCTGTGCCCGGGCTCGTCGTCCTCGATCCGGAGACGTGTGAGGAGTGCCCGCCCGCTGACTTCGATACGGCCGGGCGGCTGGTCAACGGGGACGAGGCCATCGGGGAGCTGGTCAACCGGGGGCCGAACCCCTTCGAGGGGTACTGGCGCAACCCCGAGGCGGAGGCGGAGCGGCGGCGGGAGGGCTGGTATTGGACGGGGGACCTGTTCTGCCGGGACGCCGACGGCTATCTGTACTTCGCCGGGCGCGGCGACGACCGGCTCCGGGTGGACGGCGAGAACCTGTCCGCCGCGATGATCGAGAACATCCTCGCCCGGTACGGCGGTGCGGCCGCCGTCGCCGTGTACGCGGTGCCGGATCCGGTGACCGGGGACCAGGTCATGGCGACGATCGCGGGGAGCTTCGACCCGGAGGCCTTCGCCGGGTTTCTGGCCGCCCAGCCCGACCTGGGGACCAAGATGGCGCCCCGGTTCGTGCGGGTGGTGGAGCGGATGCCGGTGACCGCCACGAACAAGATCCATCGGGCGGGGCTCCGGCGGGAGGGACTGCGGTGCGCCGATCCGGTGTGGTGGCGGCCACCGGGGGAGCGGGCGTACCGGAGGCTGACCGGGGCGGACGTCCTGGCACATGCCGAAGGGCCCCTCGCTCCCACGAGAGGCCCTTCCGCAGGGGGTGTGGGTGGCGGAGCCCCCACAACGCGCGGCGAAGCCGCGCAATAACAGAGATGGCGAGGTGGTTCGCGCTTTCTGCGAACATGCCTCGCCATCGCCATCGTGCGCCGCCAGGGACTCGAACCCCGGACCCGCTGATTAAGAGTCAGCTGCTCTAACCAACTGAGCTAGCGGCGCATGACTCCCGCCGACCGCGTTCACTGTGCTCCCGCGGCTGGCGACAGAGAAAATAGTACCTGGTCCGGAGGGGTGCTTCTGACCACCGTCGCCCGGTGATCAGAAGCACAGTGATCGGGGACCTAGATCGCCAGCGACAGCAGCACCGGCGCCGCGTTCCGGTTCAGGGTGTCCGCCGCCTGGCGCAGCCGGTGGGCGTGCTCGACCGGGAGTGACAGGGCCAGGCAGCCCACCGAGGATCCGGCCGTGATCGGGACCGCCGCGCACACCGTGCCCACCGCGTACTCCTGGAGGTCGAGGTGGGGGACGGTCGGCGGCTGGGACTCCAGGCGGGAGAGCAGGACCCGGTCGCTGGTGATCGTGCGTGAGGTGAGGCGGGCCATTTTGTGGCGGGAGAGATGATCGCGCCGCCCGTTGTGGTCGAGCTGGCCGAGCAGGCTCTTGCCGATCGCGGTGGCGTGGGCGGAGGAGCGGAAGTCGACCCACTCGTTGACCACGGGCGTGGCCGGGCCGGCCGCGTACTGGTCGATCCTGACCTCTCCGTCGACGTACCGGCTGATGTAGACGGCGGCGCCGACCGAGTCGCGCAGCCGGTCCAGGGTGCGCTGGAGGTTCTCGCGCAGGGCCTGCTCGCGGCCCTGCGCGGAACCGAGTCGGTTGAGGGTGTCGCCGGTGACGTACGCCCCGTCGGCGACCTGCTCGACGTAGCCCTCGCGGCGCAGCATCCGCAGGAGGCTGGTCAGGCGCTCCGGGCCGATGCGGGTGTGCCGGGCGAGCTCGGCGTCGGTGATTCCGGTGCTGTGCCGCACCACGGTCTCCAGGACGCGCAGGGCGTCCTGGGCCGAGTGGTACGGCGCGGTCGGCTCGTGCTTCAGCGCCACGGTTCCCCCTGCGGTCGCTCCAGTGCCGGATTGCAGTCAGCCAATCCCCTTCACCATAACCGGCAAGAGGCTTGTAGTGAGCGCTTGTTGACGAGATTGCGATGCCCTCAGCTGCGGTTCTAGCACTCTGGCATATGCCAGAAGCATGCTCGCCGACGGGTGCTCACAGCACCGCGCTGAGAAACTCCCGCGTCCGGTCGTTCTCGGGGTCGTTGAAGATCTTCTCCGGCGAGCCGGCCTCGATGACCCGGCCGGAGTCGAACATCAGCACCTGGTCCGAGATGTCCCGGGCGAAGTTCATCTCGTGGGTCACACAGAGCATGGTGATGTCGGTGCTGCGGGCGATGTCCCGCAGCACGTCCAGGACGCCCGCGACCAGCTCGGGGTCCAGGGCCGAGGTCACCTCGTCGAGCAGCAGCACCTGCGGCCGCATCGCCAGCGCCCGCGCGATCGCCACCCGCTGCTGTTGGCCGCCGGACAGCTGGGTCGGACGGGCGTCGCACTTGTCGGCGAGGCCCACCATCTCCAGCAGCTCCCGGGCGCGCGCCTCCGCCTCGTCCTTGGACAGGCCGAGGACGGTGACCGGGGCCTCGGTGATGTTCCGCAGCACGGTCATGTTCGGGAACAGGTTGAACTGCTGGAATACCATCCCGATCTTCTTGCGGACCTCGCGGACCTGCTTCTCCGGGGCCGGGAAGAGCCGCTCCCCGGCCACCGTGATCGTGCCCTCGTCGGGCTTGAGCAGGGTCATCAGCATGCGCAGGATCGTCGTCTTGCCGGAGCCGGACGGGCCGATCAGGGTGACGTGCTTGCCGGACGCGACGGAGAAGTCGAGCCGGTCCAGCACCGTGTTGGATCCGAAGCGCTTGGTGACGTTGTCGAAGCGGATCAGTTCGCCGCCGTCCACCGGCGGGTTGGCGCTCGCGTCGGGTTCTTTCATCAGAGGGGTGTCAGCTGACAAGGCGTCGCTCCAGGGCTCGTACGAGAAGGGAGGCCGGGTAGGCGATGAAGACGAAGGCCACTCCGATGACCGTCAGGGGCTCGGTGAACTGGAAGTTCTCCTGCGCGAACAGCCGCGCCTCGCCGAGCATCTCCATGACCGTGATCGTCATCAGGATCGGGGTGTCCTTGAGCATCGCGATGACGTAGTTGCCGAGCGCCGGCACGACCCGGCGGATCGCCTGCGGCAGGATCACCACCCGCCAGGTCCTGGCGACCGGCAGGTTCAGCGCCGTCGCGGCCTCCCACTGGCCGGCCGGCACCGCCTCGATGCCGGCGCGGTAGACCTGCATCGTGTACGTCGAGTAGTGCAGCCCGATGGCGAAGACGCCGGTGGTCAGCGCCGAGAAGGTGAAGCCCCACTCGGGCAGCACGTAGAAGAGGAAGAACAGCTGCACCAGCAGCGGAGTGTTGCGGATGAACTCCGTGACCACTCCGACCGGCCAGCGCACCCAGCGGGTCGGTGTGCGCATCAGCAGCGCCCACACCAGACCCAGCGCGAACGAGATCAGCGAGCCGAGGGCCAGGATCTGCAGGGTGAGCAGCAGCCCGTCCCAGAAGCGTGGCATGAAGTCGGCGACAGCGCCCCAGTCCCAGGTCATCAGGAAGCACCTCCCGCGCCCACGCCGCCGAGCGAACCCGCCGCACCCACGCCCGTCGTCTCGGGACGGTGCAACTCCTGGTCGGGTGTGGTCCCGACCGGCTTGCCGACCCCGGCCTTGAGCTTGCGTTCCAGTCCGCGCATCCCCCGCGTGAGCAGGAAGGCGATGACGAAGTAGATCAGCAGGACGTAGGTGTAGATCTCCGCGCTCTCCTGCAGCGCCAGCCGCACCAGGTTGGCGCTGAAGGCCAGGTCACCCATGCCCATCACGGACACCAGCGCCGTGCCCTTCAGCAGCTCGACGAGGAGGTTGGTGAACGAGGGGATCATCTCCGGCACCGCCTGCGGCAGCAGGATCAGCCGCATCCGCTGCCACGGTGTGAAGCTGAGCGCGATCCCGCCCTCGCGCTGCGCCGGGTCGACGGAGTTCAGGGCGCCGCGCACGATCTCGGCGCCGTACGCCCCGTAGGTCAGTCCGAGCGCGAGCGTGCCGGCCCACAGGGGGACCAGTTGCCAGCCGAAGGCGATCGGCAGGACGAAGAACACCCAGAAGATCATGATCAGGGCGGAGGTCCCGCGGAACACCTCGGTGTAGAAGCCCGCGAGGAAGCGGACGATCCACAGCCGGTGAGTGCGGGCCATGCCGACCCCGAAGGCGACCGCCGCCGCCACCAGTGAGCTCAGCACCAGCAGTTGGACGGTGATCCAGATTCCTTGCAGGACGAGTTCCCAGAGTCCCGAGGTCATCAGCCTGTCCCCCCTGCGCACAGCTCCTTCGCGGTGAGATCGGTCATCTCGGCCTTGGTGAAGCCGAAGGGCTTGAGGACGCGGAACAGCTCGCCGCTCTTCTTGAGCTTGTGCAGCTCGGTGTTGAAGGCGTCCCGCAGCTTGGTCTCGGTCGGCCGGAAGGCGAAGGCGCCGCCGTCGACGTGCGGTTTGCCGCCGACGAGGGGCGCGAAGGCCTTCGTGGCCTCCGCCTTGGCCGACTTCTTGACGACCTCACGGGTGGTGAGCGCCGTACCGGCGAAGACGTCGACGCGCCCCGCCTCGACCGCGTTCAGCCCCGCGACCTGGTCCGGCACGATGAGGATGTCGCTCTCCTTGTACCCCGCCTCGACGGCGTACTGGATCTCCGCATAGCCGGTCCCGGTGGCGAACTTGGCCTTCTTCTCGACGATGTCCTTGTAGTCGTGCAGCCCCTTCGGGTTCCCCTTGCGCACGATGAAGGAGTCGAGCATCTGGTAGTCGGGGTCGGAGAAGATGACCTGCTCACAGCGCTCGGGATTGACGTACATCCCGGCGGCGACGACGTCGAACTGCTGCGAGTTGAGCCCGGGGATCAGCGAACCGAACTCGGTCGGCACCGGTTGCACCCGGTCGACGCCCAGGCGTTTGAAGATGACCTTGGCCAACTCCGGTGCCTCGCCGGTCAGATCGCCGTTCTTGTCGATGTAGCCGAAGGGGATCTCCCCGGCTATGCCCAGTCGCACCACGCCCGCCGCCCGCAGCCGGTCGAGCAGATCGCCGCCGTCCTCGGTCGATGCCGTGGCCACACGTGTGCAGCCGGCCGCGCCCAGCGCACCGAGCGCCGCCACCCCCGCGAGCAGCGACCGGCGCGTGGGCCCAGGTGTGTCTCTGTCGTTCCCATTAGGTGGAGCCATGGCGGCGCGGCTACCCGAGACCATGCGATGTATGCACCCTGGAATGCATGACTGATCGGTTCATCGAGGTGTCGCTGGTCAAGCGGGGAATCCACTGCACGGCCAAACTCCTGGACGACCGCGCCCCGCTCACCTGCGCGGCCGTCTGGGACGCCCTGCCCCTGACCGGCGACGTCTACCACGCCAAATACGCCCGCAACGAGATCTACGCCCTCTTCGCGCCCTTCGCGGAAACGGAGCCGCCGCTGGAGAACCCGACCGTCACCCCCATCCCCGGAGACCTCTGCTACTTCGCCTTCGCCGGCACGGAACTGGGCACCAAGTCCTACGGCTACGACCGCGAGGTCCGCCCCGGCACGACGGTGGTCGACCTGGCCCTGTTCTACGAGCGCAACAACCTGCTCCTGAACGGCGATGTGGGCTGGGTGCCCGGCATCGTCTGGGGCCAGGTCGTGGAGGGGCTGGAGGAGATGGCCCAGGGCTGCAACGACCTGTGGCGGTCGGGTGCCCTGGGGGAGTCGCTCAGCTTCCGGAGGGTGTGAGCCCGGCGATGCCGGCCTCGTAGAGCGCGTGCGCCGCCCGCAGCACCAGATCGTCCCGGTGCCGGGCGGCCACGAGCTGGAGGCCGACCGGCAGGCCGGCACCGTCCTCGGCGTCCGTGCCGACGGGGACGGTGGCCGCCGGCTGCTGGGTCAGGTTGAAGGGGTACGTGAACGGCGTCCAGCCCGTCCACCGGCGATGCCCCGAGCCTTTGGGGACCTCGGCGCCCGCTTCGAAGGCGGTGATCGGGAGCGTCGGGGTGACCAGGAGGTCGTAGGTGTCGTGGAAGCGGCCCATGCGGCGGCCCAGTTCCATGCGGACGTCCACCGCGGCCAGGTAGTCGAGGGCGCTCAGGCGGGCGCCCGCGGCGCAGATCTCCCTCAGGCCCGGATCGAGCAACTCCCGCTGGTGCGGTCCAAGATGCTGGGTCACCCGGGCGGCCCCCGTGAACCACAGGGTGTGGAAGGCGTCCACCGGGTCGGTGAAGTCGGGGTCGGTCTCCTCGACGTACGCCCCCAGCGCCGCCAGCCGCTCCACCGCCCGCCGGACCGCCGCCGCGACCCCGGGACGCACCGCCACCTGGCCGCCGAAGGAGGGCGAGTAGGCGACGCGCAGCCCGCGCACGCCGCCGGACAGGGCCGAGGCGAACGAGCCGGGCGGCGGCGGAAGCGCCGACCAGTCGCGGGAGTCAGGGGCGCCGATGACATCGAGGAGCAGGGCCGCGTCGGCCGCGTCACGGGTCATCGGGCCGACGTGCGCCAGGGTGCCGAAGGCGCTGGCCGGGTAGAGGGGGACGCGGCCGTACGTCGGTTTCAGGGCGAAGATGCCGCAGAACGCCGCCGGGATACGGACACTGCCGCCGCCGTCCGTGCCGAGCGCGAGCGGCCCCGCGCCGAGCGCCACGGCCGCCGCCGCGCCGCCGCTGGAGCCGCCCGCGGTGCGGGCCGGGTCGTACGGGTTGCGGGTGACGCCGGACAGGGGCGAGTCGGTGACACCCTTCCAGCCGAACTCGGGGGTGGTCGTCTTGCCGAGGAAGACGGCGCCGTGCGCGCGCAGGCGGGCCACCGAGGGGGCGTCCTCGTCCCAGTTTCTCTTCCCGGAGACGGTCTTCGAGCCGCGCAGCGTCGGTGCGCCGCGCAGCAGCAGGATGTCCTTCACCGTGACCGGAACGCCGTCGAGCAGACCGGCCGGTGCGCCGCGCCGCCAGCGGTCGGCCGACTCGCCCGCCTGCGTGAGGGCCTCCTCGGCGGTGAGACGTACGAAGGCGTTGACCTCCGGCTGGATCCGCTCGGCCCGCTCCAGGGCGGCACGGGCGGCGTCGAGGGGGCTGAACTCTCCTTTGCGGTAGCCGTCGAGGAGTTGTACGGCGGTCAGTTCGGTGAGATCCGTCATGCGTCGCCCTCCAGCCGTGGATGTCAGCGTCCCGGTACGTACCCGCGCTGTTTGTCGACCACGTTCAGCAGCGGTCTGCCCGCCTCCCATCGCTCGTACAACTCCACGAACTGACGGCCGAGTTCATCACGCCAGCCGACGGTGTCCCCGCTCATGTGCGGGGAGACGATCAGGTTCGGGACGTCCCACAACGGGCTGTCCGGGGTGAGGGGTTCGTGCTCGAAGACATCGAGCGCCGCACCCGCGATCCACCGCTTGCCGAGGGCCTCGGCCAGCGCCTCCTCCACCACCAGCTGCCCGCGCCCGACGTTGATGAACCGGGCGGACGGCTGCATGACACCGAACCGGCGGGCGTCGAACATGCCCTGCGTCTGCGCGGTCAGCGGCGCCGCCGAGATCACCCAGTCGGCGCGGGCGATCAGCCGGTCGAGGTCGTCGGGGCCGTGGATGCCGGTGCGCGGGACCCGCCCGACCAGCGCGGTGGTGACGCCGAGGGCCTTGAGCGTGCGGACGATCGTACGGCCGATGGGACCGGACCCGACCACGCACGCGCGCGTGCCGGCGACGCGCTGGCCCTCGCGGTGCCGCCACTCGCGCGAGCGCTGCAGCTCCAGGGTCCTCGGCAGGTCCTTCGCCATCGCCAGGACCAGCGCGGCGACGTACTCGGCGATCGGCTGGTCGAAGATCCCGCGCGCGTTGGTGACCACGGTGTCGGACGCGGTGAGCTCCGGGCACATCAGATGGTCCACCCCCGCGCTCGCCGTGTGCACCCACCGCGGGCGCGGGCCCTCGCCGGGCCAGGCGTGGCGCACGGCATGCGAGGTGAAGTCCCAGACCAGCAGGACGTCGGCGTGCGGCAGCCGCTCGGCCAGGTTCGACTCGTCCGCGTGCTCGACACGGGCGCGGCCGGTGAGGCGCCCGAGGCGGGGGAGAGGGTCGGCGTCGAGGACCAGGAGGGTGGGTGGGGGGTCGGGAGAGGTCATACGGGTCGCTTCTCCGGGGGTGCGGGGGTCGTCTCTCGGGAGTGTGCGAGGGGTGTTCCTCGGAGTTTTACTGGAAGGGACGGCCGTCTGACATGCGAGGTTTGACCACGCTCGCACCCGAACCTACCTTCGTCAACACGGGCGTACGTACGGTCCGTTGCTCACCTGTTTCTCGTAGTGAGGGCGGTGCCTGCCATGGACGCCATGGACATCTCCTTCCTCGGCGGCCCCCGCCCGCAGCGCGGTGTCGGAGTCGTCGCCCCCTTCGACTTCGCGCTGGACCGGGAACTGTGGCGATGGGTGCCGGACGACGTTTCGCTGCATCTGACGCGAACGCCCTACGTGCCGGTCGAGGTCAGTCTCGATCTGGCCCGCCTGGTCAGCGAGCACGAGACGCTCAGCGACGGCGTGCGCACCCTCACCGCGATCGCGCCGGAGGTCGTCGCCTACGCCTGCACCTCCGGCAGCTTCGTCGGCGGTATCGCGGGCGAGCGGGCGATGTGCACGGCGATGACCCTGGCGGGGGCGGTGCCCGCGGTCACCACCTCCGGGGCGCTGCTGGAGGCGCTGGCCGAGCTGGGCGTACGGCGGGTGGCACTGGTGACGCCGTACACCGTGTCGGTGACACGGGCGCTGGAGGACTACGTGGCGCAGGCGGGGGTCCTGGTCACCGGGTGCGCGTTCATGGGGCTGACCCGGCACATCTGGAAGGTGCCGTACCGCGATGTGGCCGACATGGCGCGCAGGGCGGTGCGGGGGCCCACCGACGCGTTGTTCATCAGCTGCACCAACCTCCCCACCTACGACGTGATCCCGCAACTGGAGGCCGAGCTGCGCATCCCGGTGCTCTCGGCCAACCAGGTCACGATGTGGGCGGCGCTGCGTCGACTGGGTACCCGAGCGGTGGGGCCGTATCAGGCGCTGATCGATCCGGCGGCACGGATCGATCCGGCGGCGGGAGGCGGGCCCGTGCTTCCGGACGTACCGGACGTTCCTGAGCAGGAACAGCAATAGCGGCAGCAAGCAGTGCAGCAGTAGGAGCAGCAGCAGCGGAAAGGGTGACATGACCGCACTCGGATTTCTCTACCCGGGCCACTCCGCCGAGGACGACTACCCACGCATCGAGCAACTGCTGGCCAGCGACATCCGGGTCGACCTCGTGCACACCGACATCGGCGAGGACGCGCACCGGGTGGACGCCCTGCGCCGGATGGGCTCGGCCGAGCGCCTCGCGGCGGGCGTGGAGGCGCTGCGGCTGTCGGGCGCCGAGGCGGTGGTGTGGGCGTGTACGTCCGGCAGCTTCGTCTACGGCTGGGAGGGCGCCCACGAGCAGGTGCGCACCCTTGCCGTGACGGCGGGTATGCCGGCGTCGTCGACGTCCTTCGCCTTCGTGCACGCCGTGCGGGAGCTCGGGGTGCGGCGGGTGGCGATCGGGGCGACGTACCCGGACGACGTGGCGCAGCTCTTCGCGGACTTCCTGCGTGCCGCGGGCGTGGAGGTGGTGTCGGTCCGCGGCTCGGGGATCATCACGGCGGCGGAGGTCGGGACGTGGGGCGAGAAGGAGCTGTTCGCCCTCGCGAGGGAGGCGGACCACGCCGACGCGGCGGCGATCCTGCTCCCCGACACGGCCCTCCACACGGCCTCCTGCCTCCCCGCCCTGGAACAGCACGCCGGCAAGCCGGTCCTCACCGCCAACCAGGTCACGGTCTGGGAGGCCCTGAGGCTGACGGACCGCCGGGTGAACGCACCGGAACTGGGGTCACTGTTCACGAAGGAGCCGATCGTGCAGGTGTAGGGAGCCTTTTTTCGCCCCCGCCGCCCCTACCCATTCCCATCCCCCAGGGGCTCCGCCCCTTCGACCCCGCCAGGGGGCTCCGCCCCCTGGACCCCCGCTCCTCAAA
>NZ_JBITLW010000017.1:0-265442 GCF_044465645.1 Streptomyces sp. NPDC049627 | reverse complement strand
CCGCCCCTACCCGTCCCGTCCCTGGGGGCTGCGCCCCCAGACCCCCGCTTCGGCCCTGAAGGGGCCTCGTCCTCAAACGCCGGACGGGCTGGGTATGTCAGCCCCTCCGGCGTTTGAGGAGCGGGGGGTCCAGGGGGCGGAGCCCCCTGGCGGGGTCGAAGGGGCGGAGCCCCTGGGGATGGGACGGGTAGGGGCGGCGGGGGCGAAATCCCCCGTCAGCCACCCGCCGCACGGACCAACGCCCGCATGACCCGCACATCCTCACCCATCTCCGGATGCCACTGCACGCCCAACACCCAGGACGCGGAGGGGAGTTCGATCGCCTCCACCGTCCCGTCCTCCGCGTACGCCGACGCCACGAGCCCCTCACCCAGCCGATCCACCGCCTGGTGGTGATACGTCGGCACCGACGTCTCCTCCGGCACGACCCCGCCGTACAGACTGCCCGGCACCGGCTTGACGGAGTGGCTGGCGAAGACGCCCACGACCTCCGCGTGCCCGTCGATGTGCTGCACGAGGGTGCCGCCGAGGGCGACGTTCAGCAGCTGCATCCCACGGCAGATCCCCAGCAGCGGGACCCCCGCTGCGAGGGCCGCGTCGATCAGGGCCAGCTCCCAGGCGTCCCGCTCCCGCGCCGGCGGCCCGGTGCGGGGGTGCGGCTCGGAGCCGTACCGTACGGGCTCCACGTCCGGACCGCCCGCGATCACCAGCCCGTCCAGCCGGGCCACGGCCGCGGCCGCGTACGCCGGATCGTCCGGCGGAAGCATCGCGGCGAGGCCGCCGGCCCGCTGCACCAGCCGCGGATAACCGGCCGGCAGCAGCGCCGCTTCCAGCTCCCACACGCCCCAGCGCGCACCGGACTCCAGATAGGTGCTGACACCGATCAACGGCCTGGCCACAGCAACTCCCTCACGCTCGATCCTTGCCTCAGTCCCGTGCCAACTCTGCCTCGGCCGCCGCCAGCGCCGCGAACTCCTCCTCCGGCGCCCGCGCCACCAGACGCTTACGGCTGTACAGCCCGAAGTACCCGATGGCCACGACGTACACCGCGAGCGCGATCAACGCCGCCGTCACATCCACCAGGAACGTGGCCACCAGCGCCGCACAGGCCAGCACCAGGGCGACCGAAGAGGTCAGCACTCCGCCCGGCGTGCGATACGGGCGCGGCAGCTCCGGCTCGCGGCGGCGCAGCACGATGTGGGAGAGGGACATCAGCGCGTAGGAGATGGTGGCGCCGAAGACGGCGATGTTCAGCATGCGGGCGCCGTCGCCCGACACCGCCGCCAGCAGGAAGCCGATCGTGCCGGGCACGAGCAGGCCCGGATACGGCGCCTTGCGGCGGCTGGTGAGGGAGAGGAAGCGGGGCAGGTAGCCCGCGCGGGAGAGCGCGAACAGCTGGCGCGAGCCCGCGTAGATCAGGGAGAAGAACGACGCCACCAGGCCCGCCAGACCCGCATAGTTCACGATCCGGCTCAGCGTCGTCGCCTTGCCGTCCGGCTGGAGTGCCTCCACCAGCGGGTTGCCCGCCTCCTGGACCGCGGCCGAACCGCGCGCACCCGCCGCCGCGAAGAAGGTGACCACCGCCAGCACGACCAGGATGCCCATCGACCAGCGGATCGCCTTCGGCAGCGTACGGGCCGGCTCCTTCGTCTCCTCCGCCGCCAGCGGCACCCCCTCGACGCCCAGGAAGAACCACATCCCGAAGGGGAACGCCGCCCAGATGCCGAGCAGACCGAACGGCAGCCAGGAGCTGGAGCCCGCGGCGGACGAGTCGACCGGGATGTCGTCCAGGGACCCCAACGAGAAGTCCGGCAGCGCCGCCAGCGCGAACACGATCAGCGCCGCCACGGCGATGCCGGTGACGACGAAGCTGAAGCGCAGCGCCTCGCCCACGCCCCAGAGGTGGATGCCGAGGAAGATCGCGAAGCAGACCAGGTACATCGGCCAGCCGGACTCCAGGCCGAACAGGCCCAGCGACTCGACGTAGTCGCCGATGAAGATGACGATGGCGGCGGGCGCGAGGACGTACTCGATGAGGATCGCCGTACCGGTCAGGAAGCCGCCCCACGGCCCGAGCGCCCGGCGGGCGAAGCCGTAGCCGCCGCCCGCCGTCGGCAGGATCGAGGACAGCTCGGCGAGGGCGAAGACCATACAGGCGTACATCGCGCCCATGAGCACCATGGCGATCGCGAGGCCGCCGAAGCCGCCTTCTGCCAGGCCGAAGTTCCAGCCCGAGTAGTCGCCGGAGACGACGTAGGCGACGCCGAGACCGGTCAGCAGCACCCAGCCGGCGCTGCCGCGGCGCAGTGTCCTGCGCTCCAGATAGTCGTCCGCCTCCTCGGCGGCGGGGGTGCGGGTGGATTCCAGGGACATGGGCAGACTCCCCACGGAGCGGCGGGCACGGAAGTGTTCCGGGCACGGTGGGGTCGACCGGGCTCCGGTTCAATGGAATGGATCCATACCTTTGCGGTGTCGTCCGGGGGATGGCAATACCCCTGCGTTAATCGCCCGTAAATCCTCGGTCGGCGCGCAAAAGCGGCGCGGCTCAGCCCAGGAAGCCCCGCAGCAGTGCCGCCGTACCCCCGCAGTGCTCGCGCATGATCTCCCGTGCGCACTCGGCGTTGCCCTCGATCACGGCCTCGACCAGCGCGGTGTGCTGGCGCTGGGAGTGCTCCAGGTTGCGGACGAGGAGCGGGATGCAGTCGAGCAGGTCGTTGACGGTCGCGCGGACGGCCGCGTACTGGGCGGTGAGCGTGGGGGAGCCGGACAGCTCGGCGAGCGTGAGGTGCAGCAGCGTGTCCAGGCGCCGGTACTCGGCCAGCGGGGCGTCGTGCGTGCGTGACAGGGCCTCGCGGAGCCGGTCGGCCTGCTCCTCGTCCAGCCCGTGCGCCGCACACAGCCCGGCCGCGCCCACCTCCAGTACCTCACGGAAGCGCAGCGTGTCCTCCACGTCGACGCCCTTCAGGCGGCGGCGCAGTTCCTCCTCGCCCGGCGTCGCGGGGCGCGGCAGCACGAAGGTGCCGCCGTAGCGTCCGCGCCGCGACTCCACCAGGCCCTGGTCCTGGAGCACCTTCAGCACCTCGCGCAGCGTCACCCGGCTGATGCCCAGCCGGTCGGCCAGCTCCCGCTCCGCCGGCAGCCGTCCGCCGCCCGGCACCAGGCCCAGCCGGACGACCTGGAGGATCTGCTCCAGGGCTTCCTCGAAGCCGTTGCCGGCCCGTACCGGACGCAGCACCGACGTCAGCCGGTCGCCGGCCCCGGGTACCCCGTGCTCCGTGCCCGCCTGCGACATGTGGCCGGACCCCCTTCCCAATCAATGGTCCTGGGCAATACCTTATGGCTCCCGGCTGACCGAAGTGGCCCAAGGAGGCTCTCCCGTGGCAGACCGCACACCCCCGCTGAGCGTCGAGGAGCTGCACGCCCTCGTCGCCGGCGGTGAGATCGACACTGTCGTCCTGGCCTTCCCCGATATGCAAGGGCGACTCCAGGGCAAGCGGTTCGCCGCCCGCTTCTTCCTCGACGAGGTCCTCCACCACGGCACCGAGGGCTGCAACTACCTGCTCGCCGTGGACACCGAGATGAACACCGTCGACGGCTACGCCATGTCCTCCTGGGACCGCGGCTACGGCGACTTCGCCATGCACCCCGACCTGGCCACGCTCCGCCGCGTCCCGTGGAACGCCGGTACGGCTATGCTGATCGCCGACCTCGCCTGGAACGACGGCTCGCCCGTGGTCGCCGCGCCCCGCCAGATCCTGCGCCGCCAGCTGGAGCGCCTGGCCGAGCTCGGGTACACGGCCAACGTGGGCACGGAGCTCGAATTCATCGTCTTCAAGGACACCTACGAGCAGGCCTGGGACGCCAACTACCGGGGCCTCACCCCGGCCAACCAGTACAACATCGACTACTCGGTGCTGGGGACCGGCCGCATCGAGCCCCTGCTGCGCCGCATCCGCAACGACATGGCGGGCGCCGGGCTCACCGTCGAGTCCGCCAAGGGCGAGTGCAACCCCGGCCAGCACGAGATCGCCTTCAAGTACGACGAGGCCCTCGTCACCTGCGACCAGCACGCCGTCTACAAGACCGGCGCCAAGGAGATCGCCGCCCAGGAGGGCGTCTCGATCACCTTCATGGCCAAGTACAACGAGCGCGAGGGCAACTCCTGCCACATCCACCTCTCCCTCGCGGACGCCGCCGGCAACAACGTCATGGCGGGCTCTTCCGAAGACCCCGGCGGCATGTCGGACGTCATGCGGCACTTCCTCGCCGGCCAGCTGGCCGCCCTGCGTGACTTCTCCCTCCTCTACGCCCCCAACATCAACTCCTACAAGCGGTTCCAGCCGGGCTCCTTCGCCCCGACCGCCGTCGCCTGGGGCCACGACAACCGCACCTGCGCCCTGCGCGTCGTCGGCCACGGCCGCTCGATGCGCTTCGAGAACCGGCTCCCCGGCGGCGACGTCAACCCGCACCTCGCCGTCGCCGGACTGGTCGCGGCCGGCCTCTACGGCATCGAGCAGAAGCTGGAGCTGCCCGAGCCCTGCCCCGGCAACGCCTACGCCGCCGACTTCGAGCACGTCCCCACGACCCTGCGCGAGGCCGCCGACCTCTGGGAGAACAGCCCGATCGCCAAGGCCGCCTTCGGTGACGAGGTCGTCGCCCACTACCGCAACATGGCGCGCGTCGAGCTGGACGCCTTCGACGCCGCGGTGACCGACTGGGAGCTGCGCCGCTCCTTCGAACGCATGTGAGGCCCTTCTTGTCCGACCAGCTCCAGGTACTCGATCCGGCCACCGAAGAGGTCGTCGCCACCGTCCCCTCCGCCACCGCGGCCGACGTGGACGCGGCGGTCGTCCGCGCGACGCGGGCCCAGATCCGGTGGGCGGCCCTAGCGCCCGGCGAACGCGCCCGGCTGCTGCGCCGGTTCGCGGTCCGAGTCGACGAACACCTCGAAGAGCTCGCCCAGTTGGAGGTCCGCGAGGCCGGACACACCATCGGCAACGCCCGCTGGGAGGCGGGCAACGTCCGCGACCTGCTCGACTACGCGGCCGGGGGAGTGGAGCGGCTGACCGGTCGCCAGATCCCCGTCCCCGGCGGCCTGGACGTGACGATCCTCGAACCGCTCGGCGTCGTGGGCGTGATCGCCCCCTGGAACTTCCCGATGCCGATTGCCGCCTGGGGGACGGCCCCGGCGCTCGCGGCCGGGAACGCGGTCCTCCTCAAGCCCGCCGAGACGACCCCGCTGACCGCCCTCCGCCTGGCCGAACTCGCCCTGGAGGCAGGGCTTCCGGAGGGCCTCTTCCAGGTCCTGCCCGGCCAAGGACCGGTCGCGGGCAACGCCCTCGTCGAGCACCCGGGCGTCGCGAAGATCGTCTTCACCGGGTCAACGGCCGTCGGCAAACAGGTGTTGGCGAAGGGCTCGGCGCTCCTCAAGCGCGTCACCCTCGAACTCGGCGGCAAGAGCCCCAACATCGTCTTCGCCGACGCCGACCTCGAAGCAGCCGCGGCCGCCGCCCCCATGTCCTTCCTCGACAACTCCGGCCAGGACTGCTGCGCCCGCACCCGCATCCTCGTCCAGCGCTCCGCCCACGACCGCTTCCTGGAGCTGCTGAGCCCCGCCATCGAGGCGGTGACGGTCGGCGACCCGGCCGACGAGAAGACCGACATGGGCCCGCTGATCTCCAAGGTCCAGCTGGAGCGGGTGCGTTCCTACGTCGACCCCGGCGCCGACGGCATCCGCGGCAAGGCCCCCGAAGGCCCCGGCTTCTGGTTCCCGCCCACCGTCCTCACCGGCGTCGACCCGCACGCGCGCGTGGCCGTCGAGGAGGTCTTCGGACCCGTGGCCGTCGTGCTCCCCTTCGAGGACGAGGCGGAGGCCGTCGCCCTCGCCAACGCCACCGACTACGGCCTCTCCGGCTCCATCTGGACCCGTGACGTCGGCCGCGCCCTGCGCGTCTCCCAGGCGGTCCGGGCCGGAAACCTGTCCGTCAACTCCCACTCCAGCGTCCGCTACTGGACCCCCTTCGGCGGCTTCAAGCAGTCCGGCATCGGCCGCGAACTGGGCCCGGACGCCCTGACCGCCTTCACCGAAACCAAGAACGTCTTCATCAGCACGGAAGGCCCCGCACAGTGACCTCAGCGACCTCATCGAGCTCATCGGCCGAGGAAAACATCTGCCGCCGACTGGTCGGCCGCACGGCCGTCGTCACCGGCGCCGGCAGCGGCATCGGCCTCGCCACCGCCCGCCGCCTCGCCTCCGAGGGCGCCCACGTCGTCTGCGGCGACGTGGACGAGCAGCGCGGCAAGGCCGCCGCCGAGGAGGTCGGCGGGATCTTCGTGAAGGTCGACGTCACCGACCCCGAGCAGGTGGAGGCGCTGTTCAAGACCGCGTACGACACCTACGGCAGCGTCGACATCGCCTTCAACAACGCCGGCATCTCCCCGCCCGACGACGACTCCATCCTGGAGACCGGCCTGGAGGCCTGGAAGCGCGTCCAGGAGGTCAACCTCACCTCCGTCTACCTGTGCTGCAAGGCCGCCATCCCCTACATGCGGCAGCAGGGCAAGGGCTCCATCATCAACACGGCGTCCTTCGTGGCGAGGATGGGCGCCGCCACGTCCCAGATCTCGTACACCGCCTCCAAGGGCGGCGTCCTCGCCATGTCCCGCGAACTGGGCGTGCAGTTCGCCCGCGACGGCATCCGGGTCAACGCCCTGTGCCCCGGACCGGTCAACACCCCGCTCCTGCAGGAGCTGTTCGCCAAGGACCCCGAGCGCGCCGCCCGCCGCCTCGTCCACATCCCGGTCGGCCGCTTCGCCGAGGCCGAGGAGATCGCCGCCGCCGTCGCCTTCCTGGCCAGCGACGACTCCTCCTTCGTGAACGCCACCGACTTCCTGGTCGACGGCGGAATCTCGGGGGCGTACGTCACACCCCTGTAGGTCCCCCGGGCTGAGCACCCGTCTTGAGGTGCTCAGCCCAGTCGTCGCTCGCCCCGCGTCACAGGAACGTACGGCCCTCGCCGCGATACGTCGGCACCGTCGCCGTCACCGACTCGCCCTCGACGAGGTGCAGCGCGTCGAACCGCTCGCACAGCTCACCGGCCTTGGCGTGCCGGAACCACACCTTGTCGCCGATCAGCAGATCGTCGGCGGGCGAGCCGAGCAGCGGAGTCTGCACCTCGCCGGCCCCCTCCTGGGGGTCGTACCGCAGCCCCTCCGGCAGATACGGCACCGGCAGCCGGTCCCGACCCGCCGCGCCCGACGCCGGATACCCGCCCCCGAGGACGGTCACCACCCCGACCCCCGGCCGGCGCACGACGGGCTGGGCGAACAGTGCGGCCGGACGCCCGCTGAAGGACGTGTAGTGGTCGAACAGCCGCGGGACGTACAGCCCCGACCCGGCCCCGATCTCGGTGACACAGTCCTCGGCGGCGGTGTGCTGCACACTGCCGGTCCCGCCGCCGTTGACGAACTCGAGCCCCGGCACGACGGCCCGCACGGCCCGCACCACCTCGCCCCGCCGCTCGGCGAGCTCCCGGCGTGCGGTGGCCTGCATCAGCCGTACGGCACGCGACCGCAGCGGCCGCCCCGCCACCGCGTCCCCGACGCCGGCGATGTGCCCCTCGTACGCCATGATCCCGACGACCTCGAACCCCGGCCGCCGGGCGACGACACGGGCCATGTCGGCGACCTGGGCGGGGGAGTACAGCGGCGAACGCCGGGCGCCGACACGCACCCGCCCGCCCAGCAGCTTCAGCGAGGTGTCCAACTCCAGGCAGACCCGCACCACTTCCCGGCCCCCGTCCCGGGCGTCGTCGATGAACCGGAGCTGCGCCGGGTCGTCGATCATCACCGTGACGGCGGAGGCGAGCTTGGGATCACCGGTCAGCTCGGCGAATCCGGCGCGGTCGGCGGACGGATAGGCGAGCAGGATGTCGTCGAACCCGGAGCGCGCCAGCCACAGGGACTCGGCCAGCGTGAAGGACATGATCCCCGCGAACCCGTCCTTCGCGAGCACCCGCTCCAGCAGGGCCCGGCAGCGTACGGACTTGCTGGCGACGCGGATCGGCTTTCCGCCGGCGCGGCGGAGCATGTCGTCCGCGTTGGCGTCGAAGGCGTTCAGGTCCACGATCGCGAGAGGGGCGTCGAGATGGGCGGTGGCCCGGTCGTAACGGGCCCGGTCGGCGGCGCGCGCAGTCATGAACGAAGCCTGCCACGCTGGATTACCGCAGGGTAGGGGGATGTTCCGGGCAGATGTGCACGGGGTCGTGGACTGGTTCCCGTTCGCCCAGGATCAACCCGTAGAGTGACGCGCACGCACGTGTGGAACGCCCAAGGCCGGTCGACCGTCCGGGATGACGCGCCACCCGTGCGGGTATGCGTGCCTGGTCGGACGAGTCCGTGCCGGGCAGGGCAGACGGCACACGGAAAGACGGCCCGCACAGGAGATCGGGCCCGGACATGAGGAAACGGGGGGTGCATGAGCACGGAAGCGCGCCGCGCCCCCATTCCCCCGCGCCCCACCACGCCTCCGCCGCCCGCCGCCCCGCCCCGCCCGACGACCCCGCCGAGACCCGCGGCCCCGCCGACGGCCGGCGACACGCAAGCCGAGCAGACGGACGGCCCGGGTGCGCAGGCCCCGCGGGGGACCGGCGAGCGTTCACGAACGGAGGGATCGGTGCCGGAAGGGTCGGGACGTCGCGGGCCGGGTCCGATGCCGGAAGCCGCGACCGGCTCCGGTCGCCCCACGTCCGGCACCTCCGGCACGTCCGGTGCCTCCGGTACGTCGCCTCACACCCCCGACCTGCGCGTCCCGGCCCCCGCAGACGCCGCCCCCACGTCCCCGCCCCCGCCCCGAGCCTCGGCGCGCTTCCCGGACGCGCCGCCGACGGCCGGGCGTACGGAGCCCGGCGGATCGTTGCGCCAGGACGGTGCCGGGCAGGCCCCTTCGGGCGACATACCGGCCCGCCCGGCCGAGCGGCCCTCGCCGTCACGCCGTACGGGCGCGCCCGCCGAGACGGCCGCGGAGACCACCTTCCGGCTCCGGCCGATCGCCGCGGACCCCTCGTCCGAGCCCGGCAATCGCCAGTCCTCCGCGCGAGGCGCCGCCGGTGTGCCGCCGAAGCCGGGCGCCCGCGCGGGCTCCGCACCCGCCGAGTCCGCGCGCCGCTCCGGTTCCGTCCCGCCGCCCGCGCGGCCCGGCGCATCGATGCCGCTCCCTCCCGCGCGGGAGCCGTCGGCCGGACACGGGTCGGCGGGCAGCGGGTATGCGGCTGCCGCACCCGCCGGGCCCGCCCACTCATCGGCGCACCCGGGGCACTCCACGAACGGCCACGGCTCCCCCTCGTTCGCCCCGGACCCCTCCCAGTCCTGGAGCGCCCCCATGGCCCCCGGCGCGACGCCGGGCGCCGGGCGGCCCGTCGTGTCGTTCGGCGAGCCCGAGGGGTACGACGAGCAGGCGCGCCCGCGTCCCCTCGGGGTGCGGATCCGGCCCCGGATCGCGGTGGCCGCCGCCTGTGTAGTGCTCGGACTCGGCCTCATCGGCGGGGCCGTGACCGGGAGCTGGCTGGTCGGGGAGCCGGGCGACGGCGGTGCGCAGGACACCTTCGCCGCGGCCGGGACCCTGTGGCACAGCGTCCCCGTCGACCGGCTGTTCCCGCCCACGGTGATCGGGAAGGGCGCCGGACCAGGCGGTGCCGACCGCACCTGGACACGGGTCGCCGTCGCCCGGGACACCGGTTGCGCGGACGCCTTCGACCCGCTGCTGCGCAAGGCCCTCGCGCCCGTCGGCTGCGAGCGCCTTCTGCGCGCCACGTACATCGACGCCACCCAGAGCTACGTCACCACCGTCGGCCTGCTCTTCACCAAGGCCGACGCGGCCGCCATGCGCTCGCTCGACAGCCGGTTCGACAAGGAGGGCCTGGACCGCCGCACCGACCTCATGCCCCGCCCCTACGCCGCCAAGGGCACCCTGGCGGCCGGGTTCGGCGACGAGCAGCGGGCCTCCTGGACCGTCTCCGTCCTCACCGACGCCCCCGTCGTCGTCTACGCCGTCTCCGGCTGGGCCGACGACCGTACCGTCGACGAGCCCGAGCCCGCCGAGGAGGCCATGCAGCCCGGCACCACCACGGACCTCGCCCAGGCCGGCCTCGGCCACGAGGCACAGGGCCTCGCCGACCGGGTCGAACGCGCCCTGCGCAAGAACGTCGGACCGGCCACGGAGCAGTCGTCATGATCGTGACCCGGCGAACCGGCCCCCTCGCCCTTCTCCTCGGCGCGACCCTCGCCCTCCTGCCGCCCACCCTCGCGCACGCCGACTCGATACGCGCCCGCCAGTGGGCCCTGGACGCCATGCACACCCAGGCGGCCTGGCAGACCACCAAGGGCAGGGGCATCACCGTCGCCGTCCTGGACACCGGCGTCGAGGCCGACCACCCCGACCTGGCCGGCAACGTCCTCGAGGGCAAGGACATGGTCGGCTTCGGAGCCGAGCGCGGCGACCGCGCCTGGGCCCGGCACGGCACCGCGATGGCCGGCATCATCGCGGGCCACGGACACGGCGCCGGGGGCGGCGACGGGGTCATGGGCATCGCCCCCGAGGCCAAGATCCTTCCCGTGCGCGTCATCCTCGAGGACGGCGACCCCGCCCGCGCCAAGGCCCGCAGCACCCGCGGCAACGCCCTCGCCGAAGGCATCCGGTGGGCCGCGGACCACGGCGCCGACGTCATCAACCTCTCCCTCGGCGACGACTCCAAGTCCGCCCACCCCGAGGCGGGTGAGGACGAGGCCGTGCAGTACGCCCTGAAGAAGGGGGTCGTCGTCGTCGCCTCCGCAGGCAACGGCGGCGACAAGGGCGACCACATCTCCTACCCGGCCGCCTACCCGGGCGTCATCGCCGCCACCGCCGTCGACCGCTACGGCACCCGCGCCTCCTTCTCCACCCGCCGCTGGTACGCCACGGTCAGCGCCCCCGGCGTCGACGTCGTCATCGCCGACCCCGACCACAAGTACTACGAGGGCTGGGGCACCAGCGCCGCGGCCGCCTTCGTCTCCGGAGCGGTGGCCCTGATCAAGGGCGCCCACTCCGGCCTGACCCCGGCCCAGATCAAGAAGCTCCTGGAGGACACGGCCCGCGACGCCCCCTCCGACGGCCGCGACGACTCCCGCGGCTACGGCTTCATCGACCCGGCGGCCGCCATCAAGAAGGCCGCCACCATCAAGCCGAAGGACCTGCGGGCGGCGGCGTACGGCGAGCGGTACTTCGGCCCGGGTCCCGACGCGGCCGAGTCGGAGGACGACGCGACGAGTTGGCCGGCCTGGCTCGCGGGCGGTGTCGGCGGCGTCCTGCTGATCTCGGCGGTCGTGGTCCTGCGCGGCCGCCGCGGACGCCACGACTTCTAGGCGTGCACGGGGAAGGACGCCTGGAAGGCCAGTCGGTGGTCGGCCCCGTCGCCCATGTGGCCCAGGAACTCGTCCAGGGCGAGGTACTCCTCCCAGTGCTGTCCGCCCGTCGCCTGCGCCAGCCGTGAGATGACAAGGTCTTCGAGTTCCGGGACGCGCTTGTTCTTCCAGACCTTGTCGGCCGTGCTCACCAGCAGGTCCTCGAAGGTCACCGCGGGACCCGCCCACGCGCCGTGAGTGCCGGCGAAGCGGGCCAGCCGAGGCCCGAACCCGTGAGCCAGCAGCAGCTCCCGCCCTGCCTCTTCGTGAGCGGAGCCGGGCCCGGACAACTCGGCGATGTGCACCGTCTTGCCGATGTCATGCGTCGCCGCCCCGAAGAGGACGGCCTCGCGGTCCACGTCGAGCTCCGGACAGCGCTGCTCCACCCATGCGACCAGCTGAACCGCCACATCGTGGACAGCGCGCAGATGGGCAGCCAGCCGCGGCGGCGCGTCGAGGGAGCGAAGAAGGTCCGCCACACGTGCCGGTAGCGGCCGCAGTGGTGGATCAACGGGGTCGTACAGTGCTCGGGACAGGAGATCCGACGGTGGCATCGGATCAGGTTACGACGGTGCCGTGGCCGATCCCGATGCGGAAGCGGACGCGGTTGCCCCCTCCCCGGCGAACACCGTAACCGCCGTCACCGCCACCGCCTCGACCAGTGAAATCCCCTGCGCCTGGGTCGCGTTGCCGTTCGACAGCGCGGCGACCAGAAAGTCGTGGCCGTCCACCGTCACCCGCCCGATGCTGTTGATGTCCCACAGCCCGGTCGCCGTACGCGGCAGCCAGCCGTTCTTCAGCGCCCACGCGGAACCGTCGGCCGCAGCGGACACACCCCACTGCTGCCCCACGGCGATCTTTCCCATCAGCCCGCGCAGATACGTCCGCGAAGCCTCGCTCAGCTCCGAGTCCTGCCCGAACACCTGCCGCAGCAGCCTGAGTTGATCGGCGGCCGTGGTCTGCGTCAGCCCCCACAGCATCCCGTCGCCGCCCTCGGTCCGAGTGAGCCCGAAGCGCTCGTTCGCGGCATCGAGGCCCTCCGCCTTCCCGATCGCCCGCCACAGCTCGGACGCGGAGGCGTTGTCGCTGTTCTCGATCATCGCGCTCGCGTACGACTTCTCCGCCGCCGTCAGCTGCCGCCCCTCGTCCTGCGCCCGCAACAGCAGGGCCGCCAGGATGTCGACCTTCACGATGCTCGCCGTGTCGAAGCCGCCGTCCCCGTACGAGGCGCTGTCACCGGACTCCAGGTCCAGCACCGCCACCGACACCTCGGCACCGTCCGGGACGTCCACCGACTCCATGGCCGCCGCCAGCAGCTCGTCGCGGTCCACCATCGGCTGCGCCACAGAATCCACCGCAACCTCCTCACGCGCCGGGACCGAGTCCGATGCCGATGCCGATGACGATGACGATGACGAGGGTGAGGCCGCCGGCGACGCGGCCGACGATACGGCCCTCCCACCGGAGTGCGCCTGCGCCTTCACGTACACGGTCCCCGCGGCCGTACCGCCGAGGACCGTGGCGGCGGCGAGGGCGCCGTACAGCAGGGGACGGTGTCCGGACGGGCGAGCGCGGCGGCTGCGACGGGCTCGGGAAGACTCCATGCCCGCGATCGTGGTGGCGGCGACTGTGTGTGCCGTTAGACGGACGTTAGATGTGGGTCAGGGAAATCTGAGATTCCTGTGAACCGCGTCACGGCCAGGTTTCCGGGCCCGCACAAGCGCAGCAGCATCCCCCCGATAGGGTCGGTGACCGTGGCGAACAAGAACATTCCCGACTCTCCCTTCTCCGACGACGACGGCTCCGCCGACCCCCGCCTGAGTGCCGCGCTCACCGCCTGGGCCGAGGACCGCACCGCCGAGGCGCCCGTCCTGGAGGCGCTCAGGAACGCCCGGCTGCTCGTCCCCGTCGTGGCCGTGCTCGGCGAGGTCGAGGAGGACGAGAACGGGCTGCGCCGCGAGAAGACCAGCGACATGGCCGTACCGACCCTGAAGGCCGGCGATCGCACCGCCCTGCCCGCCTTCACGTCCACCGACGCACTCGCCCGCTGGGACCCGGCGGCCCGCCCCGTCGCCGTACCCCTGCACCAGGCCCTGCAGGCCGCGGCGCACGAGAAGGCGGACACGATCGTGCTGGACATGGCCGGGCCGGTGCCGTACGAGCTGACGGGGCAGGCCCTGCTCGCGCTCGCCGAGGGCCGTACGACGACCGACCCGCTCACCGACCCGGCCGTCGTGGCGGCCGTACGCGATGCCGTCGCCGCCGAACCCGCCGTCCTGCGCGCCCACCTCGGGCCCGGGCAGGCCGACGGCACCCTCGCCCTCGTCCTGGACGAGTCCGCCGTACCCGCCCGGGCCGCCCACGCGGTCGCCGGGCGCCTCGCGGCGGACGAGACACTGAGGGCCCGCCTGGTGCGCGGCCTCGACCTGGCAGTGCTGCCGGCCGGGGTGACGCCTCCGGGCGAGCCCCTGTACGTGAAGGAATAGATCAGCCGGTCAGCCGTAGACCGGACCGGTGTACTTCTCGCCCGGCCCCTGGCCCGGCTCGTCCGGGACGATCGACGCCTCGCGGAAGGCCAGCTGCAGCGACTTCAGGCCGTCGCGCAGCGGGGCCGCGTGGAACGAGCTGATCTCGGTCGCGCTCGCGTCCAGCAGACCGGCGAGGGCGTGCACCAGCTTGCGGGCCTCGTCCAGGTCCTTGTACTTGTCACCCTCCTCCGTCAGACCGAGCTTCACGGCGGCGGCGCTCATCAGGTTGACGGCGACCGTCACGATCACCTCGACGGCGGGGACCTCGGCGATGTCGCGGGCCATCTCGTCGAAGTCGGGAGCCTCGGCGGACTCAGCAGGGGTGTCACTCATGCCTCACACGATAGGCCCCGGTGGACGAGGATTCGCACCGCCCCCGGGGAGCTGCTAACCTTGTGTAACGACCGGCCGGACGCCCTGAGAGTGATGTCTCAGCGATCGGCCCACAAGTGGAGGCTCCGACTTCCCACCTGACCGTCCTCCGGGACGGCGGGTCATCCGGTCAGGCGCCCCCATCGTTCCGTACGGACGATGGAGTCGCCCGAAATCGCGCCCCGCGATCATCGCGGCGGTGCTCCGGTAGTGTTCTGGAGCCCCGCCTGTGATCGTCCGGGGCATTTTTTGTGCTTCGGCGCGGTTAGGTCTTACGAAAGAAGACATACGCGGCTGTCCGCCAGACCGCCGTGTGGTGCTAACCGAGGAGGATCCATCAGCGCCGAGCCCCGCATCAACGACCGGATTCGCGTTCCCGAGGTGCGACTTGTCGGTCCCAGTGGCGAGCAGGTGGGCATCGTCCCGCTGGCCAAGGCACTGGAGCTTGCGCAGGAGTACGACCTGGACCTGGTCGAGGTCGCGGCGAACGCCCGTCCGCCCGTGTGCAAGCTCATGGACTACGGGAAGTTCAAGTACGAGTCGGCCATGAAGGCCCGTGAGGCGCGCAAGAACCAGGCGCACACGGTCATCAAGGAGATGAAGCTCCGGCCGAAGATCGACCCGCACGACTATGACACCAAGAAGGGTCACGTCGTCCGGTTCCTCAAGCAGGGCGACAAGGTCAAGATCACGATCATGTTCCGTGGTCGCGAGCAGTCCCGGCCCGAGCTGGGCTACCGGCTGCTGCAGCGTCTCGCGGAGGACGTCCAGGACCTCGGTTTCGTCGAGTCGAACCCGAAGCAGGACGGCCGGAACATGATCATGGTTCTCGGTCCGCACAAGAAGAAGACCGAGGCGATGGCCGAGGCCCGCCAGGCGCAGGAGGCCCGCAAGGCCGAAGCGAAGGCCAACCCCGGCCGCTCGCAGAACGCCGCGGACGCGGACGCTGTGAACGCCGAGGCCCCTGCCGAGGCTTCCGCCGAGGCGTGATCCCGGGGGACGCGAGTCCCCAGGACGTAACCGAAACAAGAGCGACGCTCCATCGTGCCCGGTTTTCGCGACCGGGCACCGGAGCGCCACCGACGAGGAGAGAACGGCGCTATGCCGAAGAACAAGTCGCACAGCGGTGCCAGCAAGCGCTTCAAGGTCACCGGCTCCGGCAAGGTGCTCCGTGAGCGCGCCGGCAAGCGCCACCTGCTCGAGCACAAGTCGTCCCGCGTGACGCGTCGCCTGACCGGCAACGCCGAGATGGCCCCGGGCGACGCCGCGAAGATCAAGAAGCTTCTCGGCAAGTGACGTACGCGGCGCTTGCTTGAGCGCCGTACGTCAGGACCGGGACCCAATCGATTCCGGGCCGTGTGAGTCCAACCACGGCCCCGCTACAAGGAGTTAACAAGTGGCACGCGTCAAGCGGGCAGTCAACGCCCACAAGAAGCGCCGGGCGATCCTCGAGCAGGCCTCCGGCTACCGCGGTCAGCGTTCGCGCCTGTACCGCAAGGCCAAGGAGCAGGTCACCCACTCGCTGGTCTACAACTACAACGACCGCAAGAAGCGCAAGGGTGACTTCCGCCAGCTGTGGATCCAGCGCATCAACGCCGCTGCCCGCGCCAACGGCATCACGTACAACCGCTTCATCCAGGGTCTGAAGGCCGCGAACGTCGAGGTCGACCGCAAGATCCTGGCCGAGCTGGCCGTCAACGACGCAGGCGCGTTCGCCGCGCTGGTCGAGGTTGCGCAGAAGGCCCTGCCGAGCGACGTCAACGCCCCCAAGGCGGCCTGACCGCTGCGCTCGGCGTGAGCCGACGTGACTGAAGGGACCCGCAGGCCGAGGAGGTCTGCGGGTCCTGCTGTGTCCGTGAACTTCAGAACTCCAAGGTGAACCCCATGGCCCCCGCCAGCCCCGAGCTGATCTCCGCCCGTTCCCCCCGCGTCTCCGCCGCCCGGCGGCTCGCCAAGCGGAACTTCCGGGGCAAGGAGCGGCTGTTTCTCGCGGAGGGGCCGCAGGCCGTGCGGGAGGCGGCGGCGTACGGGGACACGCTGGTCGAGCTGTTCGCCACGGTGGAGGCCGCGGAGCGGTACGCCGACATCATCGGTGAGGCCCGGGGCGCCGGAGCCCGGATCCACCTGGCCTCCGAGCAGGTCATCGCCGACATCTCGACCACCGTCACCCCGCAGGGGCTCGTCGGAGTCTGCCGGTTCATCGACACCCCCTTCGAGGAGATCCTCGCCGCCCGGCCCAAGCTCGTCGCCGTACTGGCGCATGTGCGGGACCCCGGGAACGCCGGCACCGTCCTGCGGTGCGCCGACGCCGCCGGGGCCGAGGCGGTCGTCCTGACCGATGCCTCCGTCGATCTCTACAACCCCAAGGCCGTGCGGGCCTCGGTCGGATCCCTGTTCCACCTGCCCGTCGCCGTCGGAGTGCCCGTGGAACGGGCCGTGGCGGGCTTGCAGGACGCCGGTGTGCGGATTCTCGCCGCCGACGGTGCGGGGACGGACGATCTCGACGACGAGCTCGACAAGGGCACCATGGGCGGGCCGACCGCCTGGGTGTTCGGCAACGAGGCCTGGGGGCTCCCGGAGGAAACCCGCGCGCTGGCCGATGCCGTCGTGCGCGTGCCGATCCACGGAAAGGCCGAGAGCCTGAACCTCGCCACCGCCGCCGCCGTATGTCTCTACGCGTCGGCCCGTGCACAGCGCGCCTCCGGTGGGTGCCGTTCCGTCACCCACAGCTAGTAGGGTGACCAGCTCGGGGGCCCCTCAGCCGTCGTGAGAGGTGGGGTACGGGGATGAGTGTCGGCACGAGCAGCGCACCGGGGGCACCGGAGGTGCGGCGGCCGTCCGCGTCCCGGGCGCCGGGTGAGTCCGCGGAGCTCGGAATCGATCCCGACGACCTGCCCGACGGCCTCGTCGTCGCCGACGAGCACGGGCACGTCATCTGCTTCAACGCCGCCGCCGAGCGCATCACCGCCGTCGCCGCCGCCGACGCCCTCGGGCAGCGGCTGGAGAAGGCCCTGCCGTTAGAGGACCTGGAGGGGCGGCGCTGGTGGCAGCTGACCGACCCGTACGGCGGCCTCGCCATTCGCCGACGGCAGCCCGAGCGCAACCTGCTCCTGCCCGGCGGGCGCGAGGTGCTCGTCACCGTGCGGTATGTCCGCAGCGAGCCCACCGGGCCCGTGTGCCGTGTCGTCGTCTCGCTCCGGGACACCGAGGCCCGACGCCGCACCGAGCGCTCGCACGCCGAGCTGATCGCGACCGTCGCCCATGAGCTGCGCTCGCCGCTCACCTCCGTCAAGGGCTTCACCGCCACGCTCCTCGCCAAGTGGGCGAGGTTCACCGACGACCAGAAGCGGCTGATGCTGGAGACCGTCGACGCCGACGCCGACCGCGTCACCCGGCTCATCGCCGAGCTGCTCGACATCTCGCGGATCGACAGCGGGAGGCTGGAGGTGCGCCGCCAGCCCGTCGACATCGGCGCGGCCGTGGGGCGGCACATCCAGGCGTACGTCGCCGCAGGGCAGCCCGCCGACCGGTTCCTGCTGCGCATCGAGCAACCGCTGCCCGCCCTGTGGGCCGACCCCGACAAGATCGACCAGGTGCTCAGCAACCTCCTCGAAAATGCCGTGCGGCACGGCGACGGAACGGTCACCATTGACATCACGGCCACGGCGTCCCCGCGTGAAGGCGAAGACGGCGAGAACACAGCCACGTCGATCACGGTGAGCGACGAGGGGCCCGGCATCCCGGAGGAGTCCATGAACCGCGTCTTCACCCGCTTCTGGCGGGGCAGCAAGCGCGGCGGCACGGGCCTCGGGCTCTACATCGTCAAGGGCATCGTCGAGGCGCACGGCGGCGCCATCGAGGTCGGCCGCGCCCCCGGCGGCGGCGCCCAGTTCCGATTTACCTTGCCCGTGGCGGCACCGGCGTATCTCACCTGAGAACCGGACCGGCCCCCACGGGCGCATTCGCTTACCTCAACCCCGTTAGACTCGGCCTTTGGCACCTTTGTGTCCCAATAACCGTGACGAGATGTCCACGAGTCGGTACGGGGCCATCCGCCAGCCAATCGGAAGCACGGGAAGAGATGTCGGCACCGAATAAGTCGTACGACCCTGTCGAGGTCGAGGCACTGAAACCAGAAGAGATCGAGCGCATGCGGGACGAGGCGCTCGCCGCCTTCGCCGCCGCGGACTCCCTCGACGCGCTCCAGGAGGCCAAGGTCGCCCACACCGGCGGCACCTCCCCGCTGGCCCTCGCCAACCGCGAGATCGGCGCCCTGCCCCCGCACGCCAAGGCAGCCGCCGGAAAGCTCGTCGGCCAGGCCCGCGGCGCCGTCAACAAGGGCCTCGCCGCCCGCCAGGCCGAACTGGAGGCCGAGCGCGACCAGCGGGTGCTGGTCGAGGAGGCCGTGGACGTCACGCTGCCGTACGACCGCGTACCGGCCGGCGCCCGCCACCCGCTCACCACGCTCTCCGAGCGCATCGAGGACGTCTTCGTGGCCATGGGCTACGAGGTCGCCGAGGGCCCGCAGGTCGAGGCCGAGTGGTTCAACTTCGACGCGCTCAACATCGGCCCGGACCACCCGGCCCGCGGTGAGGCGGACACCTTCTTCGTCGAGGGCCCGGACGGCTCCGGTGACTCCGGCGTCGTGCTGCGCACCCACACCTCGCCCGTGCAGATCCGCTCCCTGCTCGACCGCGAGCTGCCGGTGTACGTGATCTGCCCCGGCCGCGTGTACCGCACCGACGAGCTGGACGCCACGCACACCCCGGTCTTCCACCAGGTCGAGCTGCTCGCCGTGGACGAGGGCCTCACCATGGCCGACCTCAAGGGCACCCTGGACCACATGGTCCAGTCCCTGTTCGGCGAGGGCATGAAGACCCGGCTGCGGCCGAACTTCTTCCCGTTCACCGAGCCGTCCGCCGAGATGGACATGGTGTGCTACGTCTGCCGCGGCGAGTCCGTCGGCAACCCCGACCGCCCCTGCCGTACCTGCTCCTCCGAGGGCTGGATCGAGCTCGGCGGCTGCGGCATGGTCAACCCGCGGGTGCTCACCGCCTGCGGCGTGGACCCGGAGAAGTACAGCGGCTTCGCCTTCGGGTTCGGCATCGAGCGGATGCTGATGTTCCGCCACAACGTCGAAGACATGCGAGACATGGTCGAGGGTGACGTCCGGTTCACCCGGCCGTTCGGGATGGAGATCTGATGCGGGTCCCGCTTTCTTGGCTGCGGGAGTACGTCGACCTGCCGGCGACGGAGACCGGCCGTGACGTCCAGGCCAAGCTCATTTCCGCAGGTCTGGAGGTCGAGACCGTCGAGCAGCTCGGCGCCGACCTCAAGGGCCCGCTCGTCGTCGGGCAGGTGCTGACGATCGAGGAGCTGACGGAGTTCAAGAAGCCGATCCGCTTCTGCACCGTCGACGTCGGCACCGCCAACGGCACCGGCGAGCCCCAGGAACTCATCTGCGGCGCCCGCAACTTCCAGGTCGGCGACAAGGTCGTCGTGGTCCTCCCGGGCGCCGTGCTGCCCGGCGGCTTCGAGATCGCCGCGCGCAAGACCTACGGCCGTGTCTCGCACGGCATGATCTGCTCCACCGGCGAGCTGGGCATGGGCGACGACGGCACCCACGGCATCATCGTGCTGCCGCCGGAGACCGAGGTCGGCAAGGACGCCATCGAGCTGCTGGAGCTGGTCGACGAGGTCCTGGACATCGCCGTCACCGCCAACCGCGGCGACTGCCTGTCCATCCGCGGCGTCGCCCGCGAGACCGCCATCGCGTACGGCCTGCCGCTGCGCGACCCGGCGCTGCTCGACGTCCCCGGCCCGAACGCCTTCGGCTACCCGGTCCAGGTCTCGGACCCGATCGGCTGCGACCGCTTCACCGCCCGCACGGTGACCGGCCTGAGCCCCGAGGCCCGCTCCCCGATCTGGCTGCAGCGCCGCCTGCAGAAGGTCGGCATGCGCCCGATCTCGCTCGCCGTCGACGTCACCAACTACGTGATGATGGAGCTCGGCCAGCCCCTGCACGCCTACGACCGCAATCTGGTCCAGGGCACCATCGGTGTACGCAGGGCCGAGGAGGGCGAGAAGCTCGTCACCCTCGACGGTGTCGAGCGCAAGCTGCACGCCGAGGACCTCGTCATCACCGACGAGCGCGGCCCGATCGGCCTCGCGGGTGTCATGGGCGGCGCCAACACGGAGATCGCCGACCACGACGACCTCGAGAACGCCACCACCGACGTCGTGATCGAGGCCGCCCACTTCGACCAGGTCGCCATCGCCCGCACCGCCCGCCGTCACAAGCTGTCCTCGGAGGCGTCCCGCCGCTTCGAGCGCGGCGTCGACCCGGCGGCCGCCGCGGCGGCCGCCCAGCGGACGGTGGACCTGCTGGTGCTGCTGGCGGGCGGCACGGCGGAGGCGGGTGTCACCGAGGTCGCCACACCGTCCGGGCCGCACACCATCACCACCCCGGCCGACCACCCGGACAAGGTCGCGGGCGTCGTGTACGGCCGGGAGATCGTCGTACGGCGGCTGCAGGAGATCGGCTGCGACGTGTACGGGCAGGACGAGCTGATCGTCACCGTGCCGTCCTGGCGGCCCGACCTGCTGGAGCCGAACGACCTGGCCGAAGAGGTCATCCGCCTGGAGGGCTACGAGAACCTGCCCTCCACGCTGCCCAAGCCGCCGTCCGGCCGTGGCCTGACCCACCGCCAGCGACTGCACCGCCGGGTCGGCCGCGCGCTGGCCGGTGCCGGGTACGTCGAGGCGCCGAACTACCCCTTCGTCAGCGAGCAGGTCTTCGACCAGCTCGGCCTGGCCGCCGACGATCCGGCCCGCCGCGTCGTCAAGCTGGTCAACCCGCTCAACGACGAGGAGCCCGCGCTGCGCACGTCGCTGCTGCCGGGTCTGCTCGGTGCGCTGCGGCGCAACGACGGGCGCGGTTCGCACGATCTGGCGCTGTTCGAGACGGGCCTGGTCTTCCAGCCGCGTGAGCAGCAGGGCGCTGCCGGGCACCTGCCCGTCGACCGGCGTCCCACCGACGAGGAGATCGCGGCCCTGAACGCCGTACTCCCCGAGCAGCCGCGGCACGTCGCGGTCGTTCTCGCCGGTGCCCGTGAGCAGGCAGGCTGGTGGGGCAAGGGCCGTCCTGCCGACTACGCCGACGCGATCGAGGCGGCGCGGCTCGTGGCCCGTGAGGCCGGGGCCGAGCTGGCCGTGCGGGCCGGGCAGTACGGGCCGTGGCACCCGGGCCGGTGCGCTGCGCTGGCCATCACCGTGGACGGCGCCGAGCGGGTCGTCGGGCACGCCGGTGAGCTGCACCCGAGGGTGCTCAAGGCGCTGGGTCTGCCTGCGCGCACCTGCGCGATGGAGCTGGACCTGGACGCACTGGAGCAGGTCGGCGACGGTACGCCTCAGGCGCCGAGCATCTCCACGTTCCCCGTGGCCACCCAGGATGTCGCCCTCGTGGTGGACAAGCCGGTGCCGGCCGCGGAGGTCGAGGCCGCGCTGCGCGAGGGGGCCGGTGAACTCCTCGAGGCGATCCGGCTGTTCGACGTGTACGTCAATGACGAGCAGCTGGGTGATGGCAAGAAGTCGCTGGCGTATGCGCTGCGGTTCCGTGCGGGTGACCGGACGCTGACCGTCGATGAAGCCTCGGCGGCTCGGGACGCTGCGGTGGCCCTCGCGGGCGAGCGGACGGGAGCGGTTCTTCGGGGGTAGTGCGCCTGAGGGGTGGGGGACTGCGGTTGTTCGGCGGCTGCGGGTCATTCGTGGCTGGTCGCGCAGTTCCCCGCGCCCCTTGTGGGGGCACGCCCCCACACCCCCTATCGGGGCGCGTTCTAGTCACCTCACTCAATAGGGTGACTTCTCTGGGTGATCCGGTACTTCCGGGGCATCTCTCGACAGAATCGGACCGGCCTTTCGAGGTCGGTCCGATTCTGCGTTGTCAGGGCCTATTGGGGGGCCATCGGCATGTTCCGCATCAAGGCTCGGCTTCCCCGGAAGGTGCAGGCGATGGCGTTGCCCATCGCCTGGGGCGCGATGGCGATCACATACAAACTGGTCTGCCCGCTCGCCCGGCAGGACAGCCTCGGCGCACGGCTCGTCACCGGCGCCGTCTTCTTCGCCGTGGGAACCGGTCTGATTCTGCACGTGCGGCAGGCCCTGCTGCGTGAGCTCCGGCAGGTCCGCAAGGTCGCCGGTGCCGCGCAGAGTGCGCTGCTGCGGCCGCTGCCCGCGCGCATCGACGGGCTGAACGTCGCCGCCGCCCAGCTCTCCGCGGACCGCAGCGCCTGTGTCGGCGGCGACCTGTACGAGGTCATCGCCACCGAGCACGGCGTACGGGCGGTCATCGGCGACGTCCGCGGCCACGGCATCGCCGCCATCGGCACCGTCGCCGCGGTTCTCGGCAGCTTCCGCGAGGCCGTCCACGACGAACCCGACCTGGACCGGGTGCTGCGCAGACTGGACCGTGCCCTCGCCCGCCACCTGCGCGAACGGGCGCGCGAGGAGCACCCCGCCTCCGGCCTGGAACCGGACAGCCCGGTCGCCGAGGAGTTCGTCACCGTCCTGTTGCTGGAGATCGACCCGGACGGCGAGATCACGGCCCTCAACTGCGGCCATCCCTGGCCCTACCTGCTGAGCGGCACCGTCGTCGCCCCCCTCGCCCGAGCCGACCCACTCCCGCCCCTCGGCCCGTTCCCCCTCCCGACCGAACTGGACCCGCTGCCCTGCGGCTCCCTGCTCCCCGGCGACTCCCTGGTCCTGTACACGGACGGCGTCGAGGACGCGAGAGACGCCAGAGGCCGGTTCTTTCCCCTACAGGCGGCGCTCATCGGCGCCGTACGAAACGAGCCGATCACTCCGCAGGCAATCCTGCGCACCCTCTTCACGGCGCTGATGCGCCACACGAGAGGAAAGCAGGCAGACGACATAGCGCTACTGGTCCTACGGAACGATCGAACCAGGCTCAAGTGCAGCCAACCTTCAGGGGCGCGGGGAACTGCGCGACCAGCCACACACGACCCGCAGCCGACAAACCACCTTTGACACAACGGCGATCAGTCGTACGGCCAAGCCGCCGGCAGGCCATCCGCCCAGCCACGGAGTGTCGGGCAGGCAGCTGGGCGGACGGCGCGGATGCGGGCCGCCGCACTGTTCGAGGGGGAGCCGGCGGCCCGGCCGGCCTCTTGCGAGGCATTTCAGTCAACCGGCCGGAAACTCTCCGCAACAGCGCGCGCACGCTGCGGATTCGGGCACTCCGTTCACACCCCGTGTGAAGCGGTTCGCACTACTCTGTCGGCACCGAGCCACCCGGGGGGCACCCATGCAGCCCAACACTCTGCTCGACGCGATCCTGGACGAGGCCGGGATCTCGCACGCGGGGCTGGCAGCGCACGTGAACCAGGCGGGGCGGGCGCGCGGGCTCGCGCTGAGATACGAACACACCGCCGTCGCCCGGTGGTTGAAGGGCCAGCGGCCGCGCGGCCAGGTGCCCGACCTGATCTGTGAGGTACTCGCCGCCCGCCTGCACCGTACCGTCACACTCGACGACATCGGCCTCGGCGTGCCCGGCGAACCGTCCACCGCGCACGCCACCTCGCTGTCCGGCTTCGTGGAGCGGGCCACCGCGCTGTGGCGCTCCGACGAGCAGCAGCGGCCGCACATCCTGGGCGCACCCGCGGTCACCGGCACGCCCGCCGTCATGCCCGTGTGGGAGTGGGAGAACCCGCCCGAGGACGTGGACGTCTCGCGCGGGGGCCGGCACCGGGTCACCCCTGCCGACCTCGAGATGCTGCGGGCCGCGCGCACCCACTACGAGCAGATGTACCGGAAGGCGGGCGGCATAGCGACCCGCACCCGGATCGTCGGCTTCCTGAACGCCGAGGCCGCCCCGCTGCTGCGCGGCAGCTACACCGACGCCACCGGCCGCCAACTCCACCGTGCCACGGGCGGGTTGGTGGCCGTCGCCGGTATCTGCGCGTACGACTCCGACGCGCACGGGCTCGCCCAGCGCTACTTCCACCAGGCCCTGCGGCTCGCGAAGGCCAGCGGCGACCGGGGGCTCGGCGCCTATGTGATCGCGCTGCTGGTCAACCAGTCGCTGTTCATGCGGGAGTTCCGGCAGGCCGTCGCGTTCGCGGAGGCAGCGCTGCGGGCCGCCGGCAAGCACATCACCCCGGCGCTCGCCTCCGACCTGTACGCGATGCAGGCGAAGGCGTACGCCCACCTCGGCGACGGCACGAGCGCCCTGTCCTGCATCCGGCGTGCCGAGCAGGCCGCCGAACGCATCCACCGCGGATACGAACCCGACGAAACGGGCTATGTCCAGCCCGGACTCGTCAACGTCCAGGTGGCGGAGGCGCTGCTGAGTCTCGGGGAGCTGGCGGCCGCGGGGGAGCACGCCGCGGCCGCCGTCGGCAATCCCGCCCACGACCGGGGCCGGGTGCACCGGCTGGCCATGCTCAGCACGATCGAGCTGCGTCAGGGCAACGCCGACAAGGCGGTGGCCACGGCGGTGCAGATGGCCGAGCAGGCGCGGGGCATGGAGTCCCAGCGCCTGCGCGACAGACTCCGGGGGGTCCGCGAGCATCTGGTGCGCAGCGGCTGCGCGGGCACGGCCGAGGCCGCCGAACTCATCGACGGAGCGCTGCGCGTACCGCTATAGGCCGGGTTCAGGCCGGTACTCGTACACCGACACCTCGTAGTCCCTGCTGCGATATTGCCACTTACTCGACGGAAGGTGGCAGAACCGTGCAGTGGACGAAACAGAACGAACAAACTGTGTATGAAAACCGCTGGTTCACCGTCAACCTGGCAGATGTGGAACTGCCCGACGGCCGGCACCTGGACCACTTCCTCATACGGCTGCGCCCGGTCGCCGTGGCCACGGTGGTCAACGAGGCCAATGAGGTCCTCCTCCTGTGGCGCCACCGTTTCATCACCGACAGCTGGGGGTGGGAACTCGCGGCGGGCGTCGTCGAGGACGGCGAGGACATCGCCCGCGCGGCCGCCAGGGAGCTGGAGGAGGAGACAGGCTGGCGGCCGGGACCCCTGCACCACCTCATGAGCGTGGAGCCCTCCAACGGGCTCACCGACGCCCGGCACCACATCTACTGGGCCGACGAGGGCGAGTACGTCGGACATCCTGTGGACGACTTCGAGTCGGACCGCCGGGAATGGGTCCCGCTCAAGCTCGTCCCCGACATGGTCGCCCGTGGGGAGGTCCCGGCCGCCAACATGGCGGCCGCGTTACTGCTGCTGCACCATCTCAGGCTCGGCTAGTGTCCGATCGCCTGCCAGATCGCCACGACGAGAGCACCCACGGCGGTGAGGGCGGCGACCGCGGGCAGCGGCCAGCGCGTGTGTTCCAGTGTGTGGATCCGGGTGTTCAGCTCGTCGAGTTCCTTGGCGGTCTCCTCGCTGCGGTGCGTGAGCAGAGCCAGCCCGCCCTCCACGCGGGCGTAGGCGACGTCGAGGCGACGTCGTAACTCTGCGAGTTCTCCGGATACGACGGGATGCTCGGGATCGGCGGTCACGAGTCCGCTCCTTTCCGTAGTCATCTGTCATCCCTTGCATGCGCAGGGAAAGTGAACTCGCCTGGTGGACGCATGGGGAGAGTGTGTGAGTGGCATATGCGAGCCCGGAGCGCACACGGTGTGTGAATGACGCGGGCCCGGCACCTTCCCGGTGCCGGGCCCGCGTACATGGCCGGAATCTGACCGTCAGTAATCAGCCGTAGGTGTAGAAGCCCGAGCCGGTCTTGCGGCCCAGCCGGCCCGCGTCGACCATGCGCTGCAGCAGCGGGGGAGCGGCGTACAGCGGCTCCTTGTACTCCTCGTACATGCTCTGCGCCACGGAGGCGACCGTGTCCAGGCCGATCAGGTCGGACAGCTTCAGCGGGCCCATCGGGTGGGCGCAGCCCATCTCCATGCCGTTGTCGATGTCCTCACGGCTGGCGATGCCCGTCTCGAACATCCGGATCGCGGAGAGGAGATACGGGATCAGCAGCGCGTTGACCACGAACCCCGAGCGGTCCTGGGCGCGGATGGCGTGCTTGCCGAGCACCTTCTCGGCGAAGAGCTGGGCCCGGCCGAGGGTGCCCTCGGAGGTGGTGAGCGCCGGGATCAGCTCGACGAGCTTCTGCACCGGGGCCGGGTTGAAGAAGTGGATGCCGATGACCTGGTCGGGGCGCGAGGTGGCGACCGCCAGCTTCACCAGCGGGATCGAGGAGGTGTTGGAGGCCAGGATCGCGTCCGGGCGGGTCACGACCTGGTCGAGCACCTGGAAGATCTCGGTCTTCACCTGCTCGTTCTCGACGACGGCCTCGATGACCAGGTCGCGGTCGGCGAACTCGCCCAGGTCGGTGGTGAAGGACAGGCGTGCCTGCGTGGCGTCCAGCTCCTCCTCGCTGATCTTGCCGCGCTCGGCCGCCTTGGTCAGGGAGGTGAACAGCCGGGTACGGCCGATCTCCAGGGCCTCGCCGGTGGTCTCGGCGACCTTCACGTCCAGGCCGGCGCGGGCGCACACCTCGGCGATGCCCGCCCCCATCTGGCCACAGCCCACCACACCGACGCGTGCAATATCTCCGGAGATGCCGGTCACATCGTCCCCTTCGCTGATCCACGACTGCGGCAGGTCCGCCGTTGTTCGACGCCTGCTCCAAACCTGCACGTTACCTTCGGCGAAGTTTGATCGATCGTTCGGGTGCCTCATGAAAAGCTGACGCGGGGTGTGATCCCGGCCATACGGATCCGCCCCGGGGGGTGGGCCCTTGACCACGGCACACGGAGGTACGAAGAGATGCTGCACCGGAAGTCACGGCTGTCACGGCGGGCCTTCGCGGTGACCGCCCTGTCGGCCCTCGCGGCGGGAGGCGGCGCGATGGCGGCGGGCGCCGCCATGGCGGACGGCGGGTCGGGCCGCGACCGGCGACGGCTGACCCGGGAGATGCGCGGCGTGTGGATCGCGACCGTGGCGAACCGGGACTGGCCCTCCAAGCAGGGGCTGACCGCGAAAGAGCAGTGCGCGGAGCTGATCGCCCACCTGGACAGGGCGGTGGAGCGCCGCCTGAACACGGTGATCCTCCAGGTGCGGCCCACGGCCGACGCACTGTGGCCCTCGCCGTACGAGCCGTGGTCCCAGGTCCTCACGGGCACCCAGGGCAGGAACCCCGGCTGGGACCCGCTCGGCACGGCCGTCGCCGAGGCCCACGACCGTGGGCTGCAGCTGCACGCCTGGTTCAACCCGTACCGGATCGCCAACCACACGGACCCCGCCAAGCTCGCCGAGTCCCACCCCGCCCGCAAGCACCCGGAGTGGGCGGTGCCGTACGGCGGCAAGCTCTACTACAACCCGGGGCTGCCCGAGGTCCGGGCCTTCGTCCTGAAGGCGATGCTCGACGCGGTGGAGAGGTACCCGCTCGACGGAGCCCACTTCGACGACTACTTCTACCCCTATCCGGTGACGGGCCAGGCCTTCGACGACACCGAGGCCTACGACCGCTACGGCAGCGACTTCGCGAGCCGGGCCGACTGGCGGCGGGACAACATCGACAAGCTGGTCGACGAGATGGCGTCCGGCATCCGGCGGATCCGGCCCACCACCCAGTTCGGCATCAGCCCGTTCGGGGTGTGGCGCAACGCCGCCACCGACCCGCTCGGCTCCGAGTCGCGGGCGGGCGTGCAGACGTACGACGACCTCTACGCGGACACCCGGAAGTGGGTCCGCGAGGGCTGGATCGACTACATCTGCCCGCAGCTGTACTGGAACATCGGCTTCGCCGCCGCCGACTACGCCAAGCTCGTGCCCTGGTGGGCGCAGGTGGCGCGGGGCAGCAGGACGCAGCTGTACATCGGCGAGGCGCTGTACAAGGCCGGTGACCCCGCGCAGCCCGAAGCCTGGCAGGACCCGGCCGAACTGTCGCGCCACCTCACCCTGGCGAAGCGGTACCCGGAGACACGCGGGCATGTCTTCTTCGCCGCGAAGGACTCGGCCGCGGACCGGATCGGGGCCATGGCGCAGGTCGTCGCCGACCACTACGGCCGGCCGGCGATGACCCCACGCTGATCGGCTTGCCGGGGTTACCGCGCGGTGCGGTGGATGTCCTTGTGACGGATCTCGGTGTCGGGGCCCGGGGAGCAGATGCCCTCGTGCCCGTCCTCGAAGCGGACGCGGAACGGAGGATTGCCCTCCTGGCCCATGACTTCGACGATCTCGCCGACCTTGTCGTGTTGTCCGACCACCCTGCCGTGCTGGACAAGCTGGTCGCCCACGGTTGCACGCATCTGTCGGTCCTCCTCACCAGGTGCGGGAGCAGCGGTCCGTGGCCTTGAGTCTACGGCGTGGAGCGGTGGTTGGAAGTGGGTCGTACGGCCCGCTCAGCCACGTGCCCGCTGGGTCACGGCGATGCACACGAGGACCGCCGTGGCCGTGAGCGGGGCGGCCACTGTCAGGTGCTCGCCCAGCAGCAGCACCGACCACACCAGTGTGAGCAGGGGCTGGGCCAACTGCAACTGGCTGGCCTTCGGGATGCCGATGGCCGCCATGCCCCGGTACCAGACGACGAGGCCGAGGAACTGCGAGCCCGCCGCGACCCACAGCAGTCCGGTCACGCCGTGCCAGGTCAGCTGGACGGGTTCGTACGACAGGGCGAGCGCGGCGGCCGGGAGGGTGAGCGGCAGACACAGCACCAGCGTCCAGCCGATCACCTGCCAGCCGGGCATGACCCGGGCCAGCCGGCCGCCCTCGGTGTAACCGGCCGCGCACACCAGCAGCGCCCCGAAGAGATACAGGTCGGCCGTGGTCAGGGCGCCGCCGCTCTGCTGGACGGTGAAGGCGACCACCGCCGCCGCGCCCGCGAGCGCCGCCGTCCAGAACGTACGGGACGGGCGGGAGCCGACGCGCAGGGCGGAGAACAGGGCGGTGGTCAGCGGGAGCAGACCGACCACGACGGCGGCGTGCGCGGTGGTGGACGTCCGGAGCGCGAGCGTGGTGAGGAGCGGGAAGCCGAGCACCACTCCGGCGGCGACCACCGCGAGGCCCGCCCAGTGCCGGCGGGCGGGCAGTGGGGCGTCCACGGCCAGCAGACAGACCCCGGCGATCACGGCGGCCAGCACGCTGCGTACGGCGACGAGCGACCAGGGCCCGAAGGACTCCAGGCCCCAAGCGGTCGCGGGGAAGGTGAGCGAGAACGCGGTGACACCGAGGGCGGCCTGGGCGGTGCCGAGCCCGGGTCGGTTCCGGGGGGTGGTCACCGCTATCCGGGTGGTTTCAATAGCGCTACTCTGTGCTCTCATGCAGGAGAGTAGCAGTGTGAATGAACTGGTGAAACAGTTGCGGCAGGAGCTGAATCGCTACTCTCCCGGTGGAAAGCTCCCGTCGAGTCGGGCCCTTGTCGAGCGGTTCAGGGTGAGCCCCGTGACCGTCTCGCGGGCGCTGGCCCAGCTGGCCGCCGAGGGGCTGGTGGTCACCCGCCCCGGCGCCGGGGCGTTTCGGGCGCAGCCGCGTACGGCCACTGCCCCCGCCGGTGACACCTCCTGGCAGGAGGTCGCCCTCAGTGCGGACGGCGCCGCCGACCTGGTGCCGCGCTCGGTGGATGCCTCCGGGGTCCTGGTCTCGCTCGCCGCTCCGCCGCCCGGCGTGATCGAGTTCAGCGGCGGCTATCTGCACTCCTCGCTGCAGCCCGAGCGGGCGATGGCCGCGGCGCTCTCCCGTGCGGGCCGCCGTCCCGGCGCCTGGGGACGGCCGCCCATGGAGGGACTGCCGGAGCTGCGCGAGTGGTTCGCCCTGGGCATCGGCGGCGCCATCACCGCCGCAGAGGTCCTGATCACCGCGGGCGGCCAGTCCGCGCTGACCATCGCGTTGCGCGCGCTCGCCCCGCCGGGCGCACCCGTCCTCGTCGAGTCGCCCACCTATCCCGGCATGCTGGCGATCGCCCGCGCGGCCGGCCTGCGTCCGGTGCCGGTGCCGGTGGACCCGGACGGGGTGAAGCCCGCGCTCCTCGCCGATGCGTTCCGGGCCACCGGGGCGAGGGTGTTCGTCTGCCAGCCGCTGTTGCAGAACCCCACGGGCGCCGTACTGCGCTCCGAGCGTCGGGAAGAGGTGCTGCGCATCGTCCGGGAAGCCGGCGCGTTCTTGGTGGAAGACGATTTCGTACGCCGACTCGTGCACGAGGACGCGGGGCCGCTGCCGCGTCCGCTGGCTGCCGACGACCCCGACGGTGTCGTCGTCCACGTCTGCTCGCTGACCAAGGCCACTTCGCCCAGCTTCCGGGTGAGCGCACTCGCCGCGAGGGGACCGGCGCTGGAGCGGCTGCGCGCCATCCAGGTCGTCGACACCTTCTTCGTGCCGCGGCCCCTGCAGGAGGCCGCCCTGGAACTCGTCGGCTCGCCTGCTTGGCCGCGCCACCTGCGTTCCGTCGCGAGGGAGTTGAAGACCCGCCGCGACGCCATGACGGCGGCCCTGCACCTGCACCTTCCCGAACTCGCCCTCCCGCACATCCCGTCCGGCGGCTACCACCTGTGGCTCCGCCTCCCCGACGGCACCGACGAGTGGGCCCTGACCGCCGCGGCCCTGCGCGCGGGCGTCGCGATCACTCCCGGCCGCCCGTACTTCAGCGCGGAACCTCCGGCCGGGCACGTGCGGCTGAGCTTCGCGGCGGTGGCGGGGGTGGGGGAGATCGCGGAGGGCGTACGGCGGTTGCGGGCCGCCTGCGACGAGGTGTTGTAGGCCCTGTCGCCAAAGGGGCCTAGCCGCGGGGGACCGGGGCGATGCCGCAGGTGAACTCGGCGGACTCGAACAGCTCCGGGGTCAGGCCTATGCCGGTGATGCGGTGGGCGAGGGCGAAGGAGGCGCCGGTGAGGTCCTGGTAGTCCCGCTCGTCGTCCTCGTCGTGCTCGATCAGGTCGAAGCCCGACTCCCGCATGTCCGTCAGGAGTTCGTCGGGACGGGTCCCGTCGCGGTAGTGGGCGAAGAGCGGCTCGAAGTGCAGGCGCAGCTCGCCGTCCTCGTACCAGCAGAAGTGGTCGACCGCGTTGACGTTGAGGAAGTGGGAGACCACCGTGCGGCCCCGGGACAGGGGGATCATGGCCTCGTTGGTGACGCCCAGGTAGCCGTTGAACTCGACCATCAGCGACCAGTCGCCGACCCGGGCCGCCCCGACGAACAGCCGGTACGCGGCGTCCACCGCGTACGACGGCTCGCACAGCCCGTCCACGCCGGTGATCCGTGGCCCGGGCTCGGCCTTCAGCTCCCGGAGAAGCTCCTCGGGAGTCAGCCCGCGGACCAGCGTGATGCAGTACGCCTGCATCAGGTTCTCGTACCGTTCCTCGAGCCACGCGTAGTCCGCAGCAGTCGTCGTCCCCGTCATGCCCGCAGCATCGCACCCACCACTGACAACGCCCCGCCCACCGGGGAAAACCGTTCGACGCCGACGCCATCCCCCTGGGAATCTCGCCGCATGACCGACACCCCGCCCCTCACCGAGGGCTACGAGATCTCGACCGACCCCCACCGCCTCGACGCCGAGCGCGTGCACCGGTGGCTGGCCACCGACGCGTACTGGGCGCTCGGGCGGGCGCGGGACAAGCAGGACCGGGCGATCGAGGGTTCGCTGAACTTCGGGGTGTATGCGTCGGTTTCGGGGGAGCAGGTGGCGTATGCCCGGGTCATCACCGACCGGGCGACCTTCGCGTGGCTGTGCGACGTGTACGTCGATCCGTCGGTGCGCGGCAAGGGCATGGGGACAGCCCTCGTGGGCGCCGTCCGCGAGCATCTTCGGCCGTACGGGATCAAGCGGATTCTGCTCGCGACGCACGACGCGCACGGCGTGTACGAGAAGCTCGGCTTCGCGCCACTGGAGAAGCCGGACCGATGGATGGCGCTCTATTTCTAGCGACTTGTCCGCCTGGTCCTGACCTCGAAGTAAGGTTTGGCCCACCCTCGGTAACTCCTGCACAACACCCCTTGACCTGCGCACTCTCACGGCACACCATCCACGCATGTCACTTCGGGTCACGTTCGTCGCCGCAGCGCGCAGCTCCCCGCTGCTCGCGGAACGCTTCGAGGACGACCGGCCGCTGGACCAGGCCGGCTGGGACGAGGTGCAGCGCGTCGCCCGCGACCTGCTGCCGCTGGCGGCCGCCGACCTGCGCTGTTGCTCACCGACCCCGCGCAGCCGCGCCACCGGCGACGCCCTCGGCTATTCCCCGCTCGTGCAACTGGCCCTGCGCGACTGTGACATGGGCCGCTGGCGCGGGCTGACCCTCGGCGAGGCGATGGCCCGGGAGCCGCAGGCGGTGGACGCCTGGCTGGCGGACCCGCGCAGCACGCCGCACGGCGGCGAGTCACTGCTCGCGTTCATATCCCGGGTCGGCGGCTGGCTCGACACGCGGCCCGTGGAGGACGGCTGCCGTATCGTCGCCGTGGCCGAACCGTCCGTGATCCGTGCCGCTCTGGTGTACGCGCTGAAGGCGCCGCCCTCCACGTACTGGAACATCGACGTACGCCCCCTGTCGACGACCACCGTGACCGGCCGGGCCGGCCGCTGGAACCTCCGCTTCGACGGGTCGCAGGCTCAGCCCTCGCGCGCATAGTCGGTGGTCAGGACGAGGTCCTTGGCCGGACCACGCACCCGCCACACCGTCCGCCAGCGGTCCGCGTCCCGCACGGTGAACTCGCCCCGGTAGAGGTCGGCCGAGCAGGGGTGGTCGGCGATGTGCCGCCCGGAGCGCAGGTCCAGGTCGTGGAAGGGCCGCCCGTCGGCGAAGCGCACATCCGCCGTGCCCGGCGTCGCACCCGGCAGGAAGCGCAGCGTCCGTTCGGCGGGCCGGGCGGCGCCCTGCCAGACGAAAGTGCCGGACTCCCGGTGCAGCAGCCCGCCGTCGTCGGTAGGGCCGAAAACCGTCGTACCGGAGAACTCCCCGGCCTCCCCGCTCGCCAGATCCCGCACGGACCGCTCCACCCGCCAGCTCCCGGCCAGATACGTCAGTACATCCGGTACTGGCCAGAACTCACCCATCCGCCCCTCGCTCTCGAAACACTTTCGATTCCGTGCGACCCGTTGACGCTCCCAATTCCCCCTTCCTATGTTGCCGTTCGAAGTGCTGATCATTGTCTGATATTTCGAACAACGAGCCGCGGAGTATCCATGTCACGCACCCCCCGTACCCGCTGGAGACTCGGTCTGACGACCACCGCCCTCCTGACGGCGACGGCCCTCCTCCCGGCGCCGGCGCACGCCGAGGACGTCACCGACTACGCGATCACCGTCGACCCCGCCGCCAAGGGCGCGAAGATCGACGACACGATGTACGGCGTCTTCTTCGAGGACATCAACCGGGCCGCGGACGGCGGTCTGTACGCCGAGCTCGTGCAGAACCGGTCCTTCGAGTACTCGACGGACGACAACCGGTCGTACACGCCCCTCACCTCCTGGACGGTCGACGGCACCGCACAGGTCGTGAACGACTCCGGCCGGCTGGGCGAGCGCAACCGCAACTACCTCTCCCTGACCGCCGGTTCCGCCGTCACGAACGCCGGTTACAACACCGGCATCCGGGTCGAGGCGGGCAAGCGGTACGACTTCTCGGTGTGGGCCCGCGCCGAGGCCGGCACCACCCTGACCGTCGGCCTCAAGGACGCCGCGGGCACCCTGGCGACCGCCCGACCGGTGGCCGTCAGGGGCGGCTGGGCCAAGTACAAGTTCACCTTCACCGCAACCCGCACCAGCAACCGCGGCCGCCTGACCGTCGCTTCCTCGGCCGCGGCCGCCCTCGACATGGTCTCGCTGTTCCCGCGCGAGACGTACAAGAACCAGCCCAACGGCCTGCGCAAGGACCTCGCCGAGAAGATCGCCGCCCTGAAGCCGGGCTTCGTGCGCTTCCCCGGCGGCTGCTTGGTCAACACCGGCTCCATGCAGGACTACAGCGAGGCGAGCGGCTGGCAGCGCAAGCGCAGCTTCCAGTGGAAGGACACCATCGGTCCGGTCGAACAGCGCGCGACGAACGCCAACTTCTGGGGCTACAACCAGAGTTACGGCCTCGGCTACTACGAGTACTTCCGCTTCTCCGAGGACATCGGCGCCATGCCGCTGCCCGTCGTCCCGGCCCTGGTGACCGGCTGCGGCCAGAACAAGGCCACCGACGACGAGGCACTGCTCCAGCGGCACATCCAGGACACCCTCGACCTCATCGAGTTCGCCAACGGCCCCGCCACCTCCGAGTGGGGCAAGGTGCGCGCCGGGATGGGCCACCCCGAGCCCTTCCACCTCACCCACCTCGAGGTCGGCAACGAGGAGAACCTCCCGAACGAGTTCTTCGCCCGCTTCCAGAAGTTCCGGGCCGCCATCGCGGCCAAGTACCCGGACATCACCGTCATCTCCAACTCCGGCCCGGACGACGCCGGCACCACCTTCGACACCGCCTGGAAGCTCAACCGCGAGGCGAACGTCGACATGGTCGACGAGCACTACTACAACAGCCCCAACTGGTTCCTGCAGAACAACGACCGCTACGACTCCTACGACCGCAGCGGCCCGAAGGTCTTCCTCGGCGAGTACGCCTCCCAGGGCAACGCCTGGAAGAACGGCCTCGCCGAAGCGGCGTACATGACCGGTCTGGAGCGCAACGCGGACGTCGTCAAGCTCGCCTCGTACGCCCCCCTGCTCGCCAACGAGGACTACGTCCAGTGGCGGCCGGACATGATCTGGTTCAACAACCGGGCCTCCTGGAACTCGGCCGACTACGAGGTCCAGAAGCTGTTCATGAACAACGTCGGCGACCGCGTCGTCCCGTCGAAGGCGACCACCACGCCGGACGTCAGCGGCCCGATCGCCGGTGCCGTCGGCCTGTCGACCTGGGCGACCAGCGCGGCGTACGACGACGTGAAGGTCACCGCGGCGGACGGCTCGACGCTCCTCGGCGACGACTTCTCCGGTGACGCCTCGAAGTGGACGCACACGGGCGGCGGCAGCTGGAGCATCCAGGACGGGCAGTACGTCCAGACGGACGCCGCCGCCGAGAACACCATGGTCACGGCCGGCGACCCGGCCTGGCACGACTACGACCTGCACGTGAAGGCCACCAAGAAGTCCGGCAAGGAGGGCTTCCTCGTCGCCTTCGGCGTCAAGGACACCGGCAACTACTACTGGTGGAACCTCGGCGGCTGGAACAACACCCAGTCCGCGATCGAGCAGGCCGTGGACGGCGGCAAGGGCACGCTGATCACCAAGCCCGGGTCGATCGAGACGGGCCGCGCCTACGACATCGACGTCAAGGTGCGGGGCCGCCAGGTCACCCTCTACCTCGACGGCCAGGAGTGGGGCAGCTTCACCGACGACAAGCCGGCCGAGCCGTTCCGCCAGGTCGTCACCAAGGACGCGACGACCGGCGACCTGATCGTCAAGGTCGTCAACGCCCAGTCGGCCGCGGCCCGCACCGCGATCGACCTGGGCGGTGCCAAGGTCGCCTCCAGGGCCCGCGTCATCACCCTGGCCGCCGACCAGGACGCGGTGAACACCGAGACGGACACGCCGGTCACCCCGGTGACGTCCACCTTCTCGGGGGTCGCCAAGAAGTTCACGTACACCTTCCCGGCGAACTCGGTGACGTTCCTGCGGATCAAGCAGGGGTGAGCTGAGAGAAGGGTCCTGCTCGGCCGGGTTCTCCTGCGAGGGCCCGGCCGACGCCGTTCGTTTGCCTTCGAGGGCTTGTTAACCTTCGGAACACGTACCCGACATTCTCTGTTTCCCTTTCCGTCGGTGGTCTTCTCCCCAAAGGCGTCGAGGCATTCTGAATTGAGTGCATTACTTTCCTGAACGGCACAACCATCCGGAAACCTCTCCCGTCTAAGTCGGCGAATCAACGGACGGAACGCCCGGGCGTTCCGAATTCGCGGGAGGTCTGCCGGAAATGGATTGCTCGACCCTGCCCGCGGCTGTTTCCACGGACCGGGACAGGGTGGGACCGGCGGCCTTGGCGGAGCCGAAGACCCGTGCCGCCCTGCTCGCGGCGGTCATCACCGTCACCGCCTTGTGCGCCGCCGACGCCGTCGCCCGCAGCTACCCCTTCGGCCCGCGCACCCGGAACGTCAACGACCTGGGCAACCAGTACGTCCCCTTCCACGCCCACCTGTGGGACCTGCTGCACGGACGGGCCGACGGCGGTCTCCTCGTCAACTGGCAGTCCGGGTTCGGCGCGAGCTTCCTGCCCGACCTCGGCACCTACCTCAGTAGCCCGTTCGCCCTGCTCGTGGCGGTGTTCCCGAGGGACGAGACCGACCTCGCGGTGTATGTGATCACCCTGCTGAAAGCCGCCTGCGCGGGCGCCGCCATGGCCTGGCTGCTGCTCGCCCTGCGTCCCGGCCGCCGGTGGGCGGCGGGACTGCTGGGCGCGTCGTACGCGCTGTGCGGCTGGACCGTGACGGACGCCGCGTACAACCCCATGTGGCTGGACGGCCTCGTCGCCCTGCCGCTGCTGTGCCTGGTCGGCGAATGGACGCTGAGCGGACGGCGCCGGGTGCTCGGTGTGCTGGTCGTGGCGCTCGCCTGGACCGCCAACTTCTACACGGCGTACATGGCCACCCTCGCCGCCGGACTGGTGCTGCTGCTCCGGCTGTGGCTGGCGGATCTGCCGCGCCGGCAGCGGCTCGCGGCGGCGGGGAGGGCCTCAGTGACCGTCGCCCTCGGCGTGGGCCTGTCCGCTCCGGTGGTGACGGTGGTGTACTTCGGCACCAAGCACGCCCACCCCGGCAGGGTCAGGCAGTTCGTGCCGGTGGCGACGGAGGATCTGCTGGCCCGTCTGCTGCCGACGACGTACAGCTTCGCCTCACCCGCCGTCTACGTGGGCACCACGGCGCTGCTGCTCGCCCTCGCCCTGCCCTTCCACCGGACGGTGCCCCGGCGCGTGCGCGCCGGATGGACGCTGCTGGCGGCCGGGGTGGCCGTGTCGATGCAGTGGGGCCCGACCCACCTGCTCTGGCACGCCTTCGCCACCCCGCAGGGCAGCCAGTACCGCCAGAGCTTCGTGCTGTGCGCGCTGCTCGTGATCGCCGCGTGGCACGCCCTGTCGTACGGCCCGCCCGACTCGCGCGCGCTGGGCGCGGCGGGCGCGCTGCTCGCACTGGTCATCGCCGTGGCGAGCGGCAGTGACCTGGTGCGGCACTCCTTCACCCTGCCGCTCGCGGTGCTCGCCGCCCTGGGTGCGCTGGGTGGTCTGGCCCTGCTCGGCCGCACCGACGGGGGGCGCCGCACCGCGCTCGCGGGACTCACCGCGGTTCTGCTGATCGGCACCCAGCTCGGCGAGAGCGCCGCCACCTCCGCGGTGGCCAACAGGACGCGGCTGTCGAGCATGGACGACTACGCGCCCTGGGGAGCACGGCAGCAGCGCCAGGCCGAGGCGATCGCGCAGGCCGACGGCTGGCCCCGCTACCGCACCGACCCCGGCCGGGAGCAGACCGTCGGCAACGACCCGCTGCTGGTGGGCGGCCAGGGCGCCCAGTACTACAGCAGCCTCACCTCCGACGTGCTCAGCCGTATGCTCACCGCCCTCGGGGACGGCTGGACCTCACGCGGCCGCAACGTGCAGAGCCTGGACAACGCCGTCACGGACGCGATCTTCTCCGTCGGCGCCCGGGTGCATTCCCCGCCGGACCCGCACCAGAACTGGTTCCCGCAGGACGGCGGGCGGCCGACCGTGTCCCGGCAGGACGTGCCGCCCCTGGTCACCGTGCGCCCGTCCCTCGCACACATGCGAACAAACGTTTCTGCATTCGGGCCGTCGCCCTACCGCAACCAGGAACTCCTGCTGGGCACCCGCGTCTACACCGTGCCCCGCCTCACCGTGCGCACCAGCGCCGGGAAGCCGCCGGACCCCGGCGACGACGAGCGGCCGGGCCTGCGCATCGGCATCCCCGGTCCCGCGACCGCCTGGCGCGAACCGACCATCACCGCCCGGTGCCCGGCCGGCAGCGAGGTCTACCTGTGGGCGCCGCACTTCTCGGGCACGGCACGGCTCGCCGGTGACTCGGCCCACGGCCTGACCGGGCGGTTCCGGTCCGACCACCCGGTCACCAAGATCGCCGCCATGCAGCGGCTCGGCACGGTCCCGGCCTCCGGACGCCTGCGGATCGACCTGTCACCCGCCGAGACGGGGCTCATCCCGGACGGCGCCGTCGGCTGCCTGGACACCGCCCGGCTGCACTCGGCCGTAGAGCGGCTCAAGGCCACCGGCGCCACCGAGGTGACGGTCTCCGACGGCCTCGTCCGGGCCGAACTCCCCGCCGAGAGCGTGGGCACCGCCGTCGTCGCGGCCCCCCGGATCGCCGGCTGGCGGTGCGCCACGGGCGACGATCCCGCCGTACCCGCCCGCGAGTACTACGGGCTGATCGCCGTACCCCTCGACGGCTCCTCGACCACCGTCACCTGCACCTTCCACCCGCCCGGCCTGCGGCTGGGCCTGGCGGTCGGGAGCGCCTCGCTCCTGGCCCTGATCCTGCTCGCCGTCCTCCCCGCCGTCCGCCGACGGCGCGGCACGGCACCGCGAACCACCACCACACGACCTCGCGAGCGCACGACCGGCGCTCTCTGACCGAGTCCCCCGGGGGAGAAGACCATGCTCATCTCGATCGTCGCACCCTGCCACAACGAGGAAGACGTCATAGGGCGCTTCCACGAACAGGTCCAGAAGGTCGCGGAGGAACTCCTGCCGCTCGGACACGACATGGAGTTCGTGTACGTCGACGACGGCAGCCGCGACCGCACGCTCGACGTCCTCCAGCATCTGGCCGCCCTCGACCCGCGCGTGCGGTACGTCTCCTTCAGCCGCAACTTCGGCAAGGAGGCGGCCCTGCTCGCCGGCCTGCGCCACGCCACGGGAGATTCCGTGATCGTCATGGACGCGGACCTGCAGCACCCGCCGGAGCTGATCAGGCGCATGGTGGAGCTGCGCGGACAGGGCTACGACCAGGTCATCGCCCGGCGCACCCGTACCGGCGACCGGATCACCCGCACCCTCACCGCCCGCATGTACTACCGAATCGTCAACCGCCTCGTCGACGTCGAACTCGTCGACGGGGTCGGTGACTTCCGGCTGCTGTCCCGGCGCGTGGTCGACGCGGTCCTGGAACTCACCGAGTACAACCGTTTCTCCAAGGGCCTGTTCGCGTGGGTCGGGTTCCCCGGCACCACCCTCGAGTACGAGAACGCCGTGCGCGAACACGGCCGCAGCTCGTGGACCTTCCGCAGCCTCCTCGACTACGGCCTCGACGGACTGCTCTCCTTCAACAACCGGCCGCTGCGCGTCGCCCTCCACCTCGGCATGGCCCTGCTGGTGTGCGCCGGGCTGTACACGGCGTGGATCGTGGGCGCCGCGCTCATCAACGGTGTGGAGACACCCGGCTATGTCACGATCATCACCGCCGTCACCGCCCTCGCCGGCGTCCAGATGGTCATGCTCGGGGTCATCGGGGAGTACACCGGCCGTATCTACTACGAGGTCAAGGAGCGCCCGCACTTCCTGGTGAAGGCGACCAACGTGGAACGAACGAAAGACCTCATTTCCTGATGCGCAGGCAGATCCTCACCTTCGCCGTGGTAGGCGTCGCCAACACGGCCACGTACTACGGTCTCTACCTGTTGTTCCTTCTGCGTCTTCCTTATCTCGCCGCTCATATTCTCGCCTTCTTTCTCAGCATGACCGGCTCCTTTTTCCTGAACGCGCGCTTCACCTACCGGACGCGGCCCACCTGGCGGAAATTCCTGCTGTTCCCCCTGACGAACGCCACCAATTTCCTGATCACCACCGCAGGCGTGTACGTGATCGTCGACGTCCTGCACGCCGGGAACCGGTTCGCTCCACTGCTGGCCTCCGCGGCGGCGATCCCGGTGACCTTCGCCGTCTCGCGGGTGATCATGCTGCCCAGGAGCGCCTGACCGCCGGGATTGCATAAACGTGCAGCGAAACGTATAGTCATGCCATCACGAGGAGGATGGATCACATGGCGGTACGTGCGGCAGTGGCCGGAGCGAGCGGATACGCGGGCGGGGAACTGCTGCGTCTGCTCCTGGCGCACCCCGAGGTCGAGATCGGGGCCCTGACCGGCAACTCGAACGCGGGCCAGCGGCTCGGTGCGCTGCAGCCGCACCTGCTGCCCCTCGCCGACCGCGTGCTCCAGGAGACGACCTCCGAGGTCCTCGCCGGTCACGACGTCGTCTTCCTCGCCCTGCCGCACGGACAGTCCGCCGCCGTCGCCGAACAGCTCGGCCCGGACGTACTGATCGTCGACATGGGGGCCGACTTCCGGCTGAAGGACGCGGGCGACTGGGAGCGGTTCTACGGCTCCCCGCACGCCGGCACCTGGCCGTACGGCCTTCCCGAACTTCCGGGTGCCCGCGCCGCGCTGGAGGGGTCCAAGCGCATCGCGGTGCCCGGTTGCTACCCGACCGCCGTCTCGCTCGCCCTCTTCCCGGCCTACGCCGCCGGTCTCGCCGAACCCGAGGCCGTGATCGTCGCCGCGTCGGGCACGTCCGGCGCGGGCAAGGCGCCCAAGCCGCATCTGCTGGGCAGCGAGGTCATGGGCTCCATGTCGCCGTACGGCGTCGGCGGCGGCCACCGGCACACGCCCGAGATCACCCAGAACCTCAGCGCGGCGGCAGGGGAGCGGGTCTGCGTCTCCTTCACGCCGACCCTCGCGCCGATGCCCCGCGGCATCCTCGCCACCTGCAGCGCCTCCGCGAAGCCCGGCGTCACCGCCGAGTCCGTCCGTGCCGCCTACGAGAAGGCCTTCGCCGACGAGCCGTTCGTCCACCTCCTCCCCGAGGACCGGTGGCCCGCCACGGCGTCCGTCTACGGTTCCAACGCCGTTCAGGTGCAGGTCGCGTACGACGAGGCCGCGGACCGCATCATCGCGATCAGCGCCATCGACAACCTGACCAAGGGCACCGCGGGCGGTGCCGTCCAGAGCATGAACCTCGCCCTCGGACTTGACGAGTCCACGGGGCTTTCCACGATCGGAGTCGCACCGTGAGCGTCACGGCAGCCAAGGGATTCACGGCGGCGGGCATCGCCGCCGGGATCAAGGAGAACGGCAACCCGGACCTGGCCCTCGTGGTCAACAACGGGCCCCGCCGCGCCGCCGCCGGCGTCTTCACCTCCAACCGTGTGAAGGCCGCGCCCGTGCTGTGGTCCGAGCAGGTGCTGAAGAGCGGCCAGGTGTCCGCCGTCGTCCTCAACTCCGGCGGCGCCAACGCCTGTACGGGACCGAAGGGCTTCCAGGACACCCACGCCACCGCGGAGAAGGTCGCCGAGGTCCTCGGCCGGGGCGCCATCGAGGTCGCCGTCTGCTCCACCGGTCTGATCGGTGTGCTTCTTCCCATGGACAAGCTGCTGCCGGGCGTCGAGACGGCCGCCGCGCAGCTCTCGGAGCACGGCGGCGAAAAGGCCGCCATCGCCATCAAGACCACCGACACCGTCCACAAGACGTCCGTCGTGACCAAGGACGGCTGGACCGTCGGCGGCATGGCGAAGGGGGCCGGCATGCTCGCCCCCGGCCTCGCCACCATGCTCGTCGTCCTCACCACCGACGCCGCCCTCGACAACGACGTACTGGACAAGGCCCTGCGCGCCGCGACCAAGGTCACCTTCGACCGCGTCGACTCCGACGGCTGCATGTCCACCAACGACACCGTGCTGCTGCTCGCCTCGGGAGCCGCCGAAGTCACCCCGGAGTACGAGGAGTTCGCCGAAGCCGTACGGCAGGTCTGCGACGACCTCGGCCAGCAGCTCATCCGGGACGCCGAGGGCGCCAGCAAGGACATCAAGGTCGAGGTGATCAACGCCGCGACCGAGGACGACGCCGTCGAGGTGGGCCGCTCCATCGCCCGCAACAACCTCCTCAAGTGCGCCATCCACGGCGAGGACCCCAACTGGGGCCGCGTGCTGTCCGCCATCGGTACGACATCCGCGGTGTTCGAGCCGGACCGGCTCAACGTCGCCATCAACGGCGTCTGGGTGTGCAAGAACGGCGGCGTCGGCGAGGACCGCGAGAAGGTCGACATGCGCTACCGCGAGGTCCACATCGTCGCCGACCTCGCCGCCGGTTCCGAGACCGCCACCATCTGGACCAACGACCTCACCGCCGACTACGTCCACGAGAACAGCGCCTACTCCTCATGAGCAACGCACCCGCGCGGAAGCACACCGCCCTCCCCAAGGCCCAGATCCTCATCGAGGCGCTGCCCTGGCTGGTCCGGCACAACGGCAAGACCGTCGTGATCAAGTTCGGCGGCAACGCCATGATCGACGAGGAGCTGAAGGCGGCCTTCGCCCAGGACGTCGTCTTCCTGCACCACGCCGGTCTCAAGCCGGTCGTCGTGCACGGCGGCGGCCCGCAGATCAGCGCCGCCCTCGACAAGCACGGCATCGTCAGCGAGTTCAAGGCGGGCCTGCGCGTCACCACCGAGGACGCCATGGACGTCGTACGGATGGTGCTGGCCGGGCAGGTGCAGCGCGAGCTGGTCAACCTGCTCAACCAGCACGGCCCGCTGGCCGTCGGTCTGACCGGCGAGGACGCGCACACCATCACCGCCACCAAGCACCAGCCCGAGATCGACGGCGAGTTGGTCGACATCGGGCGGGTGGGCGAGATCACCGACATCGACACGGGCGCGATCGAGGCCCTGCTCGCCGACGGCCGGATCCCGGTCGTCTCGTCGATCGCCCGTAGCCAGGACGACGGACATGTCTACAACGTCAATGCTGATACGGCGGCTGCGGCACTCGCTGCTGCTCTGGGCGCCGAAACCCTCATGGTCCTCACGGACGTCGAGGGCCTCTACGAGGACTGGCCCCACTCCGACGAGGTGATCAGCCGCCTCACCGCCGCCCAACTGGAGAAGCTGCTGCCGGAGTTGAGCTCCGGCATGGTCCCGAAGATGGAGGGCTGTCTGCACGCCGTCCGCAACGGCGTGAACACCGCCCGCGTGATCGACGGCCGCGTCCAGCACTCGATCCTGCTGGAGATCTTCACCGACGAGGGCATCGGCACGATGGTCGTGCCCGACGAGACCGAGGGGGAGTCGTCATGAGCAACCAGGAGCTGACCGCGCGGTGGCAGGGCGCGCTCATGAACAACTACGGCACGCCGCGGCTGCCCTTGGTGCGCGGTGAGGGCACCAAGGTGTGGGACGCCGAGGGCAGGCAGTACCTCGACTTCGTCGGCGGCATCGCGACGAACGCGCTGGGGCATGCCCACCCCGCCGTCGTCGACGCCGTGAGCAGGCAGATCGCGTCCCTCGGCCACATCTCCAACTTCTTCATGGCCGAGCCGACCGTCGCCCTCGCCGAGCGGCTGCTCCAGCTCTTCGGCCGGGAGGGCAGGGTCTTCTTCTGCAACTCCGGCGCGGAGGCCAACGAGGCGGCCTTCAAGATCGGCCGGCTGACCGGGCGGACGCATGTGGTGGCCACCGAGGGCGGCTTCCACGGCCGCACGATGGGCGCCCTCGCGATGACCGGCCAGCCCGGCAAGCGGGAGCCGTTCCTGCCGCTGCCCGGAGACGTCACGCATGTGCCCTTCGGCGACGCGCAGGCGCTGGCCGCAGCCGTGACCGAGGAGACGGCTCTGGTGATCATCGAGCCGATCCAGGGCGAGCTCGGTGTCGTGGTGCCGCCCGCCGGCTATCTGAAGGCGGCACGGGCGATCACGGCCTCGACCGGGGCGCTGCTCGTGCTGGACGAGGTGCAGACCGGCATCGGCCGGACCGGGCACTGGTTCGAGTACCAGGCCCACGAGGGCGTGCTGCCCGATGTCGTCACCCTCGCCAAGCAGCTCGGCGGCGGGCTGCCGCTGGGCGCGACGGTCGCCTTCGGGCGGGCCGCGGAGCTGCTGCAGCCCGGTCACCACGGGACCACCTTCGGCGGGAACCCGGTCGCGTGTGCCGCGGGCCTGGCCGTCCTGGACACCATCGCGAACGACGGGTTGTTGGAGAACGTCAAGCGGCAGAGCGAGGCGTTGCGGGACGGGATCGAGGCCCTGGGACATCGCTTGATCTCCCATGTCCGGGGCGCGGGCCTGCTCCTGGGTATCGTGCTCACCGAGCCGCTCGCCGCCAAGGTGCAGCAGGCGGCTCAGGACGCCGGTTTCCTGGTGAACGCGCCCGCCCCCGATGTCGTACGGCTCATGCCGCCGCTGAACCTCGGTGACGACGAAGTGGAGGCGCTTCTCCAGGCCCTTCCCGGCGTCCTGGACGAGGCCGACGGGGACGGATGATCCGGAAATGAGACGACGATGAGTCAGGCGCAGGACCACGGGCAGAACGGGGCGAACGGGGTCGCGGGCCCTGCCGTTCCGCAGACCCGCACCGCACGTCACCGCCGGATCGTGGACATTCTCAACCGGCAACCCGTGCGGAGTCAGAGCCAGTTGGCCAAGCTTCTTGCGGATGACGGGCTGAGCGTCACTCAGGCGACGCTCTCCCGGGATCTCGACGAGCTGAACGCCGTGAAGATCCGTAACAACGACGGTGACCTGATCTATGCGGTGCCGAGTGAGGGCGGTTTCCGTACGCCTCGTGCGCCGCTGGGGGAGTCGGCGAAGGAGGAGCGGATGCGGCGGTTGTCGCAGGAGCTGCTCATCTCCGCGGAGGCTTCCGCCAACCTCGTGGTCCTGCGTACCCCTCCGGGGGCCGCGCAGTTCTTGGCCTCGGCGATTGACCAGGCCGAGCTGCACGACATTCTCGGGACGATCGCCGGTGACGACACGTTGTTGTTGATCAGCCGGAACCCTACGGGGGGTCAGGCCTTGGCGGATCACTTGTTGCGGTTGGCTCAGAACGGCCACTGAGTGGGGTGGTGGCGGTGATTCGCCGACTGTGGGGGCGTGGTGGCTGGTCGCGCCCACGCGGCGGAGCCGCATATTCAACACAGCCCCGCGCCCCTGAGGGCGTTGCCCAGCCCGGCGCTGCCTGAGGTCCCCCCCCGCTCAGCCGAGCCGCGCCGCCAGCCCCCCGGTGCAGCGCACCTCGTCCCCCGCCGTGATCAGCAGCGCCTCCACGTCCGGCAGCGACTCCAGCCAGCGCAACCCCTGCCGCGAGCCCATCGCGAACGCCGCCGTCGCCCAGCAGTCCGCCCAGGTCACCGACGGGGCCACGACCGTCACGGCCACCAGGTCCGTCACCGCGGAGCGGCCCGTGCGGGGGTCGACGATGTGGGCGCCGCGTTCCGCCGTACCGGACGTGGCCACCGCCAGTTCGTCCAGGCCGGCGGCGGAGATGACCGCCGCGAGTCCGCCGGGGCGCAGCGGGTCGGACACCCCCACCCGCCACGGGCGCTCCGGGCCCGGCACACCCAGCAGCTGCACGTCACCGCCACCGTTGACACTCACGCCGGTCACACCGGGCACGGCCCGCAGGCGGCGTGCCGCGCGCTCCACGGACCAGCCCTTCACGATGCCCGTCGGGTCCAGGCGGCCCTCGTACGACGTGCTGAACCAGCCGTCGCTGGTCCGCTCCGCCTCGGCGCCGAGTTCGAGCACCTCGGCGACCTCCGGATCGCACTCGTCGACGGTCAGCTCTCCGCGCGCCAGCCGGGAGATCTGGCTGTCGTCGCGGTACGTGCTGAACACCTCGTCGTCCCGGTGCAGCCCGGCGACCGCAGCCGCCAGCGCCGACTGCACGGCACCGGGATTCCCGCCGCGGACGTCGAAGGAGAAGACCGTCCCCATGACCTCCTCCGCATGACGCACCGCGGCGGGAGCTTGTGTCGGTTCCACCACCGTGTCAGCCACCGTCCTGGTCCAGGGCCGACTGGAGTGACTCCTTGTAGCCGGCGCTGGTGTACGTCGCCCCGGAGACCGCGTCGATGTCGGCGCTGCCCGCCGCCACGGCCGCCTGGCCGAGCTTCGGCACGGCGTCGGCGGTGATCTGGTCGCTCCGGCCGCCCTTGGGCGCCTGGACCGCCTCCGCCTTGGTGATCCTGCCGCCGCTGACGGTGATCCGGACCTGGACCGGACCGTACTGGGTCTGGACGGCCTTGCCGGTGACGGTGCCGGCCTGGGCGGCGCCCGAGCCCTGCGAACCGGAGCCCTGGGACGAGCCCGCGCTCGCCTTCACCTTGTCGATGGCCGACTGGAGTGACTCCTTGTAGCCGGCGCTCGTGTACGTCGCGCCCGACACCGCGTCGATGCCGGCGCTCTGTGCGGCGACCGCCGCCTGGTTGAGCTTGGGCACGGCGTCGGCGGTGATCTGGTCGCTCCGCCCGCCCTTGGGGGCCTGGACGGCCTCCGCCCGGGTGATCTTGCCGTTGCTGACGGTCAGCCGCACCTGCACGGCCCCGTACTGGGTCTGCGCGGCGTCACCGGTGACCGTGCCGGAGCCGGCGGCCTGGGCGCCGCCCTGCGGGGACTGCGCCGCCACGGGGGGTGCCGCGCCGCCCGCGGCCTGCGCGGACGCCGGGTCGGTCGCCGGCTTCAGCGACAGCAGCAGCACGATCCCGGACACCGTGGCCGCGCCGGCCAGCACGACACGCCGGATGGGGTGACTCTTCCTCATCGCTCCTACAGCTCCTGAAGTCCGAAGTCTGGGTGTGACGTCCCGCGGCTCACATCTCGAACGACTCGTGATGGATGCGGCGGGCGGGCACACCCGCGCCGCGCAGGGCTTCGTACACGGATTGCGCGAACCCGGCGGGCCCGCACATGAACACGTCGTGCTTGTCGATGTCGGGCAGCTTCTGCTGCAGCCGCTCCGCCGAGATGTCCGGCCGCTCGCCGTCCGGGCTGTTGACCGCGTACATCAGCCGGGCACCGCGCTCGTCGGCGATGGCCGCGAGCTCGTCCCACAGCGCCAGGTCCTGGGTGCTGTTGGCCCGGTAGAGCAGGGTGATGTCGCCGGCCGCGCCGGGCAGCGTCTCGAACAGGGCCCGCATCGGCGTGATGCCGACCCCGCCCGCCACCAGCAGCACCTTGCCCCGGCTGCGGCGCTGGGCGGTCATGGCGCCGTAGGGGCCCTCGGCCCACACCTTGGTGCCGGGCTGCAGGTCGCGCAGCCGGGACGTGTGGTCGCCGATCGCCTTGACCGTGATGCGCAGCATGTCCGGGCGGGGCGCCGCCGACAGCGAGTAGGGGTGCGAGCTGAACCGCATGCCGGGCGCCTTGAACCGCCAGCGGAAGAAATGCCCCGCCTCCGCGCCCATACGGTGCAGCTTGCGCCCGCCGATCAGCACCGACACCACGCCCGGGGTCTCCTCGATGACCGCCTCGACGTACATCCGGTGGCGCAGGTTGAGGCGGATCGGGGTGAGGATCCGGTACCAGACCACCAGCACGGTCACGGCCCCGTACAGCCCGTACCAGAAGGTCTTCGCGGACGGCTCGACGGCGAACTCGTTGCCCGTCGTGATCTGGTGCCAGAACGTCAGGAACACCGCGGCGTACGTCAGCAGGTGCACGTGGTACCAGGTGTCGTACGGGATGCGGCGGCGGATGCCCCCGATGGAGATGAACGCGATGAAGAACAGCAGACCGGTGCCGATGGCCGCCTTGCCCATGTCGGGCAGCGTGTTGACCGAGTCGATCGTCTGCTGGACGACGTCGCCGAGCGTCTTGCCGGCCTGGAGCGCGTACCCCCACATGGTGAGGAAGACGTGCGCGATGACCAGGCAGACCGTGTAACGGCCGCTCATCGCGTGCCAGCGGGCCACCCGGTCCGAGCCCACCCGCCGCTCCAGCGCCGGCACCCGCGCCATCTGGAGGACCACGAGCGCCATGAGGTAGCCGGCGAGCAGACCGGTGATCCGGCCCGCGGCGAGGATCTTCGCGGTGTTGTCCGCGAGGGACGGCGTGTTGTCCCACCACAGCCACAGCACCGCCGCCGCGCCCGCCCATAGGGCGACGACCAGCGGGACGGCCGGGGAGCGGCGCGGTCGGATGCGGCGCATCGTCTGGCGGCGGGCGGCACGGCCGCCTGCGAGCGTGGTGGTCACGGTTCCTCCGGGGACGGAACAAGGGGGAGTGGCGTGGTTCCCTTGGCCCAGAGATACGTGCGGGGAGGTCCGTGTGTTCAGTGCGGTTCGCTCAGTACCGGGTGACCGCCGTCGCCCCGCTCGCCGTCCCGATCGCGATGTGCGGTTTGCGCCGCGGATCGGCCCACTTGAGGATCCTCTTCATCGCCTCCCGGTGCACCGCCACACAACCGGCCGTCGCCCCACGCCCCTTCACATGAAGGAAGATCCCGGCTCCTCGCCCCTTCACCGGACGCTCGTAGTTGAAGTCGATGACGACTGCGTGCGCGTACAGGGCTCCGTACGAGATCAGGTGCTCCGACTCGGCGGCACGGCAGTCGCGCGCCAGCGGCTCGGTCCAGCGGTTGTAGGCACGGGAGTCGTTGTCCTGGCACCACCAGGAGTCCTGGTGGACACGACGGTACTCGTACGTCGTGCCGCGCGGCGCCGCTTCGGTGCCGAAGGCGTACGGCAGCCCGTACAGCCCCGTCGGCGTGGTGTTCGTGCCCTGCTTCCGCGAGGCCCCCTCGACGAGCCCTCTCGCGCCGAAGCGGGCCGGCGCCGAACCGGCCTTCACCCACTGCCCGTCCACCCGGTCCCACCAGGTGACCGTCCCCGACGTCGAACCGGACGTGGGTGCCACCGCGGTGATCAGCTGGGTACCGCCCCCGGTGTCGGCCATGCGCCCGGGCAGGGGACGTGGCGTCCCGTCTCCCGGCACGGCACCGAGGACGAGGAGGGACGCGGACGCGAGGGCGACGACACCGGGGCGCATGGCTCAGACGCTAGACGGGGGCAGCGGCAACGGCAGCCCGGGTAGGCCATCCAGGCTGGTCGCGATGTGCTCCTTCTTGGCGAAGTACGCGCTCAGCGAGTCGTCGTCCTCGCGCGCGAACCGCTTGCCGTGCAGGTCGCGGTCCTCGTCGTACGTCATCAGCGGCACCGCGTAGCCGCAGGAGTCCCGGACGAGTTCGGCCCGTACCACGATGATCGCGCGCAGGCCGTGCAGGGACGGGTCGATGCCGGGGAAGTGGCCGAGCAGTTCCTTGAACCGCGGGTCGTCCCGGAGGACGGCCTCACCGCGGCCGTGCACACGGACGATGTTGGGCGGGCCCTGGAAGGCGCACCACATGAGGGTGATCCGGCCGTTCTCCCGCAGATGAGCGATGGTCTCGGCGTTGGACCCGGCGAAGTCGAGGTAGGCCAGGGTGAGTTCGTCGAGGATCGCGAAGGAGCCCTTGAGGCCCTTGGGCGAGAGGTTGACCGTCCCGTCGGCGGACAGGGGAGCGGTCGCGGTGAAGAAGAGCGGCTGCTCTTCGATGAACGTGCGGAGTCTGCCGTCTATGCGTTCATAAGTCTTTCCCACGTCATGAGTATGGTCGTGGATCGTTCGACTGTCTAAGGAATTGCGAGGTCCGGTTGCCGGCACCGCGGTCTGCCCGCGACCGCCACGGCCGCCCCGGCCGGCGTGCCAACGGGGCGGCCATGGCTGCCTGTCACGTCACTTGACGAGCGTGCAGGCGGCCAGGGAGTTCAGTCCCTGGGGCTTGGCGGCGGTGCGGCCGATCGAGATGGCGATGCGGTCGATCGCGGCCGCGCGCTTGTCCTTGAGCGGGCCCAGGATGGCGTTGTTGACGAAGTTGGGGCCGCCCTGGCCGACGGTGTTGACCAGGCGCGTGTTGGCCTCCTGGATCTGGGTGTTGAGCAGCGCGAGGTTGCGGTCGACCTCGGCCCGGGCGGAGGCCGGGACCGCGGGCAGCTTCGACCGCACGTCGGGGCAGCTGATCCTGCCGGCCGCGTTGGCGTTGCCGGCATTGCCCGCATTCCCCTTGTTCCCGCCGGCCTGCTGCGAGGGAGTGGTCGCCTTCGGGGTGGGCGTGGCCTTGGCGCCGCCGCCCGCGTTGGTCCCGGCGGCGTTGAGGGTGCACGGTGCCAGCGCGTCCAGTCCCTGCGGCTTGGCCGCGGTGCGTCCGATCGCCGTTGCGATGCGGTTGACCGTGGCCACACGCTTGTCCTTGAGCGGGCCCAGGATGGCGTTGTTGACGAAGTTGGGGCCGCCCTGGCCCACCGTGTCGACGAGGCGCTTGTTGGCCTCCTGGATCTGGGTGTTCAGGAGCGCGAGGTTGCGATCGACCTCGGCCTTGGCGGAGGCCGGGACCGCGGGCAGCTTCGACCTGACGTCCGGGCAGGTGATCGTGCCCGGGCTCGCCAGGGTGCGGGCGCCGGTCGCGCTGCTCTTGGACGTCTCCCCCGCGAGGGCGAAGCCGGCGATCACCGTGCCGGACAGTGCCACCGCGGCAGCGCCGCCGATGAACGTGACGCGACGCTTGTTGTACTTCGGAAGAGCCCTGGACATGCGGATGCCTCACTCGGGTCAGGTGGTCGTTGTCGACAAACGCGGCGCCTGCGTTCGGCGAGAGATACGGGAAAGCGGTTTCCCGCGTTCAAAGGGCGCTGCGGATTTTCCGCGGCCGTGGACCCGGATTGACGAATCATGCAGAGCTCTGCATACTCATGCATGTCACTGTGTGGTGGGTTCGCACTAGCCTGACGACCGCCTCCCCGTTCACGCCACGGGGAGGCGGTGCCACACCCAGACCTCCCGAGGAGCACAGCAAGTGAGCAGCAACAGCGGTGACGTACGGCTCTGGGGCGGCCGTTTCGCCGACGGTCCCGCCGAGGCCCTGGCCAAGCTGTCCGCGTCCGTCCACTTCGACTGGCGGCTGGCGCCGTACGACATCGCCGGTTCGCGTGCCCACGCGCGCGTGCTGCACAAGGCGGGGCTCCTCACCGAGGACGAGCTGACCCGGATGATCGCCGGGCTCGACCAGCTGGAAGCGGACGTGGCCGACGGTTCCTTCACCGGCACCATCGCCGACGAGGACGTCCACACCGCCCTGGAGCGCGGCCTGCTGGAGCGCCTCGGCCCGGACCTCGGCGGCAAGCTGCGCGCGGGCCGCTCCCGCAACGACCAGGTCGCGACCCTCTTCCGCATGTACCTGCGCGACCACGCCCGCGTCATCGGCGGCCTGATCGCCGAGCTCCAGGACGCGCTGATCGGCCTGGCCGAGGCGCACCCGGACGTCGCGATGCCCGGCCGCACCCACCTCCAGCACGCTCAGCCGGTCCTGTTCGCCCACCACGTCCTGGCGCACGTCCAGTCGCTGTCCCGGGACGCCGAACGCCTGCGCCAGTGGGACGAGCGGACCGCGGTCTCCCCGTACGGCTCGGGCGCCCTGGCGGGTTCCTCCCTCGGCCTGGACCCGGAGGCGGTGGCGAAGGACCTCGGCTTCGAGCACGGGTCCGCCGCCAACTCCATCGACGGCACGGCCTCCCGTGACTTCGTCGCCGAGTTCGCCTTCATCACCGCGATGATCGGCGTGAACCTCTCCCGGATCGCCGAGGAGGTCATCATCTGGAACACGAAGGAGTTCTCCTTCGTGACCCTGCACGACGCCTTCTCCACGGGCTCGTCGATCATGCCGCAGAAGAAGAACCCGGACATCGCGGAGCTGGCGCGCGGAAAGAGCGGCCGCCTGATCGGCAACCTGACCGGCCTCATGGCGACCCTCAAAGCCCTGCCCCTCGCCTACAACCGCGACCTCCAGGAGGACAAGGAGCCGGTCTTCGACTCCATCGACCAGCTGGAGATCCTCCTCCCCGCCTTCACCGGCATGATGGCGACCCTCACCGTCCACCGCGAGCGCATGGAGGAGCTGGCCCCGGCCGGCTTCTCCCTCGCCACCGACATCGCCGAGTGGCTGGTCAAGCAGGGCGTCCCCTTCCGGGTCGCGCACGAGGTCGCCGGCGAGTGCGTCAAGGTCGCCGAGGCCGAGGGCAAGGAGCTGGACGAGCTGACGGACGAGCAGTTCGCGAAGATCTCCACCCACCTCACCCCGGAGGTCCGCTCCGTCCTCAACGTCCCCGGCGCCCTGGCCTCCCGCAACGGCCGTGGCGGTACGGCGCCCAGCGCGGTCGCCGTCCAGCTGGCCGAGGTGAAGGCGGACCTCGCCGCCCAGCGGGCGTGGGCAACGGCCAAGCAAGGCTGACTCCTTCTCCTGCTCCGAAGGGCCCGGACCTCCGTCCGGGCCCTTTGTGCTGCCCGGCCGGCTCGGTAACGGTAAGAAATCGGCCACTGGCCGAAACCTTGACGTACGCCTACTCGGAGGTAACCATTCCGGTTACCCGGTCGGCATTGCCGAACACCGGTTGGATCACAGCCGAGCATGAAAGGGACGTCATGCGCGAAAGACGTACAAGGCGAACTGTCCGCCGCTTCCGCCTCCTTGCTGTGGCAGCCGTCGCCGCGCTCTGCGCCCTCGGCCTCACACCCTCCGCGGACGCCGCCGACACTCCGCCACCCGACGCCAACAACTGGTCCTGCAAGCCGGATTCGGCCCACCCTCAGCCCGTGGTCCTGGTGAACGGCACCTTCAAGACCTCGTACGAGAACTGGCTGACCCTCTCGCCCGCCCTCGCGGACGCCGGTTACTGCGTCTTCTCCTTCGAGTACGGCGGCCTGGAGACGGCCCCGATCCCGGACTCGGCGGCCGAGCTGCGCGACTTCGTGGGCGCCGTGCTCGGTGCGACCGGCGCCAAGAAGGTCGACATCGTCGGCCACAGCCAGGGCGGCATGATGCCCCGCTACTACGTCAAGTTCCTGGGCGGCGCGACCAAGGTCGACGACCTCGTCGGCATCGTGCCCTCCAACCACGGCACCACCAACCCGCTCGCCCTCGTGGCCGGTGCCACCGCCTGCCCCTCCTGCGTCGACCAGACCGCCGGCTCCGACTTCCTCCAGAAGCTCAACTCCGACCCCGAGACCCCGGTCGGTCCCGACTACACGGCGATCGCCACCAAGTACGACGAGGTCGTGCTGCCGTACACCAGCTCCTTCCTCAGTGGGCCCGCCTCCTACGTCACCAACGTCCTGCTCCAGGACCGCTGCCCGCTCGACCTCACCGAGCACGACCAGGCGCCCAAGTCCCCGCTGGTGCAGCAGTGGGTACTCAACGCCCTCGAGCGGAGCGGTCCCGCCGACCCGGCCTTCGGCCCGCGCTGCGTCAGCGCGGGGTGAGCCGCGGCGCCGCGGCGTCCGCCCGGGCCCAGACGCCGCGGGGCAGGCGGGACTCTGCGGACACGGCCCGGGGGGACCGGCGTCGGTAGATTGGTGCGGGTCACCCGTCCGCCGAACGTGCCCGGAGACCGCCATGCCGTTCAGTCGTCTGGCCGCCGCGACCACCCCCACCGCACATCTGGGACTCGGCCTGGCCGCCGTGGGCCGCCCGGGCTACATCAACCTCGGCCGGGAGGACGACCTCCCGGCCGAGCGCACCGTGGACGCCCTGCGCGAGCGCACCCACGAACTCCTCGACGCCGCCTACGCCCAAGGCGTCCGCTACTTCGACGCCGCGCGCTCCTACGGCCGTTCGGAGGAGTTCCTCGCCGACTGGCTGAACGCGCGCCCCGAGATCGACGACATCGTCGTCGGCAGCAAGTGGGGCTACACCTATACCGCCGGCTGGACGACCGACGCCGAGAAGCACGAGGTCAAGGACCACGGCCTCGAGACCTACGAGCGTCAGCGCGCCGAGACCGACGCCCTGCTCGGCGACCGGCTCGACCTCTACCAGATCCACTCGGTGACCCCGGACAGCCCCGCCCTCACCGACAAGGACCTCCATGCGCGGCTCGCCGAAGCCGCGGCCCAGAGCCTCACCATCGGCTTCTCCACCAGCGGCCCCGCCCAGGCCGACGCGATCCGCGCCGCCCTCGCCGTGACCGTCGACGGCGAGCCCCTCTTCCGTACCGTCCAGTCGACGTACAACGCCCTGGAGACCTCGGCCGGCCCCGCCCTCGCCGAGGCCCACGACGCCGGGCTCACCGTGATCGTCAAGGAGGGCATGGCCAACGGACGGCTGGCGGGCCCGTACGCGCCGGACGCGTTGAAGGCCGTGGCCGAAGAAACGTCTCTGGGGTGCGACGCGGTCGCCCTCGCGCTGATCCTCCGACAGCCGTGGGCCGGCGTGGTCCTCTCCGGCGCCGCGACGACCGTGCAGCTCGCGTCCAACCTGCACGCGGCGGTCGTGGATCTCGACGAGGGCCAGCTGGAACGCCTCGCCGGACTCGTGGAGGAACCGGCCGCGTACTGGGAGCGGCGCGGTCAGTTGCCCTGGCACTGAGGAACCACCGCCGCCGCCGTCTGTGAGACGCGTGCGCCTTGGATGAGACATTGATGTCTCACGTGCGTTATGGTTGTCTCATGGCCGTCGACCGTGACCACGTACTCCGCAGTGCCGCCGCCCTGCTCACCCGCAAATCCACAGCCACCATGGACGAGGTCGCCAAGGCGGCCGGGATCAGCCGCGCCACCCTGCACCGGCACTTCGCCGGGCGCGACGCACTCGTCCGCGCGCTGGAGGCGCTCGGTATCGCGGAGTGCGAGGCCGCCCTGGACGCGGCTCGCCTGGACGAAGGCCCGGCCGGTGATGCCGTACGCAGGCTCGTGCGCGCGATCGAGTCCGCGGCCGGACTGCTCGCCTTCCTCTACACCGAGAACCAGCTGTTCGAGGGCGAGGAGCAGAACGAGGGATGGGCCCGGGTGGACGCCCGGATCTCCGCCCTCTTCCGGCGCGGCCAGGAGAACGGCGAGTTCCGTATCGACCTCACGCCCGCCTGGCTCACCGAAGCGCTCTACGGCCTGCTGGCCTCCGGCGCCTGGGTCGTGCAGAGCGGCAAGGTCGCCCCCAAGGACTTCCACCACATGATCGTCGAGCTGTTGCTCGGCGGCGCGCTCAGAAGAGAGGAATCATGACCAGCACCCTGCAGCCGGCAGCCACGACGGAGGCGGTGAAGCGCCCGGGCCGCTGGCTCGCGCTGTCCGTCCTCGTGCTCGCCGTGCTGCTGGTGGCCGTCGACGCGACCGTCCTCGGCCTCGCGACCCCCTACATCAGCGAGGACCTGAGGCCGACCGGCACCCAGCTCCTGTGGATCGGCGACGTCTACTCCTTCGTCATCGCCGGACTGCTGGTGTCGATGGGCAGCCTCGGCGACCGCATCGGCCGCAAGCGGATCCTGCTCGCCGGCGCCACGGCGTTCGGCGCGATATCCGTGCTCAACGCCTACGCGACGACCCCGGAACTGATGATCCTGGCCCGGGCGTTGCTCGGCGTCGCGGGCGCCACCCTGATGCCGGCGACCCTCGCCCTGATCCGCAACCTCTTCCACGACACGCGCGAACGCAGCCTCGCCGTCGGCATCTGGGGCGCCACCGCCTCCGCCGGTACGGCCGTCGGCCCGATCGTCGGCGGCTTCCTGCTCGAACACTTCTGGTGGGGTTCGGTCTTCCTGATCAACCTGCCCGTGATGGCGGTCCTGGTCCTCGTCGGCATCAAGCAGCTGCCCGAATCGCGAAACCCGAATCCCGGTCCCTGGGACGTGATCAGCGTCGCGCTGTCGCTCATCGGCATGGTCGGCATCGTGTACGCCGTCAAGGAGGCCGCCGCGCACGGCCTCACGGGGGCCACGCTCGCCGCGGGCCTGCTCGGTGCGGCCGCGCTGTACGGCTTCGTACGCCGCCAGCTGACCCTTCCGACCCCGCTGCTGGACATGCGGCTGTTCCGCAACCGTGGTTTCAGCGGCGCGGTCCTGGCCGACCTGCTGACCATCCTCGGCCTGTCCGGCCTGGTGTTCTTCCTCTCCCAGTTCCTGCAACTCGTGCAGGGCAGGAGCCCGCTGGAGGCGGGCCTGGCCGAACTGCCCGCAGCGATCGGCGCGGTGGTGGCCGGCCTGATCGCCGGCCGTGCGGCCCGCCGCTTCTCGGTACGGGCCGTAGTCTCGGGCGGCCTCGCGGCCATCGGCCTCGCCCTGGCCGTGCTCACGGTGATCGACCGCTCGACGGGCTACCCCCTGCTCGGGGCCGCCCTGCTGGTGGTCGGCGTCGGCGCGGGCTTCTCCTTCACGGTGACGTCCGACGTGATCCTCGGCTCCGTACCGAAGGAGCAGGCGGGCGCGGCGTCGGCGGTGTCGGAGACGGCGTACGAGCTGGGGGCGGCCCTCGGCATCGCGGTGCTCGGCTCGATCGTGACGGGCGTCTACCGCAACTTCACGGGCCCGGCGGGCACTCCGGCCGAGGCCCACGAGTCACTGGGCGGTGCGGTGGAGGCGGCGGAAGGTCTGCCTGCGCAGACGTCCGAGGCCCTGCTGGAGGCGGCCCGGCAGTCCTTCGTGGACGGCTTGGCGCTGGCGTCCGGAGTGGGTGCGGCGGTCTTGCTCACTGCGGCAGCGGCAGCATGGTTCCTGCTCCGTGGCCAACGGCTGGACAGCGCCGCTTAGGGGCGCGGGGCTGTATCGATATGCGGCTCCGCCGCGTGGGCGCGACAAGCCACGACGGACCCGCAGCCGCCGTACCCGAGAACCCAAACGGCGCTACGCGGCTTCCTTGGCCTTGCTCGCGTACATGTCCACGTACTCCTGCCCGGACAGCCGCATGACCTCAGCCATCACAGAGTCGGTGACGGCCCGCAGCACGTACCGATCCCGATCCATTCCCTCGTACCGGGAGAACTCCATGGCCTCCCCGAACCGCACCGTCACCTTCCGAGGCCGAGGCATCCCCGCCCCACCCGGCTGAATCTTGTCCGTGCCGATCATGGCGAACGGAACCACCGGCGCACCGGTCATCAGCGTCAACCGCGCGATACCGGTGCGCCCCCGGTACAGCCGCCCGTCGGGCGACCGCGTGCCCTCGGGGTAGATGCCGAAGACCTTGCCCTCCTCCAGGATCCGGCGCCCGGTCATCAGCGCCGCGACCCCGCCCCGGCCGCCGTCCCGGTCGACCGGGATCATGCCGGTGCCCGTGAAGAACCAGGCCATCAGCCGGCCCTTGAAGCCCTTGCCGGTGACGTACTCGTCCTTGCCGATGAAGAAGACCTGACGGTCGCAGACCAGCGGCAGGATCATCGAGTCGATGAACGTGAGGTGGTTGCCGGCCAGGATGACCGGGCCGTCGCCCGGGATGTGCTCCGCGCCCTCCACCTGTGGGCGGAACATCAGGCGCATGATCGGTCCGAGCACTGCCTTGATGAGCGCGAAGCGGGACAACGGGCCCTCCGGTGTCAAGGGATTCGGTATGAGTCTGTGCAGGTGAGGACGATACTCGCGGTTCCCGGGATCCCGCACATCGGGAGGGCCGACTTCACCGACGCCTTACGCACTGTTGACGCAGGTTTACCTGCGGTGGCGTGCCGTGGGCGCCGTGTAACGCGCCCGCCACGATGTGACGGACATCGCCCGGGAGCCGTAGTGGACGCGTTCCCCGCACCGCCGAACCCATACCGACGGGCCGTCACCTCAGCTTTCCCGTACGACATTCAGCGTCACCCGCGAGTTCCGCCGCAGGTCTCCCGTCCGTCATGTACACGCACCTACGATCGGCCCGCAGTGATGATGGAAACGGGCAGAGAGGGTGCTCATGGGAACCCAGGAGAACGAGCAGTCGGGCGTCACCGGACGGCGCATGCTTCTCGGCGCGGCCGTGCTCGGCGCGGGCGGAGCGGTCCTCGGGCTGTCCGGTACGGCGAAGGCCGCCGAGGCCCGGAAGGGAGGCGGCGTGAAGAGCCTGCCCAGGCCGACCGTCATCGGCCACCGCGGCGCCAGCGGCTACCGGCCCGAGCACACCCTCGGCTCCTACCAGCTGGCTCTCGACATGGGCGCCGACATCGTCGAGGCGGGCGACCTGGTGCCGACCAAGGACGGCCACCTCGTCTGCCGGCACGAGCCGGAGATCGGCGGCACGACCGATGTCGCGGACCATCCCGAGTTCGCCGACCGCAAGAAGACGAAGCTCCTCGACGGCGTCTCCACCACCGGCTGGTTCACCGAGGACTTCACGCTCGCCGAGCTGAAGACCCTGCGCGCGACCGAGCGCATCCCGGCCAACCGCCCGCACAACACCCTCTACAACGGGCGCTGGGAGATCCCCACCTTCGAAGAGGTCCTGAAGTGGCAGGACGAGCAGACCCGTGAGCGGGGCGAGCAGGTCTGGATCTACCCCGAGCTCAAGCACCCCACCTACTTCCGCAAGCAGGGCCTCGCCCTGGAGGAGCGGGTCGCCAAGGTGCTGCACAAGTACGGCAAGGACCGGCGGAACTCGCCCGTCATCATCCAGTCCTTCGAGCCGACCAGCATCCAGCGCCTGAACAAACTCGTCGACAACCCGCTCGTGGTCCTGCTCTCCGGCCCGGCCACCCGCCCCTGGGACTTCGTCGAGACCGGCGACCCGCGCACCGTCGCCGACCTGATCAAGCCGGCCGGCCTGCGCGAGATCGCCTCCTACGCCCAGGGCATCGGCCCCACCCTGGACCTGATCATCCCGAAGGACGCGAACGGCAACCTCACCACCCCCACCACGCTGGTGAGCGACGCGCACAAGGTCGGCCTGATCCTGCACCCCTGGACCATGCGCAACGAGAACCCCTTCCTCCCCGCGGACTTCCGCAAGGGCACCGACGCGGACGCCTACGGCGATGTCTTCGGCGCCTACAAGACGTACTTCGCGACCGGCATCGACGGTGTCTTCACCGACAACCCGGACACGGGTGTGCTGGCGCGCGAGGACTTCGTCAACAGCTGAGACCCGTGCCCCGTTCGGGGTGACTGCCGGCCGCCCGGGCAACCCTGTGCCCGGGCGGCCGCGTCGTCCCGCATATGACGGACGACCTGGTTGCCGCCCTGCGCCCCCTGCTCACAGCCGAGGCCTCCGCCGAAGCGCACGCCTGCGGAGCGGAGGCCGGCGACCTGGAACAAGCGGTCTGGCTCCGGCTCCTGGAACGCCTCGACTCGGACGGCCCGCCCGCGGACCCGCCGGGCTGGCTGCGCAGGGCCGTCCGCTCCGAGGCGCGCCGCAGCCGCCGTACGACACGGCGCGAACGGCCGTACGAGAACGAGCCGGCGGACGACGGCGTGCACGGTCCCGAAGACCTCGCCCTCGCGGCCGCGCGCCACCGAGCCCTGCGGGATGCGGTACGCCGCCTGCCGGGCCGCTGCCCCCGCCTCGTGGAGGCGCTGCTCTCCCCGAACGACCTGACATACCGGGAAATCGCGGGGGAGTTGGGTATCTCACAGGGCAGTCTCGGCCCGGAACGTTCCAGATGCCTGGGATGTCTGCGTCGATTGCTCACACCGGAGGTTGCGGCCCGCAGTGCGCGGGGATAGGAGTGAGGAACGACAGGTGATCAGGTGAGCGGGAGGCGTGCGCACATGGGCATGAGCGTGACCATCTCGGCGGCGACCGAGCAGGACGCGGAGCAGATCTTCAGGCTGCAGTACCTGTGCTTCCAGAGCGAGGCGGCACTGTACGGCAACTACCGCATCGACCCGCTCGTCCAAACCCTGGACTCGGTCCGCGCGGAGGTCGCCGCGGACTGCGTCTTCGTGGCGCGGCTCGGCGAGGAGGTCGTCGGCTCGGTCCGCGGCAGCGTCACGCCGGACGGCGCCGCCGCCATCGGCAAGCTCTGCGTCCACCCCCGCCTCCAGGGCCACGGCATCGGCGCGAGGCTCCTGCGCGCCGCCGAAGCCGCCCTGGTGGAACAGCGGGGCGCCACCAAGTTCCGCCTCTTCACGGGCCACCGCAGCGAGGGCAACCTGCGGCTGTACCGCAAGGTGGGCTACGAGGCGGTGGGCACGTCGAAGGGCGCGGACGGCGTACCGATGATCGTGCTGGAGAAGCAGGCGGGGGCGTACGTCGCCACTGCTTGAGCCTCTTACCGGGTGCGTGCCTTGCGGAGCCAGTACAGGGCCGACAGGGGCAGCAGTACGGGGATGAAGAGGTACCCCATGCCGTAGTCGGACCAGACCGTTGCGTCAGGGAACGCCGATGGCTCCGCCAAGGTCCAGGTGCCGACAATCAGAACACCCGCGAGTTCGGCGGCGCAGCACAGCAGCGCCGCCTTGCGGGCTTTCTCGCCGCCGCGCACCAGCGTGTACGTGATGAACCCGTAGACGACACCCGCCACCGCCGACAGCGAATAGGCCAGCGGGGCCCGGTCGAACTCCGTCGCGATCTGGTACGCCGAGCGCGACACCGCCCCGACCACCATCACGCCGTACAGCCACACCAGCAGCATCCCGGGCCCGCTGATCAACCGCGTCCCGGTCGGCTTCTCCTCGGTCACGGCCACCTCAGCCTCCCCAGATGTCATAGAGCCGCACCTGCAGCACGGCCAGCACCACACCGCCCGCGGCGACCGTCACCGAACCCCACTTGGACCGCTCGGCCAGCGACATGAACCCGGCGGCCGGAACGCACGCGAACGCGCCCAGCAGATACGCCACGAAGATCGTCGTGCCCTGCTCGGGCTTCTCGCCCCGCGCCAGCTGCACGATCCCGACCACCAGCTGCACCAGGGCCAGCACCGTCACCACGGCCATGCCGATGAAGTGCCAGTCCTTCGTCGGCTGGTCACGGTAGGCGGCCCAGCCGCACCACGCGGCGAGCAGCAGCGCGGCGACACCGGTCACCAGCGTCAGGGCATCAAACATGCGGCGAGCCTATTACGGGCCAAAAGGGCTGGTGCGGCCGCCCCCGACGGGCACCTTAGGGTCGAGGGCATGAAGATCCGCGCACAAGCCCTCCTGTTCGACAACGACGGCACCCTCGTCTCCTCCCTCGCCTCCGTGGACCGCTGCTGGGCGCGATGGGCCGAGGAGTACGGCGTCACGGAGGAGTTCGCACGGGTCGAGCTGCACGGACGCCCGGCCGTCGAGATAGTCGCCGAGCTGCTGCCCGCCGACGTCGTGCCGCAGGCCCTCGCGCGGATCGAGACGCTGGAGGTGGAGGACGTACCGAACGGGGGTGTGCGCCTGCTGCCCGGCACGAGGGCGTTCCTCGACGCGCTGCCGGCCGACCGCTGGGCCGTCGTCACCTCCGCCACCCGCCGACTGGCCGAGGCCCGGCTCGACGCCGTCGGCATCCTCCCCAAGACGATGGTCACCGCCGACGACATCACCCGAGGCAAGCCCGACCCCGAGCCCTACCTCCTCGCCGCCCGCGAAGTGGGCGTCGACCCGGCCCACTGCGTCGTCTTCGAGGACGCCCCGGCGGGGCTGGCGGCCGGTCGGGCGGCCGGGATGACCACCGTGGCGTTGACCACAACCCATCAGGCCCACGAACTCGACGCCGACCTCGTCGTGCGGGACCTGTCGGCCCTGTCCGCGCTGGTCATCGACGGGGCCGTGGAGATCTCCGTCCGCGGCTGAGGACTGTCCGCCGACTGTCCACCACTGTCCAGTATGCGGACAGCGGCGGCAGGTAAGGACCGTACGTCTGGTTTACTGATCGCATGACCACGACGAGCTGCCGCACTGCTGCGACCGAGGCGACCATGACGCCCGGTGCTCGTTGTATGTGTCGAATGTGCGCCTTCTAGAGGGCCCCTGCACCACTTTCTGAGCCTCGCGCCCCGAAGCGAGCTGCCCGGCATGTCCGTGCGCCGTACGTCCTGAGCCGTACGTGACCACGCTGCCCCGCGCACATCTTCCCTTCCGTACCAGGGCACAGCCATGCCCGCGTACTCGACAGTGACGGAATCCCAGTGATCACCACATCGGGCCTGACCAAGGTCTACCGCAGCCGCGGCCGCGAGGTCACCGCCCTCGACGGCGTCGATCTGCACGTCCGCGAAGGCGAGGTGTACGGCGTCATCGGCCAGTCCGGCGCCGGCAAGTCCTCGCTCATCCGCTGCATCAACCTGCTGGAGCGCCCCACGTCCGGGACGGTGACCGTCGCCGGGCAGGACCTCACCGCCCTCGCCGGCCGCGGACCCCGGGCCGGCAAGGAGCTCCGGCGGGCGCGCAGCCGTATCGGCATGGTCTTCCAGCACTTCAACCTGCTGTCCTCGCGGACGGTCCAGGACAACGTCGAGCTGCCGCTGGAGATCCTCGGCAAGTCCGGCAAGGAGCGGTCGCGCAAGGCGCTGGAGCTGCTCGACCTGGTCGGACTGGCAGACAAGGCCAAGGCCTACCCGGCCCAGCTCTCCGGCGGTCAGAAGCAGCGCGTCGGCATCGCCCGCGCCCTGGCCGGCGACCCCAAGGTGCTGCTCTCCGACGAGGCCACCAGCGCCCTCGACCCGGACACCACCCGCTCCATCCTCCAGCTGCTGCGCGACCTCAACCGGCAGCTGGGCCTGACCGTTCTGCTCATCACGCACGAGATGGACGTCGTGAAGTCCATCTGCGACTCGGCCGCGCTCATGGCGAACGGCCGCGTCGTGGAGTCCGGCACGGTCAGCGAACTGCTCGCGACGCCCGGCTCCGAACTGGCCTCCGCGCTCTTCCCGGTGGGCGGTGAGGCCTCCGCCGACGACCGCACCGTCGTCGACGTGACCTTCCAGGGAGAGGCCGCCACCCAGCCGGTCATCTCCCAGCTCTCGCGCACCTACAACATCGACATCTCGATCCTCGGCGCCGCCATCGACACCGTCGGCGGCCTCCAGGTCGGCCGCATGCGCATCGAGCTGCCCGGGCGCTACGAGGACAACGTCGTACCGATCGGCTTCCTGCGCGAACAGGGCCTGCAGATCGACGTACTGGGCCAGGAGCCCGTTCTGCTGAAGGAAGGTGCCCAGCTGTGACCTGGTCCGAGATGCAGCCCCTGCTGGAGCAGGCGTGTTGGGACACCCTCTACATGGTCGGCTGGTCCACCCTCATCGCCGTCGTCGGCGGCCTCCCGCTCGGCATCCTCCTCGTCCTCACCGACAAGGGCGGCCTGCTCCAGAACGTCCTCGCCAACAAGGTCATCGGGCAGATCGTGAACGTCGCCCGGTCGATGCCGTTCATCATCCTGATGGTCGCGCTGATGAGCTTCACGCGCTGGGTCACCGGGACGACGATCGGCCGTGAGGCCGCCATCGTGCCGCTCGCCATCGGCGCCATCCCGTTCTTCGCGCGCCTCGTCGAGACGGCTGTCCGCGAAGTGGACGGTGGGCTCGTGGAGGCCGTGCAGTCGATGGGCGGCAACACCTGGACGGTCGTACGCAAGGTCCTCGTACCCGAGTCCCTGCCGTCCCTCATCGCCGGCACCACGACCACGATCGTCGCCCTCATCGGCTACTCGGCCATGGCCGGCACCGTCGGCGCCGGCGGCCTCGGCGACATCGCCATCCGCTACGGCTACCAGCGCTTCGAGACCGAACTGATGTGGCTGACCGTCGCGATCCTCGCCGTCGTGATCTCCCTCATCCAATTCGCCGGCGACTACGCGGCGCGGTCCCTGCACCGGCGGGACGGGCGCTCGGGCCCGGCGCCGAAGCTCCGGCTGCTGAAGGCGTCCACGGCCACCAGCAAGACCGTCTGAACCATCCCGGACGGACACCAGAACTCCCCGCAGACTCATGTCGGGGTCGCACCACCCATAGGAAAGGCACTTTTCGTGCGTAACACCGCCAAGATCACCACTGCCGTCCTCGCCGCCGGAGCCCTCACCCTCGGGCTCTCCGCCTGCGGCTCGGACAAGGACTCCGCCGCGGCCGACGCGAACGCCCCGCTGACCGTCGCCGCCACGCCGACCCCGCAGGGCGAGATCCTCACCTACATCAAGGACCACCTCGCGAAGAAGGCCGGCCTCGAGCTCGAGGTCAGGGAGTTCACCGACTACGTGACGCCGAACACGGCCGTCCAGCAGGGTGAGGTCGACGCCAACTACTTCCAGCACCAGCCGTACCTGGACGACTTCAACAAGAAGAACGGCACCGACATCGTCGCCGTCCCGAACGCCACGGTGCACCTGGAGCCGCTCGGCGTGTACTCCCAGGGCGTCAAGAAGCTCACGGACCTCAAGAAGGGTGCCACGGTCGCCCTGCCGAACGACACCACCAACGAGGCCCGCGCGCTGAAGCTGCTGGAGGCCAACGGTGTGATCAAGCTGAAGGCGGGCGTCGGCTACGAAGCGACGCCGAAGGACATCGCCGCCAATCCGAAGAACATCGAGTTCAAGGAGCTCGAGGCGGCCCAGCTGCCGCGCTCCCTCGGCGACGTCGACGCCGCCGTCATCAACGGCAACTACGCGCTGGAGGCCGACCTCAGCCCGGCCGAGAACGCCATCGCCGCCGAGTCGCCCAAGGACAACCCGTACGGCAACTTCCTCGCCGTGAAGAAGGGCAACGAGGACGACCCGCGCGTGCAGAAGCTGGCGAAGCTGCTCACCTCGCCCGAGGTGAAGAAGTTCATCGAGGACAAGTACGACGGCGCCGTCGTCGCGGCGTTCTGACGGGCCGCCTTCATCTGACGGGGCGTATACCGCGTATCGCCACGCACGGGGTCCACTCGCTCACATGGAGTGGACCCCGTCGTGCAGTTCAGTGCTTTCATGCTGCATGCTGGGCAGTTCAGCAGGCCCTGAAGGTTTTCCGAAGGTTACGGAGCGGCGCATGACCACCACCTTCCCCAACATCTCCATCAGCACGGAGCGGTTGGTGCTGCGTCCCTTCGAGGAACTGGACATCGAGGCGTTCGCCGAGATGATGAACGACGAGCTCGTCACCGCCTGGACCTCCGTGCCGCAGCCCTACACCGAGGCCGACGCCCGCGCCTGGATCACCGAACTCGCCCCCGCCGAACGCACCGGGGGACGCGGCATCGTCTTCGCCGTCGACGAGTTCCTCACCCAGCGCCTCGTCGGCATCGTGCACCTGCAGAACACCGACTGGCGCATCCGCTCCAGCGAGCTCTCCTACGTCATCGCGCCCTGGGCCCGCGGTGAGGGCTACGCGTCCGAGGCGGCCCTGGCCACCGCGCAGTGGCTCTTCCACGACCAGAAGTTCGAACGACTGGAGCTGCGCACCGCCGCCGACAACACCGCCTCCCAGCAGGTGGCGCAGAAGATCGGCTGTATCAGCGAGGGCGTGCTGCGGGGGGCCTGGATAGCCAGGACGAGAACGGACAGCGGCGAGTGGACCGACGTCCGTACCGACCTCATCGTCTGGAGCCTGCTGCCCGAGGACCTGGAAGGCGTCGGCGACCAGGCGGCCGGCGGCGGTTTCAGCTCGTTCGGCGAGTGGAACTGACGGGAAGCGAACCATCGGGCACCGCTGGTGCCGCAGTGGCAACCGGGTACCCTCACGAAGCCCGCCCCTCGGGCTGACCCCACGACGACCCGCGTAATCCCTGGAGACTGACGACGATGGCCGACCGCGTCACGGTGATCGGCTGGGACGGCTCGCCGCTGACCGCCGCGGCACGCTCCGCCCTCGGTGCCGCCACGCTGGTGGCCGGTGCCGCCCACCACCTGGCGCTCCCCGAGGTGCCGCCCGCCGCCGAGCGCATCCGCCTCGGCAGCGTCGCCCTCGCCGCCCGCCGCATCGCCGGCCACCGCGGCACCGCCGTGGTACTCGCCGACGGCGACCCCGGCTTCTTCGGCGTCGTACGGACCCTGCGCGCACCGGAGTTCGGCCTGGAGGTCGAGGTCGTCCCCGCCGTCTCCTCGGTCGCCGCCGCCTTCGCCCGCGCGGGCATGCCCTGGGACGATGCCCAGGTGGTCGTCGCACACCGACGCACCCTGCGACGCGCGGTGAATGTGTGCCGCGCCCACACCAAGGTCGCCGTCCTCACCTCACCGGGCGCCGGACCCGCCGAGCTCGGCCTGCTCCTCGAAGGCGTCCACCGCACCTTCGTCATCTGCGAGGCACTGGGCACCGGCCACGAGCAGGTCACCGTCGTCACCTCCGACAAGGCCGCCGACCACACCTGGCGCGACCCGAACGTCGTCATCGTCATCGGCGGACACCCCGGAACAGGCGCCGCGGCCGAGGGCGGCGGATGGATCGCCGGCCGCGACCCGGGCGCCGGGCCGCGCGGCTGGACCCTGCCCGCGGAGTCGTACGGCGGTCTGATGGGCGAAGGCGAGCTGGAACCCCTGCGCGCGGCCCAACTCACCCGGCTCGGCCCGCGCGTCGGCGACCTCGTGTGGGACATCGGCTGCGGCAGCGGCGCGTTCGCCACCGAGGCCGCCCGGGCCGGGGCCGCCGTCATCGCCGTCGACCGCGACGCACGGGCCTGCGAGCGCACCGGGGTCAACGCGCGCGGCTTCGGGGTCCAGCTGCAGATCGTCCACGGCACCGCCCCGCACATTCTGGAGAACCTCCCCGAACCGGACGTCGTCCGCGTCGGCGGCGGGGGAGCGGCCGTCGTCTCCGCGGTGGCCGACCGGCGCCCGCAGCGCATCGTCACGCACGCCGCGACCCGCGACGCCGCCGAACTCATCGGCCGCGACCTCACCGAGCACGGGTACGACGTGGAGTGCGCCCTGCTGCAGTCCGTCCAACTCGACACGCGGGCCTGGACGGAGCGAGAGCGGACTGTTTCGTTCCTGCTCAGCGGGGTGCTGCCCGACCGCGCGGTATGACCGTCTGCCCGTCCCCGTGATCCTGTTGTCGTACCGCGCGCGGTAGGCTGGCCGATCGTTGTACCGCACGCGGTCGCCCGGCGCTTCGTCGGTCAATGTCCGGAAAAACACGCCCCGTTTGGGGTGGGTGTGGTACGGCAGAACCGGAGGACGCGCAACGTGGCGCAGTCCACAGCGGCCTGTCGCGGATCAACCTGTCGCGACGGCCGAACGGCCACGACAATGCCACTCAATGGCTTTGTCGCCTTTTTTGGGCGGGTCGTTCGTGCCGCTGGGCACGCACGCTCGTTCTTCACTGCGGGGGCGGTCGGTGCGCCGTTCCCGGGTGAGCTGGTCGTAGGAGCACTAACCGATGGGCGAGGGGTACGCATGACCGACACCGGCCAGGTCCCGGGCGAGGGACTGCCGGAGAGCGCAGGCATGGTGGAGCAGCCGGGCGCCCCCGCGGCGCACGGTGCGTACACCTACCTCTCCGAGACCACCGCCGAGGACGAAGACCTGCTGCTGCCCGGCTCCCAGGGCGCCTGGGGCAACGAGGTCGCCCCGCCCGCGCCGGAGCCGGTCGTCGAGGCCCTGCACGAGCCGGGCCCGCACGAGCTCTCCGGCCGCGACAGCGGCTCGGTCGACCTCAGCGCCGTCCGCGTGCCGGGCCCCACGGCCCCCACGACGCCGATTCCACCGATCACCCCGCGGCGCCCGCTGCATCTCGGGCCGCCCATCCCCGACGCCTCCGCCAGTCCGGTCCGCTCCCTCGCCGACCGCGGCGCCGTCGGCGCACCCGCGGGGCGGCCCGGTGCGGCCGGCCCCGAGTACCTCGACGCCCCGCAGCACCGCGAGGCGTCGGTTCCGCAGGCGGCGGCGCCCTGGAGCGCCCCCGCCCAGGCCGCCCAGGCTCCGGCCCCGGCGCCGGTGAGCGCCGAGGCGGCGGCTGCCGAAACGGTTGTTCCGGCCGGGCAGCCGATGGGCGCGGCGCAGGCCGTGGTGGCTCGGGTCGCCACGGAGGCCGTGGCCACGGGTGGCGCTCCCCAGGGTGTGCCGGATGCCGCGCCGGCCGTCGCGGACGCTCCGCAGGGTGGCGTACCGGGTGCGGCCGTACCGCACGAGGGTGCGCCCGCCGGTCCGGTGCCGCCCATCCCCGACGCCGCGCCGGTCGCCGGTGCGGACCCGGGTGCGCAGTCCGGTGACGCTCCGGGCACGGGGCCTGCGGCCGACGCCGGGGGGATGCCGGGTGCCGGGCAGGTGCCGGGCGCGGAGGCAGGGCAGGGCCAGGATGCCGGTCAGCTGCCGGTGGCCGCGCACGAGACCGCCGGCTCCGGGGCTGGAGCGGCAGAGGCGGGTCCGTCCGGTGCTGAGGGCGGAGACGTTCCGGTGAGTGGGGCCGAGAACGCCGGGCAGGTGCCCGGCGTGACCGGTGCCGCGAATGCCGTACAGGGCCCGGGAGTCGGCGACGCACCCGAGGCCGGGCAGGGCATCGAGCCCGCGCAGGCTGCGGCGGGGGTGCCGGGTGCCGAGGGCGCCCCGGTCGCCGATGCTGCGGCCGAGGGCGCGCGGGCTGTGGGTGTCGCTGCGGGTGCGGACGCCGAGGCGTCCACTGTGCCCGTGGCCGAGGCTGCCGAGGTTTCCGGCGGGGCCGTGCCTGTGGCGGCGCAGCACGGCGAGGCTGCTGCGGCTGAGACCGCGGACGTCTCCGAAGCGCCGGCCCCCGAGGCCGTGCAGGCCGTCGCGGAGCCCACCCCTGATGCCGTCCAGGCCGTCGCAGCGCCCGCTCCTGATGCGGTCCAGGCCCTGGCAGAGGTTGCGCCCGATGCGGTCCAGGCCGTGACAGACCCCGCCCCCGATGCGACTCAGGGCGTCGCAGCGCCCGCTCCTGAAGGAGCACCGATGTCCGAGACGCCCGCTGCCGATGCCGATCAGGCCCCCGAGGTTCCGTCCTCCGAGGCTGTTCAGGCCGCCGACGCTGCCGTGCCCGAGGCTCCTGTCCAGGGCACCGAAGAGTCTGCCCCCGAGGTTGCCCCAGCCGTCGAGGTTGCCCCCGCCGTCGAGGTTGCCGAGGCCGGAGTCGACAGCGCCGCCTCGGTCCAGGTCCAGCCGACCCCCGAGGCCGTTGCCGACCCGACGGCACCCGAAGCGGCCCAGGCCCCCGAGCCCGGGGACGCCGAGCAGGTCGGACAGGCGGCACAGCCCACCCAGGACGCCTCCGCGGCCGTCACGCACGCATCGACGCCGGAGCCCTCGGACGCCGAGCAGGCCGCCCAGCAGCAGACCGAGCCCTCCACCGCGGCCGCACAACCCGCTCACGACCCGCAGCAGGCCCCCGCTGCCGTGGCGGACCCGAACCTGGCCCAGGTCCCGCAGCCGGTGCAGGACGGCGTCCCCGTGGACGCCGACGCAGCCGTCGCAGCGCAGGCCGCGGTCGCCGGGGAGACGGCCCCCGAGGCGGATGCTCACACCGCGGCCCCCTCGTCCCAGGTGCCGGCCGCCCAGCAGACCCCGGACGCGACCCCCGAGTCGGCCGAGGCCCCCCAGCCACTCGCCGCGGCCGCCGCCTCGGACCCCGCTGCCGAGCCCTCCGCCCCGGACGCGCTCACACCGGACACCGCCGCCCCGCAGCCCGCCCCGACGGATGCCGCACCGGCCGAGGCCCCCGAGCCGTTCGTCGCCGTACCCGCCGGACCGCAGCTCCAGCCCGCGGCCCAGTCCACGCAGGCCCCGCAGGGCCCGGCCCAACAGCCCGTCGGGCCCGTGGAGTCCGGCCAGGGAGAGGCCACGGCCGTCCTCCCGTCCGGCACCCCTCTGGAGCCCACGCCCGAGCAGCCCCTCGGCCAGTTCGTCCCGGTCGAGGGCTCGGTGCCGACCGCCCCGCACCTCGCGCCGACCCCGCCGCGGCCGACCGTCCTGCCCGCCGAGGAGGCCCCGGCCTCCGTCGCCCCGGTCCCCGCACCCCGCGAGGGCGACCCCGACGTCGTCCAGCACGCGGAGGACCTGGACACCCGGGCCGCCGACCAGGAAGACCACCAGGAAGAGAGCACGGCCCCAGTGGAAGAAGCACGTCAGTCCACCGGCCCCGCCGCGCCCGCCTACGACGACGCCGAGCGCGAGGCCGTCCTCAAGGTCATGCGCGAGCGCCGCGACATCCGCAACGGCTTCCGCAGCGACCCGATCCCGCACGAGGTGCTGCTCCGCGTCCTGGAGGCCGCCCACACCGCGCCCTCCGTGGGCCACTCGCAGCCCTGGGACTTCGTCGTCATCCGCTCGGCCGAGACCCGGCGCACCATGCACGAACTGGCCCAGCGCCAGCGCGAGGCGTACGCCAAGTCCCTCCCCAAGGGCCGGGCCAAGCAGTTCAAGGAACTGAAGATCGAGGCCATCCTCGACACCCCGGTCAACATCGTCGTCACCGCCGACCCGACCCGCGGCGGCCGCCACACCCTCGGCCGGCACACCCAGCCCCAGATGGCGCCGTACTCCGCCGCGCTCGCCGTCGAGAACCTCTGGCTCGCCGCGCGCGCCGAGGGCCTCGGCGTCGGCTGGGTCAGCTTCTTCGACGAGCGCGAGATGGTCCGCGCCCTCGGCCTGCCCGAGCACCTGGAGGTCATCGCCTACCTGTGCGTCGGGTACGTCGACGAGTTCCCGGACGAGCCCGAGCTGATGCAGGCCGGCTGGTCCAAGCGCCGCCCGCTGTCGTGGGTCGTGCACGAGGAGACGTACGGCCGCCGTGCCCTGCCCGGCGAGGAGCCGCACGACCTGCTCGCCGAGACCGTCGCGCAGATCCGCCCGCTGGACGCCAAGGCGCTCGGCGAGGCCTGGGAGCGGCAGAAGCGGATGACCAAGCCGGCCGGCGCGCTCGGCATGCTGGAGATCATCTCCGCGCAGTTGTCCGGGCTGTCCCGCCAGTGCCCGCCGCCGATCCCGGAGCCCGCGGCCGTCGCGATCTTCGCCGGCGACCACGGCGTGCACGCCCAGGGCGTCACTCCCTGGCCGCAGGAGGTCACCGCCCAGATGGTGGCCAACTTCCTGGGCGGCGGAGCGGTCTGCAACGCCTTCGCGGGCCAGGTGGGCGCTGAGGTCTGCGTCGTGGACGTGGGCGTGGCGGCCGACCTCCCGGCCACCCCCGGCCTCCTGCCGCGCAAGGTCCGCGCGGGCACCTCCGACATGACCACCGGCCCCGCGATGACCCGCGAGGAGGCCAAGCAGGCCATCGAGGTCGGCATCGAGACGGCCCGTGACCTGGTGGCGGCCGGCAACAAGGCCCTGCTCACGGGTGAGATGGGCATCGCCAACACGACCGCGTCGGCGGCCCTGATCTCCGTCTTCACCGACACCGACCCGGCCGAGGTGACGGGCCGCGGCACCGGCATCAACGACGAGACCCTCGCCCGCAAGACCGAGGTCGTCCGCCGCGCCATCGAGGTCCACCAGCCCGACCCGGCCGACCCCATCGGCGTCCTCGCCGCGATCGGCGGCTTCGAACACGCCGCGATGGTCGGCCTCCTGCTGGGCGGCGCCTCCCTGCGCACCCCGGTGATCCTGGACGGCGTCAGCGCCGGCGCCGCCGCCCTGGTGGCCCGCGCGATCGCCCCGGAGGTCCTGGCCGCCTGCATCGCCGGCCACCGCAGCGCCGAGCCCGGCCACGTGGCCGCCCTCAACAAGCTCGGCCTGCGCCCCCTGGTCGACCTGGACCTGAGACTGGGCGAGGGCACGGGCGCACTGCTGGCCCTGCCGCTGGTCCAGAGCACGGCCAGGGCGATGCACGAGGTGGCGACGTTCGATTCGGCGGGGGTAACTGAGAAGTAGCGGTTGCCGGGACGCGGGGAGGCTGCGTACGGCTGCCCGTGGGGCTGTGGGAAGTCGTTCCGCAGGGCGATGGGGGTCCCCCCGCTCGAGCGAAGCCGAGAGTGGGGGAGGGTGGGCACAGCCCACGCACCCGCACCCGGCCACGATGCTCAGCCACCGGACACCTGTGCCGCCCACCACGCCCACCCCGTAAAATCCGCACGTCAGAGGCCTGCAAGCCACCGCACTGCCTGTCCGAGGAGCCGCACCTCATGGCCGAAAACCCCGCCTACCCCGTAGGCCTCCGCCTCACCGGCCGCAAAGTGGTCGTCCTCGGCGGCGGCCAGGTCGCCCAGCGCCGCCTCCCGGCACTGATCGCGGCAGGTGCGGACATCCTCCTCGTATCGCCCGAGGCGACCCCTTCGGTCGAGGCCATGGCGGACGCCGGCGAGATCACCTGGGAACGGCGCCCCTACGCGGACGGCGACCTCGCCGACGCCTGGTACGCCCTGATCGCCACCGGCGACAAGGAGGCGAACACCCGGGCCTCGGCCGAAGCGGAGCGCCACCGCGTCTGGTGCGTCCGCTCCGACGACGCCGACGCGGCCACCGCCTGGACCCCCGCCACCGGCCACAGCGAGGGCGTCACGGTCGCCGTCCTCACCACCAGCGCCCGCGGCCGCGACCCCCGCCACACCGCCGCCATCCGCGACGCGGTCGTCGAGGGCCTGCGCGACGGCACCCTCGTCGCCCCCCACCACCGCACCCGTACCCCCGGCGTCGCCCTGGTCGGCGGCGGCCCGGGCGACCCGGACCTGATCACCGTCCGCGGGCGCCGCCTCCTCGCCGAGGCCGACGTCGTCATCGCCGACCGGCTCGGCCCGCGCGACCTGCTCGCCGAACTCCCGCCGCACGTCGAGGTGATCGACGCGGCGAAGATCCCGTACGGCCGCTTCATGGCCCAGGAGGCCATCAACAACGCCCTGATCGAGCACGCCAAGCAGGGCAAGTCGGTCGTTCGGCTGAAGGGCGGCGACCCGTACGTCTTCGGCCGCGGTATGGAGGAGCTGCAGGCCCTCGCCGAAGCCGGCATCCCCTGCACGGTGGTCCCCGGTATCTCCAGCTCGATCTCGGTTCCGGGCGCGGCCGGCATCCCGGTCACCCACCGGGGCGTGGCGCACGAGTTCACCGTGGTCAGCGGCCACGTGGCCCCCGACGACGAGCGTTCCCTCGTCGACTGGCCGTCCCTCGCCAAGCTGACCGGGACTCTCGTGATCCTCATGGGTGTCGACAAGATCGGCAAGATCGCCGAGACTCTCGTCGCGCACGGCAAGTCCGCCGACACACCGGTCGCCCTGGTCCAGGAGGGCACGACGGCCGCCCAGCGCCGCGTCGACGCGACCCTGGCGACGGTCGCGGAGACCGTACGGACCCAGGACGTGAAGCCCCCGGCGGTCATCGTCATCGGCGAGGTCGTGAACGTCGGACCGAACCCTTCCGCGTAACCGCGGGTAACCCGACCGTCCCAAGCCGTTGGCACCGCACCCAGGACAAGGCAGTATCACCCTGTGGCCGATCTCATCACCGTCGATGACCCCGACGACCCGCGCCTGCGCGACTACACGGGCCTGACCGACGTCGAACTGCGCCGCAAGCGCGAGCCGGCGGAGGGCCTGTTCATCGCCGAGGGCGAGAAGGTGATCAGACGGGCGAAGGAAGCCGGCTACGAGATGCGGTCGATGCTGCTCTCGGCCAAGTGGGTCGACGTCATGCGCGACGTCATCGACGAGCTCCCGGCCCCGGTGTACGCGGTCAGCCCGGACCTCGCCGAACAGGTCACCGGCTACCACGTGCACCGCGGAGCGCTCGCCTCCATGCAACGCAAGCCGCTGCCGACCGCCACCGAACTCCTCCAGTCCGCCCGCCGGGTGGTGGTGATGGAGTCGGTCAACGACCACACCAACATCGGCGCCATCTTCCGCTCGGCGGCGGCCCTCGGCATGGACGCGGTGCTGTTGTCGCCCGACTGCGCCGACCCCCTCTACCGCCGCAGCGTGAAGGTCTCGATGGGCGCCGTCTTCTCCGTCCCCTACGCCCGCCTGGAGACCTGGCCCAAGGGCCTGGAGTCGGTCCGCGAGGCCGGCTTCACCCTGCTCGCCCTCACCCCCGACGAGAAGGCCAAGACCCTCGACGAGGCCGCCCCGCACAGGATGGAACGGGTGGCCCTCATGCTCGGCGCGGAGGGCGACGGCCTCTCCACCCAGGCCCTGGTCGCCGCCGACGAATGGGTGCGCATCCCGATGGCCCACGGCGTCGACTCCCTCAACGTCGGCGCGGCGGCCGCGGTCGCCTTCTACGCGGTGGCCACGGGCCGCCCCCAGGTCTAGGACTTACGGCGATGGCGCAGCGCGAGGCGATCGTCGCCGTCCTGCTGCGCGCCGACCGCGTCCTCGCCATCCGCCGCGGCCCCGCCGTCGCACGCCCCGGCTACTGGCAGCCCCTCAGCGGCAGGATCGAGCCGGGGGAGAGCCAGCGGGAGGCCGTCGTCCGCGAGGTGCAGGAGGAGGTCGGCCTCACCGTCGTACCCCTGGCGAAGGTATGGGAGTCCGAGACCGACGACGGCCGCTTCCGCCTGCACTGGTGGATCGCACGGGCCGAGACCGGAGAGGTGGTCCCCGACCCGGACGAGGTCGGCGAAGCGCGCTGGGTCACGCCGGAGGAGTTCCTGTCCCTGGACCCCGTCTTCGACGGCGACCGGGAGTTCTTCGAACGGATCCTGCCCGACCTGTGAGGCCGGTCGTGCCGCATGGCGGCACGGGCTACTCGGAGATGTCGAACGTCGTCTCGTACTGATCGGACATCGGGTCCCCGTCGAGCGGCGAGTGGTCCGGGCCCACCTGCTCCTGCCGCTGCCGTACGACGTCCCCGTCGCTGCCGAGCCCACGGTCCGGGCCCTGGCAGCCCTGCGCCGCGGCGATGCCGAGCGCCACCAGCAGGGTCACCACGACGAACACGAACAGCCGCTGCCGCAGCAGCTGCGGGTTGGCGGGCCGCCGCCCCGTCCCCGTGTTCCGCGGCGCCGGCCGGCTCGTACCACTGCGCGGGGCGGGGGGCCGGTTGCCGTTGCCCGAACGCGGCGTGTTCCGCGAGGAGGGCGTCGGCCGAGTCCCGGACCGGGACGACGCCGTACCGCTGTGCGGGGCGCTGCCGCCCCTCGACGCGCCCCCGTCGCGCGCGGGGCCGGGTCCGCGCGAGGCGCCGCCGCCCCGCGGCATGCCGATGCCGCGCGGTGGGGGAGTGCCCTGCGGGCGGCGCTGGGCGCGCTGCTGGTCGGCGTAGGTGTCGACGAGCCGCCCGGTCGGGCGGTCCGCCTCCGCGGAGCGCGGCGCGGGCGGGCGTACGTCGGACAGGCCCTGCGCCTCCCGGGCCGCGATCTCCTTGAGCCGCAGCGACAGCTGCAGCGTGCTCGGCCGCTCCTCCGGGTCCTTCGCCAGACACGCCCGCACGAGCGGAGCCAGGGCGTCCGGTACGCCGTGCAGCTGCGGCTCCTCGTGCACGACGCGGTACAGCATCACTTCCGAACTGCCGTGCCCGAAGGGTGAGTCGGCCATCGACGCGTACGCGAGCGTGGCGCCGAGGGAGAAGACGTCCGTGGCCGGGGTGACGGCGGCGCCGCGCACCTGTTCCGGAGCCAGGAAGCCGGGGGAGCCGACCGCCGTGCCGACATGGGTGAGCGTCGAGGCGCCCGTCGCCCAGGCGATGCCGAAGTCGATGATCCGCGGGCCCTTGGGGGACAGCAGGATGTTGGAGGGCTTCAGATCCCGGTGCACGACCCCGGCCTCGTGCACGGCGACCAGGCCCTCGGACAGGGCGGCGCCGATGACGGCGACCTCCGCCGCGCCGAGGGGGCCCTCGTCGGCGACCTTGTCGTGCAGGGAGGGGCCGGGTACGTACTGGGTGGCGAACCAGGGGCGGTCCGCCTCCAGGTCGGCGGCCACGAGCCGTGCCGTACAGCCGCCGCGAATGCGCCGTGCCGCCGAGACCTCACGCGCGAACCGCGAGCGGAACTCCTGGTCCTCCGCCAGGTCGGGCCGGATCACCTTCAGCGCGACCCGCTGCCCCTTCTTGTCGGAGCCCAGGTAGACGACGCCCATGCCGCCCGCGCCCAGCCGTCTGTGAAGCCTGAACGAGCCGACGACGCGCGGGTCCTCGCGCCTCAGGCGCATCATCGCCATGTTCATCCCCGCTGCCCGGTCCGTCTGACGAGCCACAGCTTACGTTTCCACGGGCCGCCGTGCGCAGAGGCCGCGCCCTCTCGGGGCGATGGATTGTCAGTGGGGGGTGGGAGACTTGAAGGGTGGTCAGGGGGCGGGTGAGCAGGGCGACTTCGGCCTGGCTCGGCCTCCAACCATCCGTCACAGAAGGGGGATTGAGCCCGTGAAGGGTGATCGCGTGGAGATAGTCGTGGACGCAGGGGACACGACGCGCACGTACGAGGCGGTGGCGAGCAGGGCGGGTCGCCGGGTGGAGACGGCGGTGCGCCGAGGTGTCGTGGAAGTGAGCGAAGTCACCCGGAACGGCTCGGTGGTGCGTACGGCCCGCTTCATGGCGAACCGGGTCCTCGCGCTGGTCGAACAGCCGGTGCCGAGGGAGGACGGCTCGGAGAAAAGCGCGGACAAATAGGGGCACGCCAGACGTCCCCTCCGGGAAGACCCCGAGACCTAGGTCCCCGTCTCCACCCAGGGGAGTACTCCGCAGGTGATGGCTCATCCTCGGGGAGGCCCGGCAATCGGTACGAGGGCATGACGCCGGGGGTGGCCCGGCCGCCTAGATTTGAGGTCAAGCGGCGGGTGCAGCACTCGTCCCCCGAGGTCAGACACCCGCCGCTGCCAACGACAACCGACACAGGTCAGGAGAGGGACCATGGCCCAGACGGCACCGCGGACACTGATCCGTATGCAGGAGCGCACGCTGCTGCGCCCCCGCCGCCAGGGCCGCCGCCACCCGCTGGTGGCGACGCTCATGGCCCTTCCCCTGGCGGCCCTTCTCCTCCTCGTCTTCGACGGCTGGGAGACAGTGGCCACACAGGCGTCGTCCGTGGGCGTGATGCTGGGGCGCTGAGCGGCGACCCCAGGCCCGGAAGAGCGGTCCGGGCGGGGACATCCACCCATGAAACCCCGTGGGGACGGGGGTGCGGCGGACGGCACAAATGCCGGCGCAGCTGGGGAGCTGCGCCGGCATTGCGTCGTCTTTGCGCCTAAACCGGCGCCGCTCTCGCGGACGTGGTTGCTCGCCGTGGGGGTTGCTCAATTATTGGTTGCTGTGGTCACAGGTGGGTTGTGGTGCGTGTGATCACGTGGGTGTGGCCTGTGCGTTGGATGCGCGTGATCCTGTACACCGCAGCAGCCCGCCAGCCCGCCAGCCCGCCAGCCCGCCAGCCCGCCAGCCCGCCAGCCCGCCAGCCCGCCAGCCCTCCAGCCCGCCAGCCCGCCAGCCCGCCAGCCCGCCTGCGTAGCCTGCGGGCAGTCGTGCCGCTGGGGCGGCACGTGTGGGCGCAGCCGGCACCCCGCCGGCGCCGGGCTGCGCGACCCACCCCCGCCCAGCCCCCACGCCGGGTGCCCGGCAAACCCGCCGCCCCCACCCCCGTACCCTCGCCCCCAAAGCATCCGCACCCAAGGGACCCCAGTGACCCCGAGCCCTCTCCTCCCCGACCTCACCGCCCGAGCCGAAGCCGCGGCTCACTCCCGCACATCCGCCTGTCCCTGCGGAGCAACGGTCACGCTCGCCGACCGCCCCGACGCCACCGTCGTCCGGCACGCCGACACGGTCGCCAAGGCCCACGCCCGGGGCGTCACCGCTGCCGGCCTGACCCCCCGCCTGACCGCCGCCACACACCTCCCCGGCCTCTTCCTGCCCCCGCTCGGCCCCACGCCCGCAGATCTGCACGGCCGGCTGGTGACCTTCTGGCCCTACGGCATCCCCGTGGACCCGGACGACCCCGACGCCGCCCCCTGGGAAGCAGCAGCAACCCTCCTCGCCCGCCTCCATCGCACCCCCGCACCCACCCCCCTGCCTCCGATGCGCGGCCCCGTCAAAGCCGCCCTCGCCGTATCCCGCCTCCGCGCCCTCGCCGCCACGGACGCGGAAACGACCGCCGGCGCGACAGCCGTCCTCCGCGCCTGGGACACCCTTCCCGCATGGGCCCGCGCCGAGGCCCCCCAGCCCGATACGGCCACCCTCTGCCACGGCGACCTCCACCTCGGCCAACTCGTGCGTCACCCCGCCCCGGACGGCCCTTGGCTGCTCATCGACGTCGATGACCTCGGCGTGGGCGTGCCGGCCTGGGACCTCGGGCGGCCGGCCGCTTGGTACGCCTGCGGACTGCTGCCGCCCGAGGAGTGGAGCCGCTTCCTGACCGCGTACCGCGCTGCCCGCGGCCCGGCCGTCCCCGCCGACGGCGACCCGTGGCCCGCCCTGGACGTTCCGGCCCGCGCCCTCACCGTGCAGACCGCCGCCCGGGCGATCACCAAGGCGGTGGCCGGAGGGCGCCCCTTGGACGAGGCCGAGCAGTGCCTTGTCGACGCATGTGACCGAATGGCGTCCTTCCCCCCTGAGTTGACCCCCGGATACGCGAAGTAGGGTGCAACCGACCGCAGCCGGACAGAGTCTGTCCTGGCGATACACGAAGCAGGACCGACCGGCGAGGAGTTGAGCCGACCATGCAGTGTCCGAAGTGCCATGCGCCGATGCACACGTACAACCGCAACGGCGTCCAGATCGAGCAGTGCAGCGGCTGCCGTGGGATCTTTCTCGACTACGGCGAGCTGGAGGCGCTGACCCGCCTGGAGTCCCAGTGGTCCCAGCCGGCCCCGCCGCCTCCGGCCGCCCCGCAGGCCTACCCGGCCCCCGCCCCTCAGGCACCCGCCTGGGGCGCCCCGCACGGCGGTCACCACGGCGGCCACTACGGCCACCAGCGCCACAAGAGCTTCGGCCACATGCTGTTCTCCAGCTGAGGCGGACCGAGCAGAAAGAAGCCCCCGGTCGTAGACCGGGGGCTTCAGCGTGTGGACGATACTGGGATTGAACCAGTGACCTCTTCCGTGTCAGGGAAGCGCTCTCCCGCTGAGCTAATCGTCCTCGGGACCGCGACCGGCTGCCGAGCAGAAGATCACGGGGCACTGCGTGCGCGATACTGGGATTGAACCAGTGACCTCTTCCGTGTCAGGGAAGCGCTCTCCCGCTGAGCTAATCGCGCGGGGGATCCTAAGATCCAGTGGACGATACTGGGATTGAACCAGTGACCTCTTCCGTGTCAGGGAAGCGCTCTCCCGCTGAGCTAATCGTCCTTGGAGGTGGAGACGGGATTTGAACCCGTGTAGACGGCTTTGCAGGCCGTTGCCTCGCCTCTCGGCCACTCCACCAGGAGTGTAGGGGTTCGGGAAGATCCCCTGTTCCTTCGAGCGGACGACGAGGCTCGAACTCGCGACCTCAACCTTGGCAAGGTTGCGCTCTACCAACTGAGCTACGTCCGCTTGTCGTTTCGTTCCGCTCCCGCGGCCCGGCGACGTGTTGAACTCTAGCGGATTCCGGGGCCAGTACAAAAACGCGTTTGTGCAGCGTGCTGCGCTGCGCCTGCTCAGGGACCCGACGAAGCTCCCCGAAGGGACATGGCCAGGTCACCTGAGCGACACCGGCCATAGACTCGACTGCGTGCTCGACCTCGCTCCCCTCGCCCGCTTCGGCGCCCGCGTCGCCACCGGCCTCGTCGATGTCACCAGCGATCCCGCGGCCCTGGACTCCCGCGGTTTCTGGGCCGTCTGCGCCGACTTCGAAGGCGGCCTGACCTGTGCCCGCTTCCGTGACGTGCGAGAGGAGCCCGTCCCTGCCCCGGTGCCGGGCGCATGGACCGGACCGGCGGCCGGTGACTGGACGTCCTCCCTCGACCGCTCCGCGTACACGGCGGGCGTACGGCGCATCCGGGAGCACATCGCGGCCGGAGAGGTCTACCAGGCGAACCTCTGCAGGGTCCTGAGCGCGCCGATCGGCCCGGGCGCCGATGTGGACTCCCTCACCGCGCTGCTCGCCCGCGGCAACCCGGCGCCGTATGCAGGAACGATCCGCCTCCCGGGGCACGGGGTCGAGATAGCCACCGCGTCCCCCGAGCTCTTCCTGCGGCGCGACGGACGTGTCGTCGAGTCCGGGCCGATCAAGGGCACCGGGCGCACCGAGGCGGACCTGCTGGAGAAGGACTACGCCGAGAACGTGATGATCGTGGACCTCGTGCGGAACGACATCGGCCGCGTGTGTGCCACCGGGTCCGTGACCGTCCCCGACCTGTGCGCCGTCGAGAAGCACCCGGGGCTCGTCCATCTCGTGTCCACGGTGCGCGGCGAACTGCGCGCCGGCGCCGGCTGGCCCGAGCTGCTCGACGCCGCCTTCCCGCCCGGCTCGGTCACCGGCGCGCCGAAGTCCAGTGCTCTGCGGATCATCGACGCGCTGGAGACGGCGCCCCGAGGGCCGTACTGCGGCGGCATCGGCTGGGTCGACGCCGACCGGGGCGTCGGCGAGCTGGCCGTCGGGATACGTACCTTCTGGATCGACCGGGGCGAGGGGATGCTGCGCTTCGGTACCGGCGCGGGGATCACCTGGGGGTCGGATCCCGAGGGGGAGTGGCGGGAGACCGAGCTGAAGGCGGCCCGGCTGCTCGCGGTAGCGTCGGGAGCGTATGCGGTGAGTGGAGAGGGACTGACGACGTGAAGATCTGGCTCGACGGCGGGCTGCAGAACATCGAGTCCGCCCGTGTCTCCGTCTTCGACCACGGCCTGACCGTGGGCGACGGCATCTTCGAGACGGTGAAGGCGGTGGACGGCCGCCCGTTCGCGCTGACCCGGCATCTCGACCGGCTGACGCGCTCCGCGCGCGGCCTCGGCCTGCCCGATCCCGACCACGACGAGATCCGCCGCGCCTGCGCCGCGGTCATCGAGGCCAACCCGATGCCGCTCGGCCGGCTGCGCATCACCTACACCGGCGGCCACGGCCCCCTCGGCTCCGACCGCGGCGATCACGGCCCGACCCTCGTCGTCGCGCTCGGCGAGACCACCCGGCACGCCGACTCCACGGCCGTGATCACCGTTCCGTGGACCCGCAACGAACGCGGCGCGGTCACCGGCCTGAAGACGACCTCGTACGCCGAGAACGTCGTCGCCCTCGCCCGCGCCCACCAACACGGCGCCACCGAGGCCCTGTTCGGCAACACGGTCGGGCAACTCTGCGAGGGCACCGGGTCGAACGTCTTCGTCGTCCTGGACGGCGAGATCCACACGCCGCCGCTCGCCTCGGGCTGTCTCGCGGGCATCACGCGCGCGTTGACGATCGAGTGGACCGGCGCGAAGGAGACGGACCTGCCGCTGGACGTGCTGGAGCGGGCCGAGGAGGTCTTCCTCACCTCCACCCTGCGGGACGTCCAGGCCGTGCACCGCGTCGACGACCGCGAACTGCCGGGCGTACCGGGGCCGGTGACCGCCAAGGCCATGCGGATCTTCGATGAGCGGTCCGGGGACGACCTGGATCCCTAGGGCGGGAAAAATGGGCTGCCGTGCACCGGGACTGTGGGTAGAACACCCCTGATGACCACGACCCTGCGGCCGACCGAGCCGCTTCAGCACCATGAGGACGGGACCCGTTCGCGCCGCTATCAGGTGTGCGTGAACGGCCGTCCCGTAGGCGACCTCCACCTGGGGACACATCCCGCTTTCGGCGATGCGGTGGCCCGGATATCCGAGCTGCGGATCGAGGAACCGGACCGGCGGCGGGGCCGGGCCACCGTGGCCGCTCTCGCCGCGGAGGAGGTGGCGCGCGGCTGGGGCTGTCGGCGCATCGAGGTGACGGTCCCCGGAGACGCCGTACCGGCGCTGCGCCTCGTCACGGCACTCGGTTACGTCGTCCGCAACCGCGGTATGGAGAAGCCCCTCGGCGACACCCCGCCCAATCTTCGCCCGGGCAGCCGCGCACGGCCCATGACGGAGGCCGAGTACGGATCGTGGCTGGAGAAGAGCTACGAGGGACACCTCCGCAGCTGGATCGAGCGCGGGGTCCCGGAAGCCGAGGCCCGGGCCAAGTCCGAGCGGGACCACGCGGCGCTCCTGCCGGAGGGGCTGAGCACGCCGGACACGTTCCTGAGCGTCCTCGAGCACGAGGGAACGCCGGTGGGCACCCTGTGGGTCGGCGTACGCGACGGACAGGCCTTCGTCTACGACGTCGAGACCGCCCCGGATCACCGGGGCAAGGGACACGGCCGCACGCTGATGCTGCTGGCCGAGGTCCAGGCGATCGTCGCCGGACACCGGGGCATCGGCCTCAACGTCTTCGCCGGCAACACCCCCGCCGAGCGGCTCTACGAGTCGCTCGGCTACCGGACGACGCTGTACGCCCTCTACAAGGCGTTGCACTAGCAGCCGGTCAGGCGCCCGTCTGCTCGGCCAGCAGCCGGTCGGCGATCTCCTCGATGCGCTCGCGCAGGCCCTCCTGGCTCTTGCCGCCGTCGAGGCGCTCGCCGCCGATCACATACGTCGGGGTGCCGGTCACGCCGATCGCCTTGCCCTCGGCCTGGTCGGCGTCGACGATCAGGATGTGCCGGCCGTCGATGAGCGCGGTGTCGAGCTCCTCGGCGTCCAGGCCGAGCTCCCGGGCCACCTCGACCAGGAAGGGTTCTCCCTTACGGTCCAGCTCCTCGACCCGGCCCAGCACGGCCTCGACGTACTCCCAGCCCCGCCCCCGCTCCAGTGCCTCCTCGGCGGCCTGCGCGGCGGGGAAGGCGTGCTTGTGCTTCTCCAGCGGGAAGTGCCGCAGCCGCAGCTCCAGCCGGTCGCCGTAACGGGCGCGCAGGGCACGGAGATCGTCCAGAGCGGTGCGGCAGTCGGGGCACTGCAGCTCGCACCAGACGTCGAGGACGGGGGCGGCGGGGCGGTCGGGGGAGGAGTCGCTCATGGCCCCAGTCTCCCAGCCCGGGCGCGGACGACCCAATCCGACCTGGTCCCACCGGCACCTTCGGAGGAGACGACCCGGAGATGTCCCTGATGTCCGGCCCAGGCATGGCCCGGCGGGGTGGCCGGGGTGCAGGATGGAAGGGACCAGGGCACGCTCCCTGGCCTCGACCCAGCCCGCCTGGAGGACCGGATGATTGCCGAGACCGTCTGTTCCGCCGTCGCCGCGGCCGGCCTGGGCATCGCGGCGGTCACGGCGTACCGCAAGCGGTTCCTCGCGGCCGCGCGGACGGCCGCGTATGCGCTGGTGCCCCTGGGCCTGGTGATGACCGGTGTCGTCGACTGGCTGGCGGACACCGCGTTCAGCCCGACCGCCTGGGCGGGTTTCGCAGTCCTCGGCGTGTCCTGGCTGCTGTTCGCGAGCACGCGCGCGGTGGAGCGCCGCCGCGGCGGCACCCGCGAGGAACGCAAGCAGGCCCGCGCCGCCACGCGGCGCGAGGCGGTGGCGCCGGAGGCCTCGGCGCCCTCACTGGGCCCGGGCAGGCGTCAGGCGACCCGGCCTTCGAACGCATCCCGTGGCGAGGCCGGCGACGACTTCAGCGACATCGAGGCCATCCTGAAGAAGCACGGCATATGAAGTGGCACGGCATATGACGCGCGCATCCAGGACTGAAACGACACAGTGGGTCGCTGCCCGCCCGTAAGTGATCACGACTCGAACCGGACATCGCGGAATCCGGCGAACTCCCGCTCATTCCGGGCGTGTTGATCGCGCGAGGTGGCGGAACTGCGCCATCATCACCGCGAGATGCTGGACACGACTCAAAGCGAGGCCGCGCCACCTCAGGACGAGCCTCGCGGGTGCCTCTTCGCCCTTTCCCAGCCACCGCTGATGATCTTCCTTGCGGTGATCGGGTGTCTGCTGCTCATGGCTGCGCTGCACGACCTGCTGCTGCTGTGAGCCGTACCCGCGGCCCCCGGCGCCACCCGCCGGGGTCCGCGTTGACGGGCCTGTCGTGCCGGCTCGTCGACGATCGCCGCTCAGCCGGCCGCTTCCTTGCGGCGCGCCCGGTAGGCGGCCACATGCAGACGGTTTCCGCAGGTACGGCTGTCGCAGTACCGCCGCGACCGGTTCCGGGAAAGATCCACGAACGCGTGCCGGCAGTCCGGCGCCTCACAGCGGCGCAGCCGCTCCTGCTCTCCGGCCACCACGAAGAACGCCAGGGCCATGCCGCAGTCGGCTGCCAGGTGGTCGGCGACGGAGGCGCCGGGGGCGAAGTAGTGCACATGCCAGTCGTAGCCGTCGTGGTCCGTGAGGCGGGGGGTGGTGCCCGCGGCGGCGACCAGTTCGTTGATCAGCCCGGCCGCGCGCCGGGCGTCCGGCTCCGCGAAGATCGCGGCGAACCGCCCGCGCACCTTGCGCACCGCCGACAGGTCGAACTCCGAGAGCACTCCGACATCGCTGATTTCGTGCTTTTGTACGAAAACCTCGAGAGCCGCGACGTCCGGCAGTCCTTCCGGGGTCTCGTCGTCCTCCGGTGCGGTGTTCACCAGATCCACCACGGCATCGAGCGCACACCGGGTGTCGTGGGTGATCAGCACGTTTCGCTCCCTGGCCTGGGGGGTCGGGCGGGCGCCCGCCGATGCTGGCCGATCGTAGTGGCATCCGCCGGGGCTGCACCGGCCGTGCCCCCGCTCGTGACGTCGATTACAACGCCGTGGCGACGCCGACGGTTCCCGCGGTGGGCCGCCGGCCTGCTCCCGCTCCGCCTGCGGACGCACACCAACGCCGCCCCCGGCGGTGCGGAGACGGCGCTGCTGTATGCCGTATGCGGTTGTCTTGGCCCGAGCCGTCTCCCCGAGTCGACGGCGCCGGGCGGCTTGTGGGGCCTCGCCCTAGCTCTCCGCCAGGATGTGCGAGAGCTCCTGATCGAGATCGAAGTGCCGGTGCTCCGTGCCGGGAGGCACAGCGGCATCCGTTCGCTTCAAGAAGGACTCCAGAGCCCGTGCCGGGGCCTCGAGCAGCGCCTCGCCCTCCGGAGAGCTCAGGGCGATGCAGACGACGCCCTGGCCGTGACTGCGCGACGGCCAGACACGGACGTCGCCGGTTCCGGTGGGCCGGTGGAGGCCCTCCGCGAGAAGGTCGCGGGCGAACACCCACTCGACGGTCTCCTCGGCTCCGGTGTGGAAGGTGGCGTGCACGGCGTAGGGGTCGGCCGTGTCGTACCGCAGGCCTGCGGGGACAGGCAGGGAGGACTCGCTCGACACAACGAGGCGCAGGTGCAGCTCGCAGCTGACCGTGGTGTTCATAAGCGCCAGGGCCTTTCGCTCAGTGTGCGCTCGGGGATTCGCACGTCGGCGAAATCGACATGCCACCTACGGTGCCGTTGTAAACCCCTCTGAGTGTTTTGCGTGTCTTTACGTAACTCTTCCGGCCGAGAACCCGTTCGCGAGGTACGACCATTCCGGTGACTGGTTTCCGTCCGGTAGGGTTTGGCCGTATGAATACGGGGAGTGACCAGCCGGGCGAGGTTGCCGTGGCGACGGACGAGGCCGAAGTGGACGGTGTGAAAGGCGACAGCGAGCAGGGGCTCGGCTCAAGAGCGCCGGAGTTCATCAAGGCGCGCCGTGCGCTGCACCTGAGCTGGCAGGTGGGCGTTTTCATCATCGGCCTGGCGATCGTGATCGCCGGCATCATCATGCTGCCGCTGCCCGGCCCCGGCTGGGTCGTGATCTTCGGCGGCATGGCCGTCTGGGCGACCGAGTTCGTCTGGGCCCAGCTCGTACTGCGCTGGACCAAGCGCAAGGTCACCGAGGCGGCCCAGCGGGCCCTCGACCCGAAGGTGCGCCGCCGCAACATCATCCTGACGTCGATCGGCCTCGTGATCGTGGGTGTGCTCGTCGGGATCTACGTGTGGAAGTTCGGCATCGTCATGCCCTGGAAGATCAAGGACCAGTGATCCACGACGGGGGCGCGGTCCTCGTCCGGTGCGGGTTCGCGCTGGTCACCTGCACCCCCTGACATGGGGTAATGTTCTTCCTGCGCCCGGGCGATTAGCTCAGTGGGAGAGCGCTTCGTTCACACCGAAGAGGTCACTGGTTCGAACCCAGTATCGCCCACCCGGATCCGGCGGCCCGTCTGCGACAGAGCAGGCGGGCCGCCGTCGTTCGTGCGCGTGGTGGTGCGAGAGGCGTCGCCGTGAGTGACGGTTGGCAAGGTCCCGTCGGCGCACCGGATCGCGTGATGTGCCGCTCCGTCAACTTCCGGTTCGCAGGTCGCTTTCAGCCGACCGGTTCATGTGGGGGACGGCCGACTCCTCGTTCGGTCCATCGATCACGCGCCTCTCACCTGCGGCGACGCTCCGCCGACCCGGCCCTTGTAACCTCACGCCCCGTCAAACCGCGAAAGCGCCCCGCAAGAAATTCCTGTCCGAATCATTGACGCACCCCCGGGCCCTCCGTAACTTGTGCCAGCAAGCGCTTACTTGAAACGATTCATGCAGGCGGCAACGCAGCGTTGCGGGGAGGCTCGACGGTGAGAACCAGCAGGAATGTTGAGAGGCGTACGATCCTGAAGGCGGCCGGTGCCACGGCGGCCACGCTCGGGCTGGCCGCGACCACGGCGTGCGGTGGCGGCGACGGCGCCTCCGCCGACGGGACGGTGACACTCCGTTACGCGTGGTGGGGTGGGGAGCCGCGCACCATCGCCATCAAGAAGACGATCGCGCTCTTCGGGAAGAAGTACCCGAAGATCAAGATCAAGCCTGAATTCACCGACTACGAAGCCTTCTGGGAGAAGTTCCAGACCCAGGCCTCCGGCGGAAATCCCCCGGACGTTTTCCAGAATGCGGTCGGTTTCCTGCGCAAGTACGACAAGCGCGGTGTTCTCATGGACCTCAAGTCCCAGGCGGACGCGGGGAATCTGAGCCTGGAGAACTTCCGCAACGGCGTTCTGGCGAACGGTCAGGTCGACGGCAAGCAGATCGGCATACCCGTCGGCGCCAACACCATGGCGCTGGTCATCGACCTCAAGGCGTTCAAGAAGGCCGGCGTCGCGGCGAAGACGGGCTGGACCTGGGACGAGTACTTCGACGCGCTCCAGACGATCCAGGACAAGCTCAAGATCGCCGGCGACACCGGCTACTTCAGCATCATGTACCTCTATGACCTGTACCTACGGCAGAACGGCAAGGCCTTCTTCACCGACTCCGGTCTCGGCTTCACCGAGGACGATCTGACGCAGTGGTGGGAGGACGGCTACAAGCGCGTGAAGTCCGGGCTCGTCGCCGACCCGAAGAAGATCGAGCAGGTCAAGCCCAAGTCGGGTCTGTCGGCAGGGCTGGCCGCGTCCGAGTTCACCTGGGACAACTTCTCCATCCGCTACGAGGGGGAGGGCGACTCGGACTACGGGCTCGCGCCGATCCCCACCATGGACGGCAAGGACACCGGCCAGTACCTCGGCTCGCTCATGCTCAGCGCCTTCGCCGGGACCAAGCACCCCAAGGAGGCGGCCCAGTTCATCGACTTCATGGTCCATGACCCCGAGGTCGGCAAGATCATGGGCTACGACCGGGGCATCCTCGCCACGACCGAGCAGTACGACGCGTTCACGCCCACCGACGCCAACAACAAGGGTGTCAAGGCGTACGAGGAGGAGGTCGCCAAGGCCGGCGTCCTCGGGAAGATCACCCCGCACCCTTCCGGTGCCGATGTCGTCGAGGCGGCGTTCCTGCGCATCGGCGGTGAGGTGGCCCAGGGCAAGGCCAAGCCGGCCGACGCCGCCAAGACGCTGTTCGGCGAGGCCAAGGCCGCGTTCGCGGGCTGAGGGGACGTACCACCATGACCCTCGTCAAGGAAGCGCCCGCGCGCCCGGCGAAGAAGCGGTCCGCCGCTCCCTCCGCCGGGCGGCGCGGGCGGCGCCGCGAGAACCTCGCCGGCTATCTCTTCATGTCGCCGTGGCTCGCGGGGTTCCTGCTGCTCACGGCGGGGCCGATGATCGCGTCGCTGTACTACGCGTTCACCCGGTACAACCTGTTCACGCCGCCCGAGTGGGTGGGCTTCGACAACTTCACGACGATGTTCCAGGACCCGCGCTGGCAGAAGTCGGTCGAGGTCACGCTGAAGTACGTCGTCGTGGCCACGCCGCTGAAGCTGCTGCTCGCGCTCGGTGTCGCGCTGCTGCTCGCGCAGAAGCGGCGCGGCCAGGGCCTGTACCGGGCCGCGTTCTACATGCCCTCGCTCATCGGCGCCAGCGTCTCCGTGGGCTTCGTGTGGCGGGCGCTGTTCTCGGACGACGCGATCGTGGACCGTACCCAGAAGATCTTCGGTCTCGACGTGGGGGGCTGGATCGGCAACCCGGACTACGTCCTCTACGCCCTGGTGGCCCTGAGCATCTGGCAGTTCGGCGCGCCGATGGTCATCTTCCTGGCCGGTCTCAAGCAGGTGCCGCGGGAGCTGTACGAGGCCGCCGAGGTGGACGGAGCCGGTCCGCTCCGCCGGTTCTGGAACATCACGCTGCCGATGATCTCCCCGGTGCTGTTCTTCAACGTGCTGCTGGAGTCCATCCACGCGTTCCAGGTGTTCGGCTCCGCGTACGTCGTCTCCGACACCCGGTGCGGGCCCGCCGACGCCACCCTCGTCTACACCTGTTACCTCTACCAGAAGGGCTTCAAGGAGGCCCAGATGGGCTTCGCCGCCGCGATGGCCTGGACGCTGGTGGTTGCGGTGGCGCTCGTCACGGCGGTCCTGTTCTGGTCGCAGAAGAAGTGGGTGCACTACGAGGAGGCCGCCAAGTGACCAGTGCCACCACCCCTGTCGTCCGCACCGCGAGCGAGCGGCGGCGCACCGGATCGATCGCCTGGCACGTGGGCGCGCTCGTCGTTCTGGCCGTCGTCCTGTACCCCGTGATCTGGGTCGTCGGTGCCTCGTTCAAGCCGAGCAAGGACATCATCGCCAGCCTCGACCTGCTGCCCGCCAAGCCGGTCTGGGCGAACTTCTCCGGGCTCGCCGACGGCATCTCCGGCATCTCCATCAGCAGCTTCTTCTGGAACTCGCTGATGTACGCCGTCCTCGCCGTGATCGGCGTCGTGCTGTCGAGCTCGCTCACCGCCTACGCCTTCGCCAAGATCCGGTTCGCCGGGCGGAACCTGCTGTTCACGCTGATGATCGGCACGCTGCTGCTGCCGTACCACGTGCTGCTCATCCCGCAGTACGTGCTGTTCCGCAACCTCGAACTCACCGACACGCTGGTGCCGCTCGTCGCGGGCAAGTTCCTGGCCACCGAGGCGTTCTTCGTCTTCCTGATGGTGCAGTTCATGCGCGGGCTGCCGCGCGAGCTGGACGAGGCGGCCAAGCTCGACGGCTGCGGGCACCTGCGGACCTACTGGTCCATCGTGCTGCCGCTGAGCCGCCCCGCCATCATCACCAGCGCCATCTTCACCTTCATCAACGCCTGGAACGACTTCATGGGACCGTTGATCTACCTCAACACCCCCGACAAGTACACCGTCTCGCTCGGCCTGATGATGTTCCGCGACCAGGAGGGCATCTCCAACTACGGCAGCATGATCGCGATGTCGCTGGTGGCGCTGATTCCGGTCATCGCGTTCTTCATGGCCTTCCAGCGCTATCTCATCGACGGCATGGCGACCTCCGGACTGAAGTGAGGCGGTGGTGGACATGGCTCAAGCCCGCGTGAAGGACCGGTCCCCGCGCAGGGCGTCGGTCCTCGGCGGTGAGCGGTTCGCGGTGTTCGCCGAGTGTCTGCTCACCGGCGTGTGGATCGCGGTGGCCTCGCTGGGAGTCGTCACCTGTCCCGCCGCCTTCGCCGCCGGCGCACGGCATCTGCGGCGTCGTACGGCCCATGAAGGCGGCGGCTGGCGGGAGTTCGTCGCCGACTTCCGTACGGCCCTGCGCGGCGGGTGGGCCGTCGGGCTCGCCGGGTGGGCGGCGGTGGCCGCGGTGTGGGTGGACGTCCAGGCCGCGCGGGCCGGGATTCCCGGTGGGCCGCTCGTGGGGGCGGTCGGGCTGTTCGCCCTGATCGGCCTGGTCGTGGCCCTGCTGCGGGCCGCGGCGGTGTGGACGCCGGAGGCCGGCTGGCGGGCGCTGCTCGCGGACGCGGGGCGTCGTACCGTGCTCGACCCCGCCGGGTCCTTCCTGATCATCGCCGGACTGGCCGTCGTCGCCGCGTCCGCCTGGTTCGTCGCGCCGCTGTCGGTCCCCGTCCTCGGGGCCGTCGCGGCGGCGGCCGTCGCCGTGGAGGAGCGGTACCGGCACCGCTGACCGGCGGTGCCCTGTTCATCAAGGTCGGTGCCCTGGACGCCGTACCTCTCTCTGTCATGCCCCTGCCCAGCCGCACATGGAAAGGAATGGCCATGTCCCCCATCCCCCGCAGGTCCCTCCTCAAAGCCGCTGCCGTCGCCGGAGCCGCCGCGCAGTTCAGCTGGGCGCTGGGAACCAAGGACGCGCAGGCCGCGCCCAGAGCCGCCGAGGCCGATGACTCTCCCGTGACGCTGGACTGGCTGGAGGACGGCGGTCTGGGCGCCGCCCCCGGATCCACCGTCGGTGTGCCGTGGCCGAAGGGCGTTCATCAGGAGGACCAGAAGTTCGCGGTCGAGGACGCGGACGGCAAGGCCGTGCCCGTCCAGTCCTGGCCGATCGCCTACTGGCCCGACGGCTCGCTCAAGTGGACTGCCCACGCGGTGAGTTCGGGCAACGGCAAGCTGACGCTGAGCCCCGGCGAGGCCGCCGTACCGGACAAGAGGGTCACCGTCGACCAGAGCGGCGGTGCGATCACCGTGTCGACCGGCGTCATCACGGCGAAGATCGGCAAGTCCGGGGCCACCCTCATCAAGTCCGTCACCCGTGGCTCCACCGAGATCGCCAGGAACGGCCGCCTCGTCCTCATCCGCCAGCCCGAGATCGAGGACGAGGACCAGGGGGCGGTGAAGACCGAGCGCTTCGACGGGGCCATCTCCGAGGTGAAGGTCGAACAGGAGGGACCGGTCCGGGCCGTCGTGCGCATCGACGGCAAGCACCGCAAGGGCGACCGGAGCTGGCTGCCGTTCTCGATCCGGCTGTACTTCTACGCCGGCGCCGACTCCTTCCGCATGGTGCACACCATCACCTACGACGGCACCCAGGAGCCGGGCAGGGCGAGCGGCGACTTCATCCGCGGCATCGGCGTGCGCTTCACCGTCCCGATGCGGGACGCGGCGTACGACCGCCACATCCGCCTCGGCGGCGAGGGCACCGGCCTGCTGCGCGAGGCGGTCAAGGGCATCACCGGGCTGCGCCGCGACCCGGGGACGGCGGTGCAGGCGGCGCAGTACGCGGGCCAGAAGCTGCCGGACCCCGCCACCTGGGACCAGCGGGTCACCACCCGCCTCCAGTACATCCCCGAGTGGGGCGACTACACCCTCTCCCAGCTCTCCGCCGACGGCTTCACCGTGCGCAAGCGCACCAAGAAGGGCCACGGCTGGATCGGCGCCGGCGGCGGCCGGCGTGCCTCCGGGTTCGGTTACGTCGGTGGGGCGAGCGGCGGGTTCTCCTTCGGCCTGCGCGACTTCTGGGAGAGGTTCCCGGCGCAGCTCGACATCCGCGACGCCCAGACCGACGAGGCGACCGTCACCCTCTGGCTCTGGTCGCCCGAGGCACAGCCCATGGACCTGCGCTTCTACCACGACGGCATGGGCCAGGACACCTTCGCCGAGCAGCTCGAGGGCCTCAACATCACCTACGAGGACTACGAGCCGGAGTTCGGCACGCCGTACGGCATCGCGCGTACGTCGGAGCTGCTCTTCTGGGCCAACGAGGCGACGCCTTCAGCGGACACTCTGGCCCAGCAGATCGAGGCCGTGCGTGTGCTGCCGCAGCTCGCCGCCCCGCCCAGGCAGCTCATCAAGGCCGAGGTCTTCGGACCCGGCCTGTACTCCGAGCCCGACCGCTCCACGCCCGCCAAGGCGAAGATCGAGGACCACCTCGACTTCCTCTTCACCTACTACAAGGACCAGGTGGAGCAGCGGCGCTGGTACGGCTTCTGGGACCACGGCGACATCATGCACACCTACGACACCGTCCGGCACCAGTGGCGGTACGACATCGGCGGCTACGCCTGGGACAACTCCGAACTCTCGCCCGACCTGTGGCTGTGGTTCGCCTACCTGCGCTCCGGCCGCGCCGACATCTTCCGCTTCGCCGAGGCGATGACCCGGCACACCGGCGAGGTCGACGTCTACCACCTGGGCAAGTGGGCCGGCCTCGGCACCCGGCACGGCGTGCAGCACTACGCCGACAGCGCCAAGCAGCAGCGCATCGCCAACACCACCTACCGCCGCTACTACTACTTCCTCACCGCCGACGAACGCGTCGGCGACCTCATGCACGCCAACGTCGACTCCGACGAGACCTTCCTCGTCCTCGACCCCCTGCGCAAGGTGCGCACCGACCCCTACACACCCGACCGGCACGCCCTGTCCATCGGCTTCGGCACGGACTGGAGCGGGCTGGTCTCGGCCTGGCTGACCGAGTGGGAACGCAAGGGCCCCAAGTGGGAGAAGGCCAAGGCGCGGGTGCTGTCGACGATGGAGGGCATCGCCGCCCAGCCCAACGGCTTCGTGCAGGGCAGCGGGCTGTACGACCTCGACACCGGGAAGTTCGCGGTCGCCGCGTCACCCGCGGTCTCCGTGTCCCACCTCTCCGCCGTCTTCGGCCTCAACGAGCTGTGCGCCGAACTCATCGACCTCGTCGACATGCCCAAGTTCAACGAGGCGTACTTCGACTACTGCCGCTACTTCAACGCCACCAAGGCCGAGCAGGCGGCACGGTACGGCTCCAACTTCGGGACGCTGCTGCTCTTCCAGGGCCACTCGCGCCTCGACGCGTACGCCGCCGTGAGGACGGGGGACGAGAAGCTCGCCAAGCGGGCGTGGGAGAAGTTCTACAACTCGGACGGCTACAAGGAGTCGGCGCCCTGGAAGACGGAGGCTCTCAGCGGGCCGGCCGCGTTGGTGCCGGGTAGTGAGGCGGCTTGGGTGTCCACGAATGACACCGCGTTGTACGGGCTCGCGGCCATTGAGAACCTGGCCCTTCTCGGGGACAAGATGCCGTAACGGTTCGTGGGGAACTGCGGGTCCGTTGTGGCTGGTCGCGCAGTTCCCCGCGCCCCCTTGGGGCGTCTCAGCGCATGTTCCCCAAGAAATCCCGCATCTTTCGGGCGTCCCTGAGGCGTTGTTCGTACGTTGCTCCCAGGGCGAGCAGCAGAAGGCCGGCGAGGGCGGGCAGTACCCAGCGGGGGAGTGCGTCGGTCACCTGGGCGATGTACGGGGCCAGCTCGTGCAGCGCGTCCAGGGCGAGCACCGAGCCGCCGAGCAGCAGCGGTGCCTTGAGGCCGTGCCCGGCGCCCAGCAGGGTGACCGCCATGGCGCCGAGGCCCAGCAGCAGGGGGCGCGTCCAGTCCGGGTCGCCCCAGGCCGTCACCAGGCTCGGCACGAGCGTGGCGGCGAGTCCGGGGCCGTACGCCGTCCAGGACGAGACCTCCGGGTCGCGGCGCCTGCGCACGGCACCGATCAGCAAGGCCGGGACGGTGACCGGCGCTGTGTATGCCTCGGGCGTGCCGACGTCCCAGCCCGCCAGGCGCACCCATGTGGCCAGCACGAAGAGGGCGGCGGAGGCGTAGGCGACGGGGCGGCGGTCGGGGCGGATCGCCGTACCGGCGGTGATCACACCGCACAGCGCCAGGACCAGGGCGAGCATCGGCAGGTCGGTCGAGGCCGCGGCCAGCCCGACGGCGAGCAGCCCGGCGGTCGCGCCCGCCACCTCGACCGGGACCGTCGCCCGCGCGCCACCGAGCCGTGCGGCGAGCAGGGCCGCCGCCACCGGGACCGCCAGGACCAGCAGGGCGGTGTACGGCGGCTGCCAGCCGGCCGCGGCGCCCGTCGCACAGGCCAGCGCGGCGGCGTACGCGAGCGCTGCCGGGGCCGTGACGGGGGCGAGGTGCGGCTTCCAGGAGGCCGCTGCGAAGAGGGCCGTCAGGGCGGCGAGCACGGTGAGGGTCGCCGGCTTCGTGGGCAGGGAGAGGAAGGCGAGGGTGAGGGAGGTGAGGAGGGCGAGGGCCGTGACGGTGTGGCGAAGGGTGGGGAAGCCGGGAGCGGCAACGGCAGCGGACTCCGGGCGCGCGGTCGGCCGTATCCACGCGGCCGCCGCCAGGGCGCCTGCCGTCGTGATCCCGAACGCCACCAGGCCCATGGCATAAGGGACTTCGAGCACCGCCGGAAGGACCAGCGCCGTCGCCCACGCCAGCACCAGCACCCCGGTCAGGGCCCGAGGCCGCCAGAGCGCGTCACGCACCGCCAGGAGCAGTACGGCGGCGACGACAGCAAGGACGACGGGCACCGTTTCGCCGTGCGACGGCCACGGCGCGTCGACCAGCACCGCCTCCCGTACGCCTCCCGGCGCCCCGGACCACACCCGCTCCACCCAGGTGACCGGACCCAGCAGGACGACCCCCACCAGGGGCAGCGTCCACAGCAGGGCAAGGCCCTGTACGGCAGCGGAGGCATGGACGAACCCGCGCCGTACCGTCTCCGGCAGGCGGCTCACCCGTACCGCCGCCAGCAGGGCGACCCCACAGGCGAGATACCCCGGAACCGTCCACGCGTCCGGCACCGCCGAGCGCGCCGTGCCGCCGAGCGCGGCGACCGTGAGGAGGCCGGCGGCGACGGAGAGGCCGCGCGCCCGCTGCCCGGCGGTCTCCCGCCATGCCGCGGCCAGCGCGATGCCCGCCGCGAAGAGGAGGAGCGCCGCCGCACGGGCGGCGGCGCTCGGGCCGGTGGCCGTCCACGACAGCCAACCGGCGGTCCACACACCCCAGGCGCCCATGCCGTACGCACCGATCACCGCGGTGATCCGTACGGACCTGGCGGGCACCCGGAGCGCCACACCCGCGTCGAACCCGGCCGTCACGAGCACGGCGCCCGTGACCGCGTACAGGTCCGCATCCGCGGCCACCGCCCAGAGAGCCAGGGGCAGCTGGGCCGCCACCAGCGCGACGGGCAGGGGCAGACGCAGGTCGCAGGTGCGCGGCACCAGCCCGTAGGCCGTCCACAGGGCCGCCAGCGCAGCCGACGCGGCCGCGATGTAGCCCGTGGCGTCCACGTCCGCCCATGTGACCTCGCGCAGCGCGTACGCGTCGAGCACCGTCAGCGCGAGCCCGAGACCCGCGACCGACTCGGCCGTCGACCGCAGCCCGCGCCGCAGCAGCGGCACCGGCGCGGCGAGCACCGCCACCGTGACCCCGCCGAGCACCAGAGCCCGCCCGGTGATCCCCATGTGACCCCAGCTGACCAGCGTGAACGCCACCGCGGCAATGGTGAGCAGGACCCCGCCGAGCAGCAACAGGACGTTCTGGACCCGCGGTGCCGAGGCCTCGGGGCGCGCCCATGCCTCGGGGCGCCGCGCTGCGACGGGAGCCGGGGCGGGCGTGGCCGCCGCTTGCAGCGCGGTGACCAGCCAGGCGCGGCGGTGCAGCAACTGGGCGCGACGGGCGTCCAGTTGATGCAGCTCGGCGTCGAGGAGCCGCAACTCCTCGGCCGGTGGCGGAAAGTGCGTCATGCCTGGAGTGTGGTCCGCGTCACGCCGTACGGCATGAGTGCACGTACTCAGAACGTACTCAGATGCGCCGGAAACCTCCTGCTGGGTGCAGACTCGGCCCATGGACTGGAGCCACTACCGCTTCCGCAGCCTGTGGGCCCTGCCCGCCCCTCCCGCCACCGTCTACGACCTGCTGGAACAGGCCGAGGACTACCCCCGCTGGTGGCCCCAGGTGCGCGAGGTCAACCGGATCGACGACACCACCGGCGTGATCACGATCCGCTCCGTCCTGCCGTACGACATGACCTTCACCGCGCGCGAGGTGCGGCGGGACCGGGAGGCGGGAGTACTGGAGATCGCGATGTCCGGGGACATCGACGGCTGGGCGCGCTGGACCCTCACCGCGCACGGCAGCGGAACCGTCGCCCGCTACGACCAGGTCGTCGACGTGAACAAGCCGCTGCTGAGGCGTCTCGCGGTGCCCGGGCGGCCGGTGTTCCGCGCCAACCACTGGATGATGATGCGGGCCGGCCGGCGCGGACTGATCGCGTACTTGGCCGGCGGCCATCAAGCGGTTTGAAGGAAACGCGCCGGGACCTGTATTGTTCAGTGCGTTCCCGGGCGATTAGCTCAGTGGGAGAGCGCTTCGTTCACACCGAAGAGGTCACTGGTTCGAACCCAGTATCGCCCACCGGGAGAAAGCCGGTCCGCCTGACGCGGACCGGCTTTTCCGCTGTTCACGCGGCTTCCGCCGGAAGATCCGGACGCAGCGGCCACGCCGGGTCCACCGCCTCCTCACTGCCACTGCGGGCGAACCACGCCTGCAACCCACGCGCCTGCGCCGCGTGCCACACCGCCTGCAGCGTGTGCAGCTCGGCGGGGGACAGGCGCTCGAGGCGGGCGGCGAAACGGCGCCCCACCGCCCGTACGACCTCCAGCGAGGCCAGCGCGTCCGCCGCCGCGTCGTGAGCGCCGTCCAGTGTCACGCCGTAGTGCGCACACAGGTCGGTCAGGGTGCGGCGGCCCTTGCGATAGCGGTCCAGATGCTTGTCCAGGACCCGTGGATCGAGCACCAGCAACGGCGTCGCCTCGAACCAGCGGTCCAGGGACGAGGCGCGATGCCGGCGCAACTCGCGGTCCAGCAAGGTCAGATCGAACGGCGCGTTCATCACGACGAGCGGCCGCGCCGCCGCCGCCTGTCCGGCCAGTTCCTCGGCTATCTCCTGCATCACCGGCGCCGGCCAGCGGCCGTTGCGCTGCAGGTGATCCTCCGTCAGTCCGTGCACCGCCGTCGCCGCCTCCGGCACCGGAACACCCGGGTTCACCAGCCACCGGGTCACCCGCGGCCGGGTACCCGGGGCGTCCTGGACGACGACGGCCGCCGACACGATCCGGTCGGTCTCGACGTCCACACCTGTCGTCTCCGTGTCGAATGCCGCCAGCGGGCCCTCATACCAGCACGCCATACCTACACAACCCCTCGTTCACCAACGGCAGCTGACGCACCGTCTTCTGCCCGTTTGGTGATACCCGGACCGTTTGCGCCGTACGCCGGAGGGACACAACAGGAGTGCGGGTCTTTGCAGTTCAGCGGCCCGGACGGGGATTGACTCGGCGTGGAAGGCTGTTCGTCATGGCGATAGCGCAGCCCGAGCGGGGCGGGCTGCTGCCCGAACGCACGGGTCCTCATCGCGGTTCACTCGCCACCACCGCCTGCATGGAGACACTGCAGGTGGGCTATCTGCACGCCGTCGCGGCGGCGGCGGGATGCTCGCTCTCCCAGCCGTTCCCGGACAACGGCATCGACTGGCACGTCAGCCACAGCGCGCCCGGCCACACGGTCGACGACGAGGTCACCATCAAGGTGCAGCTCAAGGCGACCTACCAGATCGCACCGAACCCGCCCGGCCGCTTCTTCTCCTTCACGCTCGACAACGACCACCTGGCGAAGCTCGCCCGCACCCCGGTCTCGGTGCACAAGATCCTCGTCGTGATGATCGTGCCGCGCTCCCAGGAGCAGTGGCTGCGCGCCGGTCACGACCGGCTCGATCTGCGGCACTGCTGCTACTGGGTCAACCTGGCCGGCCACGCGATCACCGGGCGGCGGCGGACCAGCGTGCGGATACCGACCTCACGCATCTTCGACGACCGGGCGCTCTGCGAGATCATGACGCGGGTCGGGACCGGAGGCAGACCATGACGCACCGCCCCCTGGAGGAGCCACTGCGACCGGTACGGCCGCACCCGGTCGACGCGTCCTGGGACCGTCCCCCCGAGCCGGGCGACGTCGACCCCGCCGTGCTCAGCGCCCTGCTGCACCGGCACGGCTGGCAGCGCCGCGGGGGAGCGGCGGGGCGCTACGGCCGCTGGACCCCGCCCGGACCGGGCGGCAACGGCACCAGTCTGCTCGTCCCCGAGTCCCGCGCCTTCCCCGACAGCGACGACCTGCTCGGCGAGGCCCTCGTCGCCCTGTCCCGCAGTGGCACGCCCTCCGCGCGCGAGGTACTGGTCGGACTCGCCGTGCCCAGCGACGAGATCCGCTGGTGGCGGGACGCGCCCAGCGGGCCGGTCGGGGCCGCGCCCTGGACCGTCGAGGAGGAACTGCGCACCGCCGCCCGCCGGATGCTCCTCGCCGCGGCGCTCGCCACACGCGCGCGTGCCGGCTACTACGGCGCCCGGCACCGCCGCTCGGCCGCCGCGATGCTGGAAAGCGTCCTCGTCGGCCCCGCGGCGGCCGGCGGCGGCCTCACCGCCTTCGTGCCCGTCGGCACGGGGCGCCCGCTCGCCGTACGCCTCCACCAGGCCCTGTACGCAGCCCGCGAGGCCATCGACTACCAGCGGGCCACCGGTGGCATGGACGCCTTCGACGGCGCCGTCGAAGCCGGCGTCAGCCGTGAGCTCACCGAAGCGCTGGTGGCATTGGTACGCGGGACCGAGGGCGCCCGCGTCGCCGTCGAGTGGGCACCCGCGGCCGGAGTACCCGAGGACTGCGTGGCCGGTGTCGAGCCGGTCGAGTTCTCGCCGGGCGACCTGCCCGTGCTGCGTGAGGCCGGGGCCCGCTATCTGCGCGAGGAACCGTCCGTGCCGGTCAGGCTCACGGGTGCGGTCGTACGGATGCGCAGGTCGGGGCCGCGTGGGGAGGGCACCGTACGGCTGCGGGTCCTCGCGGGCGCCGAGGTCCCGCACGTCCGGCTGACCCTCGACGAGGAGGCGTACCGCATCGCCGGGCACGCGCACCTCGTCGGGCTGCCGGTGCGGGTGCACGGGCGGCTGGAGAGCCGGGGCGGGTTCCGCAAGGTCACGGGGGCCTCCGGGGTCGTACCGGTGCAGGTGGACGAGGCCGAGCGGGATCGGCTGATGAAGTCGCTGCAGGAGGATCTGGACTTTTTTGAGGAGGCTTGCGGCGGGGAGGACGGAGGGGACTGACGGGGGCGGCGTCCAAGGGGCGAGGCCTTGCAGCTGGGGTGCTGAATCCTGGCTCGGTCGCCTGCGGGGCGCCACATGCGGCTCCCTCGCGGCCGGTGTCGTCGGGACAGTGGCTGTTGGTGGGCCGTGGCCCGGCGTTGGTGTGGGCTGGTGGGCAGGGGGAGCCGGGCTGCGGTTCCGGCAGCGCCCCCTAGGGGCGCGGGGAACTGCGCGACCAGCCACGACGAAGCCGCGGACGACCGACGGCCGATTACGGCACTCATAGCGGAGCGCCACCGTTTCGCGGTCGGGGGTCCGGGGTCGGTACGATCGCGTAATGCGCGCGCTCCTGGTATGGCGCCGCACCCCACCTGCAGTCAGGAGAGACCGGTGTCAGACGTCCGTGTGATCATCCAACGCGATTCCGAGCGGGAAGAGCGCGTGGTGACGACGGGCACTACGGCCGCCGACCTCTTCGCCGGCGAGCGCTCGATCATCGCCGCGCGCGTGGGCGGCGAGCTCAAGGACCTGTCGTACGTGCTCTCCGACGGCGAGGAGGTCGAGGGCGTCGAGATCTCCTCCGAGGACGGTCTGAACATCCTGCGCCACTCCACCGCGCACGTGATGGCGCAGGCCGTGCAGGAGCTCTTCCCCGAGGCCAAGCTGGGCATCGGCCCGCCCGTCAAGGACGGCTTCTACTACGACTTCGACGTCGAGAAGCCGTTCACGCCCGAGGATCTCAAGGCCATCGAGAAGAAGATGCAGGAGATCCAGAAGCGGGGGCAGCGCTTCTCCCGCCGTGCCGTGACCGACGAGGCCGCCCGTGAGGAGCTGGCCGCCGAGCCGTACAAGCTGGAGCTCATCGGCCTCAAGGGCTCCGCCTCCAGCGACGACGGTGCGGACGTCGAGGTCGGCGCCGGTGAGCTGACGATCTACGACAACCTGGACGCCAAGACCGGCGAGCTGTGCTGGAAGGACCTGTGCCGCGGTCCCCACCTGCCGTCGACCCGAGCGATCCCGGCGTTCAAGCTGATGCGCAACGCGGCCGCCTACTGGCGCGGCAGCGAGAAGAACCCGATGCTCCAGCGCATCTACGGCACCGCCTGGCCGTCCAAGGACGAGCTCAAGGGCTACCTGGACTTCCTCGCCGAGGCCGAGAAGCGCGACCACCGCAAGCTGGGCAACGAGCTCGACCTGTTCTCCATCCCCGAGCAGATCGGCTCCGGCCTCGCGGTCTTCCATCCCAAGGGCGGCATCGTCCGCCGGGTCATGGAGGACTACTCGCGCCGGCGCCACGAGGAAGAGGGCTACGAGTTCGTCTACACCCCCCACGCGACGAAGGGGAAGCTCTTCGAGACGTCGGGCCACCTGGACTGGTACGCCGAGGGCATGTACCCGCCCATGCAGCTCGACGAGGGCGTGGACTACTACCTCAAGCCCATGAACTGCCCGATGCACAACCTGATCTTCGACGCGCGCGGGCGTTCCTACCGTGAACTGCCGCTGCGCCTCTTCGAGTTCGGGACCGTGTACCGGTACGAGAAGTCGGGCGTCGTGCACGGCCTGACGCGCGCGCGTGGCTTCACCCAGGACGACGCGCACATCTACTGCACCCGCGAGCAGATGTCGGAGGAGCTCGACAAGACGCTCACCTTCGTCCTCGGCCTGCTGCGCGACTACGGCCTGACCGACTTCTACCTCGAGCTGTCGACGAAGGACCCGGAGAAGTTCGTCGGTTCCGACGAGGTCTGGGAGGAGGCCACGGAGACCCTCCGCCAGGTCGCCGAGAAGCAGGGCCTGCCCCTGGTGCCCGACCCGGGCGGCGCCGCCTTCTACGGTCCGAAGATCTCCGTCCAGGCCAAGGACGCCATCGGCCGCACCTGGCAGATGTCGACGATCCAGCTCGACTTCAACCTGCCGGAGCGCTTCGACCTGGAGTACACCTCCGCGGACGGCTCCAAGCAGCGCCCGGTCATGATCCACCGTGCGCTGTTCGGCTCGATCGAGCGCTTCTTCGCCGTGCTCCTCGAGCACTACGCGGGCGCCTTCCCGGCCTGGCTGGCCCCGGTCCAGGCGATCGGCATCCCGATCGGCGACGGGCACGTGGACTACCTGGAGAAGTTCGCCGCGGCCGCCAAGAAGAAGGGCCTGCGGGTCGAGGTCGACTCCTCCTCCGACCGGATGCAGAAGAAGATCCGCAACGCCCAGAAGCAGAAGGTGCCGTTCATGGTCATCGCGGGCGACGAGGACATGGCGAACAACGCCGTCTCCTTCCGCTACCGTGACGGCTCGCAGGAGAACGGCATCCCGTTCGACGAGGCCATCGCGAAGATCGCGCAGGTCGTCGAGGAGCGGACGCAGGTCTGATCCGGCACACGCACATCGAGGGCCCCCGGAGAGTTCAGCTCTTCGGGGGCTTTTCGTCGCCCTCCCGGGAGAAGGTCTGCAGGAGCCACGAGGCGAAGGTGCCCGTCACCGCACCGAGCAGCGCCAGGCCGACGGCCATCACCCCGACCGCGATGAGGCGCCCGACCGGGGTGACGGGGGTGACGTCGCCGTACCCGACCGTGGAGAGGGTGGAGCACGCCCACCAGACCGCGTCCCCGAAGGTCCGCATGGTCGCGCCCGGCGCCCCGCGCTCCTGCTGGAAGACGGCCAGGGCACCCGTGAAACCCAGCAGCACGGTGGACATCCCGGAGTAGACCATCACGCGCGCGTGCAGGGCGAGCCGCGGTTCACCGTGCCTGCGCTGCAAGGCCTCGTACAGCTTCACGAACCGCAGCGGCCGCAGCAGCGGCAGCACCAGCACGACGGTGTCCAGCCAGTGCGTCCGCACGAAGCCCAGCCGCTGTCCGCTGAGCCGCCAGCGCACGACGTAGTCGACGGCGAACGCGGCCCAGGCGGCGAGCATCATGGCGAGACCGGGGTCGATCCAGGCGTCCTTCAGCCGGTCGGGGCCCAGGACCTGGAGTGCGTAGGCGGCGACGAAGATCACCGAGGCGACCGCGAGAGGAACCTCGGTGCGCTGCTCCCAGCGGGCCATACGAGTGCGAGCGTCCATCGGCTCAGCTTGGCTCGCAGTGATGCGGTGCGAGGCCCGGCGACACGCCTCGAACGGACGAAGCCATATGCTGCACGCATGACGAGTGAGCCGGAGCAGCAGTGGGGAGTGGGGATCCAGGACGCGTTCCAGCGTCTGTGGACGCCCCATCGGATGGCCTACATCCAGGGTGAGAACAAGCCGACCGGCCCCGGAGCGGACGACGGCTGCCCCTTCTGCTCGATCCCGGCCAAGTCCGACGAGGACGGGCTGATCGTCAAGCGCGGCGAGCAGGTGTACGCGGTCCTCAACCTGTACCCGTACAACGGCGGCCACCTCATGGTCGTGCCCTACCGTCACGTCGCCGACTACACCGACCTCACCGAGCCGGAGACCGTCGAGCTCGCCGCCCTGACCAAGCAGGCGATGACGGCCCTGCGCACCGCATCGGGCGCCCACGGCTTCAACATCGGCATGAACCAGGGCACGGTCGCCGGCGCCGGCATCGCGGCCCACCTCCACCAGCACATCGTCCCGCGCTGGGGCGGCGACACGAACTTCATGCCGGTGGTGGGGCACACGCGGGTGCTGCCGCAGCTGCTCGCCGACACCCGGAAGATGCTGGCGGAGGCCTGGCCGACGGCTTGATGTTCGGGCCGGCGGTGACATCAATCAGCCCGTCCGGCCGTTTGAGGACGAGGCCGTCAGGCCGAAGGGGGGTCCGGGGGCTGCGCCCGACCAGACCCACCCCCACACGGCTCGACCGCCGGAGGCCTACGCGTCGTAGAGGTCGGCCTTCCGTGGCGTCGGATCCTGCACAGCCGTGCTGAGGAACGCCGACCGCGTACCGAACTTCTCGGTGTCCACGCCGTTCTCGTCCAGCACCTTGATCGCCGCCGCATGCACCACCCGCAGCACCGGTGTGGCCGCCCGCAGCGCATCGTCGGCCATGAACCGGTGCCGCCACGGCTGATCCGCCCACGCATGCCGGAGCCCGAAAGGCTCCGGCAGCCCTATCGTCCCGCCCAGCCAGTTGAGCAGCGGCGGATACCAGGAGATCGGGGCCCGGACCGCCAGGCGTACCACCTCGTCGGTGTTCACCAGGGGAAGCTTGATCTTCCGCGTCTCCCACGGCTTCAGGGACTTGGCGACCTCCTTGGTCGGCGCTTCCGGCTTCTCCTGGAACAGCCCGTTCACCGGACCGAGGGCGTGCCCGGTGACCTCGATGCGCAGCGTCTCGTGCAGCACGGTCACCGTGATCAGCATGGTGATGATCAACTGGCCGTCCCAGAGCGTCCACTGGACGCCCAGGTAGTGCCGGTCACCGCTGCCGAACTGCTGCTTGTTGCAGATGTCCTGTATGGCGTGCGACTTGACCTGGTAGGCCTCGACGTCCGTGCCCTCCGGCCGGGACACCGCCTTCGCGCCCTCGGCGATCGGCGTGACGACCCAGTGGCGTATCGAAGGCTTGGGAAAACCACCGGTGTTGAGCGGACCGCGCTCCAGCATGCGCAGCTGATCGTGGATCGAGCGGATGACGTCCCAGCTGCGGAACGGGTGGATCTCCCGGGTCGGGTCGGCCGGCACCAGGTCCTCCGCCAGCTGCCAGCTGCCCCAGCGCGTGCCCATCCCGAGTATGCCCTTGGGCCCGGCGTAGAAGACGGAGTTGGACTGCTGCTCGGCGCTGAGCTTGGCGAGGGACTGGCGGAGCTGCTCGGCCTGCGTCTCGCTGGGGCTGGTCGGCACCGCCTCCGGAACCTTCGCGCCGACGCTGCTGCCGGCCAGCAGGCTGTCCCACCGCTCCCGCAGGTCCCGCGCGGTGCGCTCGCAGACCAGCTTGGCCCAGTACCAGCCGATCACGGGCATGACGACCGAGGCCCGCGCATACCAGGCCCAGAAGCCGGTGAACGGCATCCGGATCAGGAAGATCACGGCGAGCGCGCCCACCGCGACGAGCAGTGCGGAGGCGAGCGCGCCGCCCCGCTTCTCGTCCCGCTTGGTGATGGTGGTCCGCAGCTGGAAGACCAGGAGCCACACCAGCAGCCCGGGCAGGAACAGCACGCCGCAGATCACCATGATGGCGCTCAGCGTCCGGTCGCGGGCCTTGCGGATGTTGTTGGCGGCCAGACAGTGCTCGACGACGACCTGCGGCTCGGTGCCGAAGGACTGGATCAGGGGCTTGCGGCCACTGCCGAGCATGCGGTCGACCACGGCCCGGGAGTAGGCCTCACCCAGGTTGGGCCGGAAGATCTTCGCCCACTTGCGGCCTGCCTTGACGTCGGTCTGGTGCCATTCGTTGTCGGCCTTCTTGATGTCCTCGTAGGGGTTGTCCCGATAGGCCGCCGAGGCCAGCGCGAACGTCGCCGTCTGTCCCTCGCCGGCCGTGCGAGGCACCTGCGGACCGAAGATGTCCGCGTAACCGCTCTCAACGGTCATTCCCGCCCCCGATCGCCGCACTGTCGCTTCTGCGGCCTTCCCGACTTCCGTACCGCGCACACCTGTTGATCAATGATCAGCGTATCCCCCGCCACCGACAACCGTCGGCGGACGGCCGAAGCCGCCCGCCGACGCGGAGGGGAGCGTTCCGCACAGGCTGTTCGGTGGCATGGTGAGATGCCACTCCGTGGCGCCGGGCGCCGACTACGAGGCGGCGCGCGCCTCTTCACGCATCCTTTCTGCCAGCTGCGGCGGCATCGGCTCGTGCCGCGCGTAGTTGCGGTTGAAGCGTGCGGTGCCGTGGGACAGCGACCGAAGGTCGACGGCGTACCGGCCGATCTCGATCTCGGGCACCTCGGCCTTGATGAGGGTGCGGCCACCGCTGGTCTGCTCGGTGCCGAGGACGCGGCCGCGCCGCCCGGACAGGTCGCTCATCACGGCGCCGACGTAGTCGTCGCCGACGAGGACGGACACCTCGGCCACCGGCTCCAGCAGATGGATCTTCACGTCCGCCGCCGCCTCCCGCAGCGCGAGCGCGCCGGCCGTCTGGAACGCGGCGTCGGAGGAGTCCACGGAGTGCGCCTTGCCGTCGAGCAGCGTGACCCGGACGTCGATGAGCGGGTAGCCGGCCGCAACTCCCTTGGCCGCCTGGGCCCTTACGCCCTTCTCCACCGACGGGATGAACTGCCGGGGCACCGCGCCGCCGACCACCTTGTCGACGAACTCGATGCCCGAGCCGCCCGGCAGCGGCTCCACCTCGATCTCGCAGATGGCGTACTGGCCGTGCCCGCCGGACTGCTTGACGTGCCGGCCGCGGCCCGCCGACTTGCTGGCGAACGTCTCCCGCAGGGACACCCTGTGCGGGACGACGTCGACCTGCACGCCGTAGCGACTGCGCAGCCGTTCGAGGGCCACGTCCGCGTGCGCCTCACCCAGGCACCACAGCACCACCTGGTGGGTGTCCTGGTTCTGTTCGAGCCGCATGGTCGGGTCCTCGGCGACCAGCCGGGACAGGCCCTGCGACAGCTTGTCCTCGTCCGCCTTGCTGTGCGCCTGGATGGCGAGCGGCAACAGCGGGTCGGGCATCTGCCAGGGCTCCATCAGCAGCGGGTCGTCCTTGGCCGACAGCGTGTCGCCGGTCTCCGCGCGGCTCAGCTTCGCCACACAGGCCAGGTCGCCCGCGATGGCGTGGGTGAGCGTCCGCTGCTGTTTGCCGAAGGGCGCGGACAGGGCGCCGATCCGCTCGTCGACGTCGTGGTCCTCGTGTCCGCGGTCGGCCAGCCCGTGCCCGGAGACGTGCACCGTCTCGTCGGGGCGCAAAGTGCCGGAGAACACACGGACCATCGACACCCGCCCGACGTACGGGTCGGACGCCGTCTTCACGACCTCCGCGACCAGCGGCCCGTTCGGATCGCACAGCTTCAGCTCGCGCGGCTTGCCGTCCACCGTGGTGACCCGGGGCGCCTCGCGCTCCAGCGGTGTCGGGAAGCCCCGCGTGACCAGTTCGAGCACCTCGACCGTGCCGAGTCCCTGCCGGGCACCGTCGGCCGCGGGGGCGGCGGCCAGCACCGGGAAGAACGTGCCGCGCGCGACGGCTCGCTCCAGGTCCTCGATCAGCGTCTTGACGTCGACCTGCTCGCCGCCGAGATACCGGTCCATGAGGGTCTCGTCCTCGCTCTCCGCGATGATCCCCTCGATCAGCCGGTTACGGGCCTCCTCGATCTCCGGCAGCCGGTCGTCGTCCGGTTCGGACTCCTTGCGCTCTCCGGACGAGTAGTCGAACAGCTTCTGTGACAGCAGCCCTACCAGGCCGGTCACGGGCGCGTGCCCGTCCGGGCCCTGCGGGCCGTGCAGCGGCAGATACAGCGGGAGCACGGCGTCGGGGTCGTCGCCGCCGAAGGCCTCCGCGCAGATCCGCGTCATCTCCTCGTAGTCGGCCCGCGCGGCCTCCAGGTGTGTGACCACGATCGCGCGCGGCATGCCGACGGCCGCGCACTCCTCCCACACCATGCGGGTCGAGCCGTCCACGCCGTCCGAGGCGGAGACGACGAAAAGGGCCGCGTCCGCCGCGCGCAGACCGGCCCTGAGCTCCCCGACGAAGTCGGCGTATCCGGGGGTGTCCAGCAGGTTGACCTTGATGCCGTCCCATTCGACCGGCACCAGGGAGAGCTGCACCGAGCGCTGCTGCCGGTGCTCGATCTCGTCGTAGTCGGAGACGGTGCCGCCGTCCTCCACACGGCCCGCCCTGTTCACTGCCCCCGCGGTGAGCGCGAGAGCCTCCACCAGAGTCGTCTTGCCGGATCCGCTGTGGCCGACCAGCACCACATTCCGTACGGACGCGGGGTGGTCGGCCGCTGTAGCCCTGCCGGCGGCTCCGGGGTGTGCGTTCGCCTTGTCGCCCATGATCCTGCCTCCCGTGCACGGTGAGGTCACTGTGGGCGCGGACATGCGGATCCGCGTGCGATGGCGGCTCCGGTGACGCCCGCGGTTCTTCGAGCTTTCCACTCCCGTCACGGTGCGTCCATACGAAGGACGTGATCGCGCCGTCCGGCACCCGTGGACCGGGCCGACCGGCCCGGGTACGAGTGCCCGGCGGTCGCACTCACGCGCGCGTGGCTACGATGGGCCAGCCGGTGGCCAGCAAGGGCCGCACGGCGCCCGTACCGACCCTCGGGAAGGCCATGCTGAACAAGTACGCGCGTGCTTTCTTCACGCGTGTCCTCACGCCGTTCGCCGCATTTCTGATCAGGCGGGGCGTCAGCCCTGACATGGTCACGTTGATCGGCACCGCCGGCGTGATGGCCGGCGCGCTGGTCTTCTACCCCAGGGGCGAGTTCTTCTGGGGCACGGTCGTGATCACGCTGTTCGTGTTCTCCGACCTCGTCGACGGCAACATGGCCCGCCAGCTCGGCCGCTCCAGCCGCTGGGGCGCTTTCCTGGACTCCACCCTGGACCGGGTCGCCGACGGCGCGATCTTCGGCGGTTTCGCCCTCTGGTACGCCGGTGGCGGCGACGACCTCGTGCTGTGCGCCGTGTCGATCTTCTGCCTGGCCAGCGGCCAGGTCGTGTCGTACACCAAGGCCCGTGGCGAATCGATCGGCCTGCCGGTCGCGGTCAACGGCCTCGTCGAGCGGGCCGAGCGCCTGGTGATCTCGCTGGTCGCGGCCGGTTTCGCGGGCCTGCACAAGTTCGGGGTACCCGGCATCCAGTACCTGCTGCCCGTCGCCCTGTGGATCGTCGCCGTCGGCAGCCTCGTCACGCTGATCCAGCGGGTCGTCACGGTCCGCCGCGAGTCGGCGGAGGCGGAGGCGGACGAGGCGGCCGCCGCGCAGGAGAAGCCGCAGAGCGCCGCTCAGCAGAACGCCTCTCATGGGAGCGAGGCCGCCAAGTGAGTGCCCGGGAGCGGCTCACGGACGCGCTGTACGGCCTCGGCTGGGGCACGGTCAAGAAACTCCCCGAGCCGGCCGCCGTGCGACTCGGCCGCACCATCGCCGACCTCGCCTGGAAGCGGCGCGGCAAGGGCGTGCAGCGGCTGGAGAGCAACTACGCGCGCGTGGTGCCCGACGCGAGCCCACAGCGCCTTGCCGAGCTCTCGCGCGCGGGCATGCGGTCGTACCTGCGCTACTGGATGGAGTCGTTCCGGCTGCCCGCCTGGAGCGCCGAGCGCATAAGAAACGGCTTCGACCCCAAGGACGTCCACCACCTGACCGACGGCCTGGCCTCCGACCAGGGCGTCATCCTCGCCCTGCCGCACCTGGCCAACTGGGACCTCGCGGGCGCCTGGGTCACCACCAAACTCGAGACGCCGTTCACGACGGTCGCCGAACGCCTCAAGCCCGAGACGCTGTACGACCGTTTCGTCGCCTACCGCGAGGGCCTCGGCATGGAGGTCCTGCCGCACAACGGCGGCGCCGCCTTCGGCACGCTCGCCCGCAGACTGCGCGACGGCGGCCTGGTCTGCCTGGTCGCCGACCGTGACCTGTCCGCCTCCGGCGTCGAGGTGGACTTCTTCGGCGCCACGGCCCGCATGCCCGCAGGCCCGGCTCTCCTCGCCCAGCAGACGGGGGCGCTCCTGCTCCCGGTCACGCTCTGGTACGACGACTCGCCCGTCATGCAGGGCCGGGTGCATCCCCCGATCGAGGTACCCGAGACAGGTACCCGGGCCGAGAAGACGTCTGTCATGACACAGGCGCTGGCCGACGCCTTCGCCTCAGGGATCGCCGAACATCCGGAGGACTGGCACATGCTCCAGCGCTTGTGGCTCGCCGACCTCGAACCACGACCCGTCGACGGTCCGGCCGGGGAGCGCCCGTGAAGATCGGCATCGTCTGCCCGTACTCCTGGGACGTACCGGGCGGCGTGCAGTTCCACATCCGCGACCTCGCCGAGTACTTCATCCGGCTCGGCCACGAGGTGTCCGTCCTGGCACCCGCCGATGACGACACCCCCCTCCCGCCGTACGTGGTCTCGGCGGGCCGGGCCGTTCCGGTCCCGTACAACGGCTCGGTGGCCCGCCTGAACTTCGGCTTCCTGTCGGCGGCACGCGTGCGCCGCTGGCTGCACGACGGCGAGTTCGACGTGGTCCACATCCATGAGCCGACCTCGCCGTCCCTGGGCCTGCTGACCTGCTGGGCGGCGCAGGGCCCGATCGTCGCCACGTTCCACACCTCCAACCCCCGGTCGAAGGCGATGATCGCCGCGTACTCGATCCTCCAGGCCGCCCTGGAGAAGATCAGCGCCCGGATCGCGGTGAGCGAGTACGCCCGCCGCACGCTGGTCGAACACCTGGGCGGCGACGCGGTGGTCATCCCCAACGGCGTGGACGTCGACTTCTTCGCCAAGGCCGAGCCCAACCCCGAGTGGCAGGGCGATACCCTCGGCTTCATCGGCCGCATCGACGAGCCCCGCAAGGGCCTGCCGGTCCTGATGAAGGCCCTCCCGAAGATCCTCGCCGCCCGACCGCAGACCCGGCTCCTCGTGGCGGGCCGCGGCGACGAGGAGGAAGCGGTGGAGTCCCTGCCCCGCGAACTCCGCTCCCGCGTGGAGTTCCTCGGCATGATCAGCGACGCGGACAAGGCACGCTTCCTGCGCAGCGTCGACCTGTACGTCGCCCCCAACACCGGCGGCGAGAGCTTCGGCATCATCCTGGTCGAGGCCATGTCGGCCGGGGCACCCGTCCTGGCCTCGGACCTCGACGCCTTCGCCCAGGTTCTCGACCAGGGCGCGGCGGGCGAACTCTTCACCAACGAGGACGCCGACGCGCTGGCCGAGGCGGCCGTACGGCTCCTGGGCGACCCGGCGCGACGGGCGGAACTGCGGGAGCGCGGCAGCACCCACGTACGGCGCTTCGACTGGTCGACGGTCGGCGCGGACATCCTGTCGGTCTACGAGACGGTGACGGCGGGCGCCGCGGCGGTGGCGGCGGACGAGAGGGCCGGGGGCGGCGGGAGCGGGCTTCGGGCGCGGTTGGGGTTGGCGAGGGACTGACGGGACTGGCGGGACTCATGGGGAAGAGCTCTCGACGCCGGCCCGCGTCATTCAGCCCGTCCGGCGTTTGAGGACGAGGCCCCTTCAGGGCCGAAAGCGGGGTCTGGGGGCCGCAGGCCCCCAGGGACCGGGGTCGAAGGGGCGGAGCCCCTTCAAGGATGGGACGGGTAGGGGCTTGCGGGGGCGAGAACCACCGACGGCCACCACAGCCCCGCACGACACCCGGCTGACCCGGCGCAGCTAGTCTGCCGCCCGTGACCGCAACCCTCATCTGGATCCTCGTAGCCCTCGTCGCGATCGGCCTCTACCTCAGCTGGACCGCAGGCCGCCTCGACCGCCTGCACGCCAGGATCGACGCGGCCCGCGCCGCGCTCGACGCCCAGCTGCTGCGCCGCGCCTCCGTGGCCCAGGAACTGGCCACCTCCGGCGTACTGGATCCGGCCGCGTCGATCGTCCTGTACGAGGCGGCCCACGGCGCCCGCCAGGCCGAGGAGGAGCACCGCGAGGTCGCCGAGAGCGAGCTGAGCCAGGCGCTGCGGGCGGTGTTCGCCGAGACCCCGCAGGTGGAGGCCGTACGGGAGGCGCCCGGGGGAGAGGCGGCGGCCCGCGAGCTGACGGAGGCGGTACGCCGGGTACCGATGGCCCGCCGCTTCCACAACGACGCGGTGGGAGCGGCCCGCCGACTGCGCGAGCACCGCAAGGTCCGCTGGTTCCGGCTGGCCGGACACGCGCCCTTCCCTCTGGCCTTCGAAATGGACGACGAGCCACCTGCGGCACTGGTCGACAGAGCCGCCTGACCAGCGCGTTCGCAGCACGGTCCGGCAAAAGGATCCACGGGCTTCACATTGGCCCTTGCTGTGGACTGGTCCACTCCCGTTTCCTCGGTGCTTGCAGTAACCCTCTTTCACCGAGCGAGGTCACCCGTGTCCATCTCCGAAAACCAGGCCCCCGAGACCGGCACCGCGCGCGTGAAGCGCGGCATGGCCGAGCAGCTCAAGGGCGGCGTGATCATGGACGTCGTCACGCCGGAGCAGGCGAAGATCGCCGAGGACGCGGGCGCCGTCGCCGTCATGGCCCTGGAGCGGGTCCCGGCCGACATCCGCAAGGACGGCGGCGTGGCCCGTATGTCCGACCCGGACATGATCGAGGGCATCATCGATGCCGTCTCCATCCCGGTCATGGCCAAGTCCCGCATCGGCCACTTCGTCGAGGCCCAGGTCCTGCAGTCCCTCGGCGTGGACTACATCGACGAGTCCGAGGTCCTGACCCCGGCCGACGAGGTCAACCACTCCGACAAGTGGGCCTTCACCACGCCGTTCGTCTGTGGCGCCACCAACCTCGGCGAGGCCCTGCGCCGCATCGCCGAGGGCGCCGCGATGATCCGTTCCAAGGGCGAGGCCGGCACCGGCAACGTCGTCGAGGCCGTCCGCCACCTGCGCCAGATCAAGAACGAGATCGCCAAGCTGCGCGGCTTCGACAACAACGAGCTGTACGCCGCCGCCAAGGACCTGCGTGCCCCGTACGAGCTCGTCAAGGAGGTCGCCGAGCTCGGCAAGCTCCCGGTCGTGCTGTTCTCCGCCGGTGGCGTGGCCACCCCGGCCGACGCCGCGCTGATGCGTCAGCTCGGCGCCGAGGGCGTCTTCGTCGGCTCCGGCATCTTCAAGTCCGGCGACCCGGCCAAGCGCGCCGCCGCCATCGTCAAGGCGACCACCTTCTACGACGACCCGAAGATCATCGCGGACGCGTCCCGCAACCTCGGCGAGGCCATGGTCGGCATCAACTGCGACACCCTGCCCGAGGCCGAGCGCTACGCCAACCGCGGCTGGTAAGCAACCCCCCAAGGACTGCACGTTCATGACTGACGCACCCGTCATAGGCGTCCTGGCCCTCCAGGGCGACGTACGGGAGCACCTCATCGCCCTGGCCGCGGCCGACGCCGTGGCCAGGCCGGTGCGGCGCCCCGAAGAGCTCGCCGAGGTCGACGGCCTCGTCATCCCCGGCGGCGAATCCACGACCATCTCCAAGCTGGCCATCCTCTTCGGCGTGATGGAGCCGCTCCGCGCGCGCGTGCGCAGCGGTATGCCCGTCTACGGCACCTGCGCCGGCATGATCATGCTCGCGGACAAGATCCTCGACCCGCGCTCGGGCCAGGAGACGATCGGCGGCATCGACATGATCGTGCGCCGCAACGCCTTCGGACGGCAGAACGAGTCCTTCGAGGCGGCGGTGGACGTCGAGGGCGTCGAGGGCGATCCTGTGGAGGGCGTCTTCATCCGCGCCCCGTGGGTCGAGTCCGTCGGCGCCGAGACCGAGGTGCTCGCCGAGCACGACGGCCACATCGTCGCGGTCCGCCAGGGCAACGCGCTCGCCACGTCGTTCCACCCGGAACTGACCGGCGACCACCGGATGCACGCCCTGTTCGTGGACATGGTGCACGCGAACCGGGTGGCCGAGTCCTTGTAGGATCTCTGGCGTTCGTTCATAGATGGGTTACGCGAAGGAGACAGGCAGATGTCCGGCCACTCTAAATGGGCCACGACGAAGCACAAGAAGGCCGTGATCGACGCCAAGCGCGGCAAGCTCTTCGCGAAGCTGATCAAGAACATCGAGGTCGCGGCGCGCATGGGCGGCGTCGACCTCGACGGCAACCCGACGCTCTATGACGCCGTCCAGAAGGCCAAGAAGCAGTCGGTCCCGAACAAGAACATCGACTCCGCGATCAAGCGCGGCGGTGGTCTCGAGGCCGGTGGCGCCGACTACGAGACGATCATGTACGAGGGCTACGGCCCGAACGGCGTCGCGGTGCTCATCGAGTGCCTCACCGACAACCGCAACCGCGCCGCCTCAGACGTCCGTGTCGCCATGACCCGCAACGGCGGCAACATGGCCGACCCGGGCTCCGTGTCGTACATGTTCAGCCGCAAGGGCGTCGTCATCGTCCCCAAGGGCGAGCTGACCGAGGACGACGTCCTCGCCGCCGTCCTGGACGCGGGCGCCGAGGAGGTCAACGACCTCGGCGAGTCCTTCGAGGTCATCAGCGAGGCCACCGACCTGGTCGCGGTCCGCACCGCCCTCCAGGAGGCCGGCATCGACTACGACTCCGCCGACTCCAGCTTCGTCCCGTCCGTCCAGGTCGAGCTCGACGAAGAGGGCGCCAAGAAGATCTTCAAGCTGATCGACGCGCTCGAGGACAGCGACGACGTGCAGAACGTCTTCGCCAACTTCGACGTCAGCGACGAGATCATGGAGAAGGTCGACGCGTAGCGCTGCCGCGACGCGACGGAGTTCACGGGCTCAGCGGGCCGACGGGGCATCCCCGTCGGCCCGTCGCTTTGCCGGGAGTTGCTGTCCGGCGTTGTCGGTGGCACCCGATAGCCTGCACAAACCGGGGGTACCGCCCGGCGAAGCTGGGGGAGAGCGAAAGGGAGGGGCGCGTGCGCGTACTGGGGGTGGACCCGGGCCTGACGCGATGCGGTGTCGGCGTGGTCGAAGGAGTCGCCGGACGCCCGCTCACCATGCTCGGCGTCGGCGTCGTCCGTACGCCCGCGGACGCCGAGTTGGGCCACCGCCTGGTCGCCATCGAGCAGGGCATCGAGCAGTGGCTGGACGAACACCGGCCCGAATTCGTCGCCGTGGAGCGGGTGTTCAGCCAGCACAACGTCCGTACGGTCATGGGCACCGCCCAGGCCAGCGCCGTCGCCATGCTCTGCGCCGCCCGCCGTGGCATCCCCGTCGCGCTGCACACCCCGAGCGAGGTCAAGGCCGCCGTCACCGGCAGCGGCCGCGCCGACAAGGCCCAGGTCGGCGCCATGGTCACCCGCCTCCTGCGGCTCAGCGCCCCGCCCAGACCGGCCGACGCCGCCGACGCCCTCGCGCTCGCCATCTGCCACATCTGGCGCGCCCCCGCGCAGAACCGACTGCAGCAGGCCGTGGCCCTGCACACAGCAAAGGCTTCATCGAAAGGCCGTATCGCATGATCGCGTTCGTCAGCGGCCCGGTCGCCGCCCTCGCCCCCGACTCCGCGGTGGTCGAGGTGGGCGGGATCGGCATCGCCGTCCAGTGCACGCCGAACACCCTCTCGGGCCTGCGGATGGGTCAGCAGGCCAAGCTGGCCACCTCCCTCGTCGTCCGCGAGGACTCGCTCACCCTGTACGGCTTCGCCGACGACGACGAGCGCCAGATCTTCGAGCTGCTGCAGACCGCGAGCGGCGTCGGCCCACGCCTTGCCCAGGCCATGCTGGCCGTCCACTCGCCCGACGCCCTGCGCCGAGCCGTCGCCACCGGCGATGAGAAGGCCCTCACCGCCGTCCCCGGCATCGGCAAGAAGGGCGCCCAGAAGCTGCTGCTCGAGTTGAAGGACCGATTGGGCGAGCCGATCGGCTCGCCCGCGGTCGGTACGCCGGTCACCAGCGGTTGGCGCGACCAGTTGCACGCCGCCCTGATCGGCCTCGGCTACGCCACCCGCGAGGCCGACGAGGCCGTGGCCGCCGTAGCACCGCAGGCCGAGGCGACCGAGGGCACGCCCCAGGTCGGCCAGTTGCTGAAGGCCGCCCTGCAGACGCTCAACAGAGCTCGTTGAGCCCTGATCGCCCTAAGCCACCACGAGACCCGAGGCACACGTCATGAACTGGGACGACACCACCGACACCCCCGCCCCCGAGCGGCTCGTCGGTGCGTCCGCCGACCGTGAGGACCAGGCCGTCGAGGCCGCGCTGCGCCCGAAGGACCTGGACGAGTTCATCGGCCAGGAGAAGGTCCGCGAACAGCTCGACCTCGTCCTGCGTGCCGCACGCGCGCGTGGCGCCACCGCCGACCATGTGCTGCTCTCCGGCGCCCCCGGCCTCGGCAAGACGACCCTCTCCATGATCATCGCCGCCGAGATGGGCGCCCCCATCCGCATCACCTCCGGCCCCGCCATCCAGCACGCCGGCGACCTCGCCGCGATCCTCTCCTCCCTCCAGGAGGGCGAGGTCCTCTTCCTCGACGAGATCCACCGCATGTCCCGGCCCGCCGAGGAGATGCTGTACATGGCGATGGAGGACTTCCGCGTCGACGTGATCGTCGGCAAGGGGCCGGGCGCCACCGCCATTCCGCTGGAGCTTCCGCCGTTCACCCTGGTCGGCGCCACCACGCGCGCGGGTCTGCTGCCGCCGCCGCTGCGCGACCGCTTCGGCTTCACCGCGCACATGGAGTTCTACGAGCCCGCCGAGCTGGAGCGCGTCATCCACCGCTCCGCGCACCTCCTCGACGTCGAGATCGAGGCCGACGGCGCCGCCGAGATCGCCGGTCGCTCCCGTGGTACCCCCCGTATCGCCAACCGCCTGCTGCGCCGGGTGCGCGACTACGCCCAGGTCAAGGCCGACGGGATCATCACCAAGGACATCGCCGCGGCCGCCCTCGCTGTCTACGAGGTCGACGCCCGCGGCCTCGACCGCCTCGACCGCGCCGTCCTGGAGGCCCTGCTCAAGCTGTTCGGCGGCGGCCCGGTCGGCCTGTCCACGCTCGCGGTCGCGGTGGGGGAGGAGCGCGAGACCGTGGAGGAGGTCGCCGAACCCTTCCTCGTACGGGAGGGACTGCTGGCCCGCACCCCGCGTGGCAGGGTGGCCACTCCCGCCGCCTGGGCACATCTCGGCCTCACCCCGCCCGGTTCGTCAGCTGCGGGAAACGGACAACAGGACCTGTTCGGGGCGTGACGGCGCCGTGATGCCGCCATGACGGCGAGCTCAGTGGCCGGAGCAGGAACCCCGGTGCCATGCTGAGCGTTGTTCCCTGCGCGGAGACTCGCTTAGACTCCGCCGATGCCGCCGTTGTCGGCGGCACACAATCCCCCAACCATCAAGGCCGCTCACCATCGCGGTCGTGTGAAGGAAGTTCCGACCCGTGAGTCTCGTGACCCTCCTCCCGTTCATCGTGCTCATCGGGGCCATGTTCCTGATGACCCGGTCGGCCAAGAAGAAGCAGCAGCAGGCCGCCGACATGCGGAACCAGATGCAGCCCGGATCCGGTGTCCGCACCATCGGAGGCATGTATGCCACGGTCAAGGAGGTCAGCGACGACACCGTCCTCCTTGACGCCGGCCCGGGCGTGGAGCTCCTCTTCGCCAAGAACGCGATCGGTGCCGTCCTCTCCGACGACGAGTACAACCGCATCGTGCACGGCATCGAGCACGACCTGAAGTCCGACGTCGTCCCCGACGACGCCTCCTCCCTCACCGAGGCCGACGAGCCCGCCGCTGCCGCCGCCTCCGACGACAAGCCCGTCGACTTCGGCAAGAAGGACGAGAAGGACGCGAAGGACGAGGCCGAGGAGCCGTCCGAGGACGCCGTGGCCGCCGAGGCAAAGGCGGACGACGAGCCGAAGAAGACCGACGGCGACTCCGAGGCGAAGTAGCCATGTACCGGGGCGCGCAGGTCACGCCTGCGCGCCCCCGGGCATGCCGATCTCGCACGGGGATCCCCAGACCATGTCATGGCCGTCCGCCCGCTGATCCGGCGCGAGGCGGCCCGAGAGGGAGTACGAGAAGGTGGCAGCACCTAAGAAGGGCCGGAACGCGAGCGCCCAGAGCAAGCCAGGGCGCTCGCTGGCCCTCATCCTGATCGCCATCGCGGCGCTCACCGGAGGGATGTTCGCAACGGGGGACACCACTCCGCGCCTTGGCATCGACCTTGCCGGCGGCACGAGCATCACGCTCCGCGCGGAAGCCGAGCCCGGCCAGGAATCCGCGATCAACAAGACCAACATGAACACCGCGGTCGAGATCATGGAACGCCGTGTCAATGGTCTGGGCGTCTCGGAGTCCGAGGTACAGACCCAGGGCGACAAGAACATCATCGTCAACATCCCCAAGGGCACGAACTCCAAGGAAGCCCGGGCACAGGTCGGCACCACCGCCAAGCTGTACTTCCGTCCGGTGATCGCCACCGAGGTGTCCGGCGGCGGAGCGACGCCCACCCCCTCGCCGAGCGCCTCCAGCAGTGCGTCGGGCGACTCCGGCAAGGCGACCCCCTCGGCGTCCCCCTCCGGCAGCCCGTCGGCGAGCCCCACCACGCAGGGCCGCGCGGTCACCGACGCCCTGAAGGCCGACTCCTCGCCGTCGGCGAGCGCGTCCTCCAGCGCTTCCCCGTCCGCGAGCAGCACCCCCTCCGGCGACGCGGCGAGCGGCAAGCTCGAAGCCCAGTACGCCGCGCTGGACTGCAGGAAGGAAGCGGTCCGCGCCAAGGCGGGAGACGGCGCCAAGCCCACCGAGCCCACCGTGGCCTGCGGTCAGAACTCGGCGGATCAGTGGGAGAAGTACATCCTCGGCCCCGCCGAGGTCGACGGCACGGACGTCGACGAGGCCAAGGCCGTCTTCCAGGCTCAGACCGGCGCCGGCTGGACCGTGACCATGAAGTTCACGGACTCGGGCAGCAAGAAGTTCGCCACCACCACCGGCAAGCTGGCCAAGAACCAGCCGCCGCAGAACCAGTTCGCCATCGTCCTGGACGGTGAGGTCGTCTCCGCGCCGAGCGTGTCCCGCTCCATCGCCGGTGGCAACGCCGAGATCACCGGCAACTTCAACCAGGAATCGGCTCAGAGCCTGGCCAACATGCTGTCGTACGGCGCCCTGCCGCTGACGTTCAGCGAGGACAGCGTCACCACGGTGTCCCCGGCGCTCGGCGGTGAGCAGCTGAAGGCCGGTCTGATCGCCGGTGCGATCGGTCTGGCCCTGGTCATCATCTACCTGCTGGTCTACTACCGCGGTCTGTCGTTCATCGCGATCCTCTCGCTGTTGGTCTCCGCTGCCCTGACCTACACGATCATGTCGTTGCTCGGCCCGACCATCGGCTTCGCGCTCAATCTGCCGGCCGTCTGCGGTGCCATCGTCGCCATCGGCATCACCGCGGACTCGTTCATCGTCTTCTTCGAACGCGTCCGTGACGAGATCCGGGAGGGTCGCTCGCTGCGCCCCGCCGTCGAGCGGGCCTGGCCGCGCGCCCGGCGCACCATCCTGGTCTCCGACTTCGTGTCGTTCCTCGCCGCCGCGGTGCTGTTCATCGTGACCGTCGGCAAGGTCCAGGGCTTCGCGTTCACGCTGGGTCTGACCACCCTGCTCGACGTGGTCGTGGTGTTCCTGTTCACCAAGCCGCTGCTGACGATCCTGGCCCGTAGGAAGTTCTTCGCGAGCGGCCACAGCTGGTCGGGCCTCGACCCCAAGCGACTGGGTGCCAGGCCGCCGCTGCGCCGCACCCGGCGTCCCTCCGCCCCCATCGAGACGAAGGAGGCGTGAGATGTCGAAGCTCGGCAACCTCGGCGCCCGACTGCACCGTGGCGAAGTCGGCTACGACTTCGTCGGCAACCGCAAGATCTGGTACGGCATCTCGATCCTGATCACCATCACGGCCATCGTCGGCCTGGCGGTGCGCGGCCTGAACATGGGCATCGAGTTCCAGGGTGGAGCCGTCTTCAACACCCCGGCCACCGTCTCGGTGTCCCAGGCACAGGAGTACGCGGAAGAAGCGTCCGGCCACGACGCGATCGTCCAGAAGCTCGGCAGTGGCGAAAAGGCCACGCTCCGCATCCAGGTAGCGGGCATCGACACCGCCGAGGCCGACAAGGTCTCCGCGGCCCTGGCCAAGGACCTGGACGTCGCGGAGAAGGACGTCACCGGCGAGCTGGTCGGCCCCAGCTGGGGTGAGCAGATCGCCAACAAGGCGTGGCAGGGCCTCGGGATCTTCCTCGTCCTCGTGGTGATCTACCTGGCGATCGCGTTCGAGTGGCGCATGGCGCTCGCCGCGTTCGTCGCCCTGATCCACGACATCACCATCACGGTCGGCATCTACGCCCTCGTCGGCTTCGAGGTCACGCCGGGCACGGTGATCGGTCTGCTGACGATCCTCGGTTACTCGCTCTACGACACGGTCGTCGTCTTCGACAGCCTCAAGGAGCAGACGAAGGACATCACCAAGCAGACCCGCTGGACCTACAGCGACATCGCCAACCGCTCGATCAACAGCACCCTGGTCCGCTCCGTCAACACCACGGTGGTCGCGCTGCTGCCGGTCGGGGGCCTGCTGTTCATCGGTGGCGGTTTCCTCGGCGCGGGCATGCTCAACGACATCTCGCTGTCGCTGTTCGTGGGTCTTGCGGCCGGTGCGTACTCCTCGATCTTCATCGCCACACCGCTCGTCGCCGACCTCAAGGAGCGCGAGCCGCAGATGAAGGCCCTGAAGAAGCGCGTGCTCGCCAAGCGCGCCCAGAGCGCGGCGCAGGGCGAGTCGCCGGCCGCCCGGGCCGACGACGAGGCGCACATCGACGAGTCGGAGGACGCGGCCCCCGCGGTGGTCGGCCCGCGCAACCAGCCCGCGTCCCGCGGCCGGGGCCGCGGCCGACCCTCGGGGAAGCGCCGATGACCGAGACCGCAGACGTCACGACGCTTCTGCTCAGCCGTATCCGCGATGTGGCGGACTATCCGGAGCCGGGCGTGATGTTCAAGGACATCACCCCGCTCCTGGCGGACCCGGCGGCGTTCACGGCGCTCACCGACGCGCTGGCCGAGATCGCCGGCAACACCGGCGCCACGAAGATCGTCGGTCTGGAGGCCCGCGGCTTCATCCTCGGCGCCCCCGTCGCCGTCCGCGCGGGCGTCGGCTTCATCCCGGTGCGCAAGGCGGGCAAGCTTCCCGGAGCGACGCTCAGCCAGGCGTACGACCTGGAGTACGGCTCGGCGGAGATCGAGGTGCACGCCGAGGACCTGACGTCGGGCGACCGCGTCCTGGTCATCGACGACGTCCTGGCGACGGGCGGCACCGCCGAGGCCTCGATCCAGCTGATCCGCCGGGCGGGCGCCGAGGTGGCAGGCCTGGCGGTCCTGATGGAACTGGGCTTCCTGGGCGGCCGCGCCCGCCTGGAGCCGTCCCTGGCCGGGTCCCCGCTGGAAGCGCTGCTGGTGATCTGACGCGGAAGCCACGCTCTGCACGTTGCGAAACGGCCGTCCCGGGGAGTCCGGGACGGCCGTTTCGTGGGTGACGGGGGGCGTGCAGCGCGCCCCAAAGGGGCGCGGGGAACTGCGCGACCAGCCACGATGTAGCTGCAGTCGGCAACGGAGCTCAGCCCTCCACATCCCCTCCGGAATGCCGGCGACAGCCCCTCGCGTTTCACCGGTAGACGGCCCTCACATCGGCCTGAAGGCGATCCTGCGGCCCAGGATCGCTACCATGGGGTCTCCGGAGCCTGACCGGGGGACCCGGATCGCGCACGAGGAGCCCTCTTGCCAGACGAGGCCCAGCACCTGACCGCCGCCAAGCCCGAGTCCGCCTCGGCGCCCGCGGCGAAGCCCGCGCCGAACGCGTCGCACGCCAAGAACGACCCGCGCGGAACGGTCGAGCATGCCCAGTCCGCGCCCGTCGACAAGCCGGCCGAGCAGGCCCGCCCCAAGCCGGCCCCACCCGAGCGCTCCGCGACCGCACCCGTACGCCCGAACACCGGCCAGCCGGCCCGCACCGGCTCCTCCAACCGCGTCCGCGCCCGCCTCGCCCGCCTCGGCGTCCAGCGCTCGAACCCGTACAACCCGGTGCTGGAACCGCTGCTGCGCATAGTCCGCAGCAACGACCCGAAGATCGAGACGTCGACCCTCCGCCAGATCGAGCGCGCCTACCAGGTCGCCGAGCGCTGGCACCGCGGCCAGAAGCGCAAGAGCGGCGACCCGTACATCACCCACCCGCTGGCGGTCACGACCATCCTCGCCGAGCTGGGTATGGATCCGGCCACGCTGATGGCGGGCCTGCTGCACGACACCGTCGAGGACACCGAGTACGGCCTCGACCAGCTCCGCCGCGACTTCGGCGACTCCGTCGCCCTGCTCGTCGACGGCGTCACCAAGCTGGACAAGGTCAAGTTCGGCGAGGCCGCGCAGGCCGAGACCGTGCGCAAGATGGTCGTGGCCATGGCCAAGGACCCCCGCGTCCTGGTCATCAAGCTCGCCGACCGCCTGCACAACATGCGCACCATGCGCTACCTCAAGCGCGAGAAGCAGGAGAAGAAGGCGCGCGAGACCCTCGAGATCTACGCGCCGCTCGCCCATCGCCTCGGCATGAACACCATCAAGTGGGAGCTGGAGGACCTCGCCTTCGCGATCCTCTACCCCAAGATGTACGACGAGATCGTACGGCTGGTGGCCGAGCGGGCACCGAAGCGTGACGAGTACCTGGCCATAGTGACCGACGAGGTCCAGCAGGACCTGCGCGCGGCCCGCATCAAGGCGACCGTCACCGGACGCCCGAAGCACTACTACAGCGTCTACCAGAAGATGATCGTCCGCGGTCGCGACTTCGCGGAGATCTACGACCTGGTGGGCATTCGTGTCCTCGTCGACACGGTCCGCGACTGTTACGCCGCCCTCGGCACCGTGCACGCGCGATGGAATCCGGTCCCCGGCCGGTTCAAGGACTACATCGCGATGCCCAAGTTCAACATGTACCAGTCGCTGCACACGACGGTCATCGGCCCCAACGGCAAGCCCGTCGAGCTGCAGATCCGCACGTTCGACATGCACCGCCGCGCCGAGTACGGCATCGCCGCGCACTGGAAGTACAAGCAGGAGGCCGTCGCCGGCGCCTCCAAGGTGCGCTCCGACGTGCCCAAGGCGGGCAAGGGCAAGGACGACCACCTCAACGACATGGCGTGGCTGCGCCAGCTCCTCGACTGGCAGAAGGAGACCGAGGACCCGGGCGAGTTCCTGGAGTCCCTGCGCTTCGATCTGTCCCGCAACGAGGTCTTCGTCTTCACTCCCAAGGGCGACGTCATAGCGCTTCCGGCGGGTGCCACTCCGGTCGACTTCGCGTACGCCGTCCACACCGAGGTCGGCCATCGCACCATAGGCGCGAGGGTCAACGGACGTCTGGTCCCGCTCGAATCCACCCTGGACAACGGCGACTTGGTCGAGGTCTTCACCTCCAAGGCGGCCGGCGCGGGCCCCTCCCGCGACTGGCTCGGCTTCGTGAAGTCGCCGCGCGCCCGTAACAAGATCCGGGCCTGGTTCTCCAAGGAGCGCCGGGACGAGGCGATCGAGCAGGGCAAGGACGCGATCGTCCGCGCGATGCGCAAGCAGAACCTGCCGATCCAGCGCATCCTGACCGGCGACTCGCTGGTCACGCTCGCGCACGAGATGCGCTACCCGGACATCTCCGCGCTGTACGCGGCGATCGGCGAGGGCCACGTCTCCGCTCAGAACGTCGTGCAGAAGCTCGTCCAGGCGCTCGGCGGCGAGGAGGCCGCCACCGAGGAGATCGACGAGTCGGTCCCGCCGACGCGCGGTCGCAGCCGTAAACGCCGCTCCAGCGCCGACCCCGGCGTCATCGTCAAGGGCGTCGAGGACGTGTGGGTCAAGCTGGCCCGGTGCTGTACGCCCGTACCCGGCGACCCGATCATCGGCTTCGTCACGCGGGGTAGCGGAGTATCGGTTCACCGCAGCGACTGCGTGAACGTGGAGTCACTGTCCCGTGAGCCCGAGCGCATCCTCGAGGTCGAGTGGGCGCCCACGCAGTCCTCGGTCTTCCTGGTCGCCATCCAGGTCGAGGCCCTGGACCGCTCCCGGCTCCTGTCGGACGTCACCCGCGTCCTGTCCGACCAGCACGTCAACATCCTCTCCGCGGCCGTCCAGACGTCCCGCGACCGCGTCGCCACCTCCCGCTTCACCTTCGAGATGGGCGACCCGAAGCACCTCGGGCACGTCCTGAAGGCGGTCAGGGGCGTCGAGGGCGTCTACGACGTGTACCGCGTGACGTCGGCGCGCAGCCGGTCGTAAGGCATACGAGCCGGTCGTAAGGCATACGACGAGAGGGGCCCCGTACGCGATGTACGGGGCCCCTCTCGTCGTACTGGCGTGTCGCCGACCGTCAGCCGCCGAACTCCTGCAGACCCTTCAGCGCCTGGTCCAGCAGCGCCTGGCGGCCCTCCAGCTCACGCTCCAGCTTGTCGGCCTTGGCGTTGTTGCCCTGGGCACGCGCCTGCTCGATCTGGCCCTTCAGCTTGTCCACGGCGGCCTGGAGCTGACCGGTCAGACCCTCGGCACGCGCGCGTGCCTCCGGGTTGGTCCGGCGCCACTCGGCCTCCTCGGCCTCCTGGAGGGCCCGCTCCACGGCGTGCATCCGGCCCTCGACCTTCGGCCGGGCGTCCCGCGGCACATGGCCGATGGCCTCCCAGCGCTCGTTGATCGAGCGGAAGGCGGCCCGCGCGGACTTCAGGTCGCCGATCGGCAGCAGCTTCTCGGCCTCCTCGGCCAGCTCCTCCTTCAGCTTGAGGTTCTCGGCCTGTTCGGCGTCGCGCTCGGCGAAGACCGAGCTGCGGGCGGCGAAGAAGATGTCCTGAGCGCCGCGGAAGCGGTTCCACAGGTCGTCCTCGTGCTCACGCTGGGCGCGGCCCGCGGCCTTCCACTCCGACATCAGCTCGCGGTAGCGCGCCGCCGTCGGACCCCAGTCCATCGACCCGGACAGCGACTCGGCCTCGGCGACCAGCCGCTCCTTGGTCTTGCGGGCCTCCTCGCGCTGCGCGTCCAGCTGCGCGAAGTGTGCCTTGCGACGCTTGGAGAACGCCGATCGGGCGTGCGAGAAGCGGTGCCACAGCTCGTCGTCCGACTTGCGGTCGAGCCGCGGCAGACCCTTCCAGGTGTCCACCAGGGACCGCAGCCGCTCACCGGCGGCCCGCCACTGGTCGGACTGCGCCAGCTCCTCGGCCTCGACGACCAGCGCCTCCTTGGCGTGGCGCGCCTCGTCCGACTGCTTCGCCCGCTGCGCCTTGCGCTCCTCACGGCGCTTCTCGACGGTCTCGACCAGCTTGTCCAGGCGGGTCCGCAGGGCGTCCAGGTCACCGACCGCGTGGTGGGCGTCGACCTGCTCACGGATGTGGTCGATCGCGGCCTGGGCGTCCTTCGCCGACAGGTCGGTGGTCTTCACTCGCTTCTCGAGGAGGCCGATCTCGACAACCAGGCCCTCGTACTTGCGCTCGAAGTAGGCCAACGCCTCCTCGGGGGAGCCGGCCTGCCAGGAACCGACGACCTGCTCGCCGTCGGCCGTACGCACGTACACGGTCCCCGTCTCGTCGACGCGGCCCCACGGGTCGCTGCTCACAGCGCCTCCTCCACATGATGCCTGCAAGGGGCTTGTGTTCCCCCGGGCATCGTCCACAGTTTCGTCACGGCCAACATAGGCGACCGGCGGGTTGCCTGTCCGCATCCCGCGCGACCGAAATTTCCCAGCTGGCGGTCAGGATTCGGTGACCGTCGCCTTGTTGATCACGACCGTCGCGTTGGGTGCGGTGTTCTGGGTCGTGGGGTCGGCGGGCTGGGCCCCGGCGTCCGCAATCTTCTTGAGTACCTTCATGCCGGATGCGGAAACGGTACCGAACGGTGTGTAGCTCGGCGGAAGCTGACTGTCCTGGTAGACGAGGAAGAACTGGCTTCCGCCGGTGTTCGGCTGGTTGGTGTTGGCCATCGCGACGGTGCCCGCGGGGTAGATGTTGTCCTTGAGGCTTTTGTCCTTCAGGTTCTCGTCCGGAATCGTGTACCCGGGACCACCCGTGCCGGTGCCCGTCGGGTCGCCGCACTGCAGAACGTAGATGCTGCTGTCGGTCAGCCGGTGGCACTTGGAGTGGTCGAAGTAGCCCTTCCCGGCGAGGAAGTTGAACGAGTTGACGGTGTGCGGCGCGGCCGACGCCTTCAGCGCGATGTCTATGTCACCGCATGTCGTCGCCAGCTTCATCGTGTACTTCGCCGACTTGTCGATGGTCATTTCCGGCTCGTTCTTCCAGGTGGCCTTCTTGACCTTGCCCGCGGCGGGCTTCTCGCACGGGTCCGGGGCCTTGCTGGTCGGGCTGGGCGTGACCTCGGCGTTCGCGTTCGCCTTGCTGTCGTCGTCGCCCTTGAGGACTCCGGTCGTGTACAGCGCGAGGCTGCCGATGACGACCACCGCGAGGGCCGACGCGATCGCCGCGTTGCGCGTGCGCGCCTTGCGCCGGGCGACCGTGCGCCGCTGCTGCTGCCGCAAGAACTTCTCCCGGGCGAGCTGACGCCGCCGCTGTTCCTGGCTGACCACCGGGTTCTCTCCTCATGCGTCGTGTGTGTCGACCGGTACGCGTGCGTCCAATGAGCCGATCGCCTGCGTGTGCCCCGTACCGTATATGGGTTCGCTGAGGAATCGGCAGCGCCGGTAGGCTCTGACGACAGGCGGAGCCCGCCGACAACCCACCTGTGTCGACACAAACGAAGGACGAACGTGCTCATTGCCGGGTTCCCCGCCGGGGCCTGGGGGACGAACTGTTATCTCGTCGCCCCCGCCGCCGGTGAGGAGTGCGTGATCATCGACCCGGGCCACGAGGCGGCCCCAGGAGTCGAGGAGACGCTGAAGAAGCATCGGCTCAAGCCCGTCGCCGTCGTCCTCACCCACGGCCACCTCGATCACGTGGCCTCGGTCGTCCCCGTGTGCGGGGCGCACGACGTACCGGCCTGGATCCACCCCGACGACCGGTACATGATGAGCGACCCGGAGAAGGCGCTCGGCCGGTCCATCGGGATGCAGCTGATGGGCGAGCTGACCATCGGGGAGCCGGACGACGTCAAGGAGCTGACCGACGGCGCCAAGCTGGAGCTGGCGGGTCTGGAGCTCTCCGTCGCGCACGCGCCGGGCCATACCAAGGGGTCGGTGACCTTCGGCCTGCCCGAGGCGGCGGACATCCCGCCGATCCTCTTCTCGGGCGACCTGCTGTTCGCCGGCTCCATCGGACGCACCGACCTGCCCGGCGGTGACATGGCCGAGATCCTCGACTCGCTGGCCCGCGTGTGCCTGCCGCTCGACGACTCGACCGTGGTGCTGTCCGGCCACGGCCCCCAGACGACCATCGGCCAGGAGCGCGCCACCAACCCGTATCTGCGGCAGGTGGCCGCCGGCTCGGGAGCTCAGCCGGCTCCCCGACGAGGAATGTGACGAGACTTTCCGTGAGCACCTTCAAGGCCCCCAAGGGCACGTACGACCTGATCCCGCCGGATTCCGCCAAGTACCTGGCCGTCCGTGAGGCGATCGCGGCACCGCTGCGCAACTCGGGCTACGGCTACATCGAGACGCCCGGCTTCGAGAGCGTCGAACTGTTCGCGCGCGGCGTCGGCGAGTCCACCGACATCGTGACCAAGGAGATGTACGCCTTCGAGACCAAGGGCGGCGACCGGCTCGCCCTGCGCCCCGAGGGCACGGCCTCCGTCCTGCGCGCGGCGCTGGAGGCCAACCTGCACAAGGCGGGCAACCTCCCGGTCAAGCTCTGGTACTCGGGCTCCTACTACCGCTACGAGCGTCCCCAGAAGGGCCGTTACCGGCACTTCTCCCAGGTCGGCGCCGAAGCGATCGGCGCGGAGGACCCGGCGCTGGACGCCGAGTTGATCATCCTGGCCGACCAGGCGTACCGCTCGCTGGGCCTGAGCAACTTCCGCATCCTCCTCAACAGCCTGGGCGACAAGGAGTGCCGCCCGGTCTACCGGGCCGCGCTGCAGGACTTCCTGCGCGGTCTGGACATCGACGAGGACACGCGCCGCCGCGCCGAGATCAATCCGCTGCGCGTCCTCGACGACAAGCGCGAGTCGGTCCAGAAGCAGCTCGGCGACGCCCCGCTGCTGCGCGACTACCTCTGCGACGCCTGCAAGGCGTACCACGAGGAGGTCCGCGAGCTGATCACGGCGGCGGGCGTGGTCTTCGAGGACGACCCGAAGCTGGTGCGCGGTCTGGACTACTACACGCGTACGACCTTCGAGTTCGTCCACGACGGTCTGGGCTCCCAGTCCGCGGTCGGCGGCGGCGGCCGCTACGACGGCCTGTCCGAGATGATCGGCGGCCCCGCGCTGCCGTCCGTCGGCTGGGCCCTCGGTGTCGACCGCACCGTCCTGGCCCTGGAGGCGGAGGGCGTGGAGCTCGAACTCCCGGCGTCCACCAGCGTCTTCGCGGTACCGCTCGGCGAGGAGGCCCGCCGGATCCTGTTCGCCAAGGTCACCGAGCTGCGCAAGGTCGGCATCGCGGCCGACTTCTCCTACGGCGGCAAGGGCCTCAAGGGCGCCATGAAGAACGCCAACCGCAGCGGCGCCCGCTACACGATCGTGGCCGGCGAACGCGACCTCGCCGAGGGCGTCGTCCAGCTCAAGGACATGGAGTCCGGCGAGCAGGCGGCCATCGGCGTCAACGAGATCGTGGCGGAGCTGGAAGCCCGTCTGGGCTGATTTTCCCGAAAGGAGGGGGACCCGGCCGGGTCCCCCTCCTTTGCTGTTCCGTGGGTGTCCTGAACCGAACGCCTTCCCGTACGCGCGCGTATTTCCTTATGTCCCGTGAACGGCGGGCACGCGTGCGTGTACGGCACAATGTGCCGTGCCCGGAGAAGGTCCAACTCTCAAGTGACGGAATCGGCGTGATGAGCAAGACGACAGTCAAAGACGTCTCCACCGAGCCCGAGCCGGAGCGTGCCGAGGCGGCGCCGCGATCGGTGGGCGGCAGCCGTGCGTTCGCCCTGATGCTGGTGATCACCGGCGCGGCGGGGCTGCTTGCCGCGTGGGTCATCACGATCGACAAGTTCAAGATCCTCGAGGCCGAGATCGCGGGGAAGACCTTCACACCCGACTGCAGCCTCAACCCGATCGTGTCCTGTGGCAGCGTCATGCAGAGCAAGCAGGCGTCCGTCTTCGGGTTCCCCAACCCCATGCTGGGCCTCGTCTGCTACGGCATCGTCATCTGCGTCGGCATGAGCCTGCTCGCCCGCGCCCGCTTCCCGCGCTGGTACTGGCTGACCTTCAACGCCGGCACGCTCTTCGGTGTCGCCTTCTGCACGTGGCTGATGTACCAGTCGCTCTACAACATCAACGCGCTGTGCCTGTGGTGCTCGCTCGCCTGGGCCGCGACGATCACGATGTTCTGGTACCTGACCTCGTTCAACGTCCGCAACGGTTTCCTGCCCGCCCCGCGTCCGCTGAAGAACTTCCTCGGCGAGTTCACCTGGGTGCTCCCGGTGACGCATTGCGGTGTCATCGTCATGCTGATCTTCACCCGCTGGGGCAGCCAGCTCTGGGCCTGACGACCCGTTCCGGCGTCGATGTCAGTGCGGTGATTTAGGGTTTCCCACGTGGAGCCCGATCTGTTCACCGCCGCCGCAGAAGAGCGTCAGGAGAAAGACCCCGCCGGCAGTCCCCTGGCGGTGCGCATGCGCCCGCGCACCCTGGACGAGGTCGTGGGCCAGCAGCACCTGCTGAAGCCGGGCTCGCCCCTGCGCCGCCTGGTCGGCGAGGGGGCCAAGGGCCCGGCGGGGCCGTCGTCGGTGATCCTCTGGGGTCCGCCCGGCACCGGCAAGACGACCCTGGCGTACGTCGTCTCCAAGGCCACCAACAAGCGCTTCGTCGAGCTGTCCGCCATCACCGCCGGAGTGAAGGAGGTCCGCGCGGTCATCGACGGAGCCCGCCGTGCCACCGGTGGTTTCGGCAAGGAGACCGTCCTCTTCCTCGACGAGATCCACCGCTTCAGCAAGGCCCAGCAGGACTCCCTCCTCCCGGCCGTCGAGAACCGCTGGGTGACCCTGATCGCGGCGACCACCGAGAACCCGTACTTCTCGGTCATCTCGCCCCTGCTCTCCCGCTCCCTCCTCCTCACCCTGGAACCCCTCACCGACGACGACCTGCGCGGCCTCCTCAAGCGTGCCCTCACCGACGAGCGAGGTCTGGGCGGCTCCGTCACGCTCCCCGAGGACACCGAGGCCCACCTGCTGCGCATCGCCGGCGGAGACGCCCGCCGGGCCCTGACCGCCCTGGAGGCCGCCGCCGGGGCCGCGCTCGACAAGGGCGAGTCGCAGATCGCCCTCCGGACGCTGGAGGAGACGGTCGACCGGGCCGCCGTGAAGTACGACCGCGACGGCGACCAGCACTACGACGTCGCCAGCGCCCTCATCAAGTCCATCCGCGGCTCCGACGTCGACGCCGCGCTGCACTACCTGGCCCGGATGGTCGAGGCCGGCGAGGACCCCCGCTTCATCGCCCGCCGCCTGATGATCTCCGCCAGCGAGGACATCGGCCTGGCCGATCCCAACGCGCTGCCCATAGCCGTCGCCGCAGCTCAGGCCGTCGCCATGATCGGGTTCCCCGAGGCCGCCCTCACCCTCAGCCACGCCACCATCGCCCTCGCCCTCGCCCCCAAGTCCAACTCCGCGACCACCGCGATCGGCGCCGCCCTGGACGACGTACGCAAGGGACTGGCGGGACCCGTCCCGCCCCACCTGCGCGACGGGCACTACAAGGGCGCCGCCAAGCTCGGGCACGCGCAGGGGTACGTCTATCCGCACGACCTGGCCGAGGGCATCGCCGAGCAGCAGTACGCCCCGGACGCCCTCAAGGACCGCGAGTACTACACCCCGACCCGGCACGGGGCCGAGGCGCGGTACGCGGACGCCGTGGAGTGGACCAGGAAGCACCTCGGTCGCAGGCGGTCCTGAACAGCCTGTAGACTCGCTCGAAGTGCTGTGTCCCGTGCAGTCAGAACGGGACGGTCAGCCGGAGCTCCGGTCCTCGGACCGGCTCCAGGAGCGTCGCGCACCGTTCGAATGGTGTCGCGGGCAGCCCACCACCACTCGTCGCACGACGGGAACGGTCGGTGGGCCACTCGCGTGCTGCACGTATGTGCCCAGACCAGGGGAGCGGCTGCCCGGAAGGTCCCCGGTGGACCCGATGGGTTTCCCCGGCTGCGGATGCGACCTCCCTCAACCCTGACAAGCCGAACACTGAGAAATGAGAGATTGTGGCGAACCAGTCCCGCCCCAAGGTCAAGAAGTCGCGTGCCCTCGGCATCGCGCTGACCCCGAAGGCCGTCAAGTACTTCGAGGCCCGTCCCTACCCGCCGGGTGAGCACGGCCGTGGCCGCAAGCAGAACTCGGACTACAAGGTCCGTCTGCTGGAGAAGCAGCGTCTGCGTGCGCAGTACGACGTGTCCGAGCGTCAGCTCGTCCGCGCCTACGAGCGTGCCTCCAAGGTTCAGGGCAAGACCGGTGAGGCCCTGATCATCGAGCTCGAGCGCCGTCTCGACGCCCTGGTCCTGCGTTCGGGCATCGCCCGCACCATCTACCAGGCCCGTCAGATGGTCGTTCACGGCCACATCGAGGTCAACGGCCAGAAGGTCGACAAGCCGTCCTTCCGCGTCAAGCCGGACGACGTCGTGATGGTCCGCGAGCGCAGCCGCGAGAAGACCCTCTTCTCGATCGCCCGCGAGGGTGGCTTCGCCCCCGAGGGTGAGACCCCGCGCTACCTCCAGGTGAACCTCAAGGCCCTGGCGTTCCGCCTGGACCGTGAGCCGAACCGCAAGGAGATCCCGGTGATCTGCGACGAGCAGCTCGTCGTCGAGTACTACGCCCGTTGATCCTTCAGCGGTCGTAGGACTTCTGCGCCTCAGCCCGTCGTCTCCCCGCCCTTCCGGGTGGGGGAGGCGGCGGGCTTTCGCATGCTCGTAATGCGGTACGGAACGCTGCGTCCGGCGCGATAGGCTCAGCCTCGGAACCAGGTTCAATACTAGGTTCGGAACCTAGGTTCCATGACAGGTACAGACCCTTAGGGAGCGGGTGCACACAGTGTCCGGTGGAGAAGTTGCCGGGATCCTGGTGGCTGTCTTCTGGGCGATCCTGGTCTCCTTCCTCGCCGTCGCCCTGGTGAGGCTGGCCCAGACGCTCAAGGCGACCACCAAGCTCGTAGCCGACGTGACCGACCAGGCCGTCCCGCTCCTGGCAGAGGCCTCCACGGCGGTGCGCTCCGCCCAGACCCAGATCGACCGGGTCGACGCCATCGCCTCCGACGTCCAGGAGGTCACGTCGAACGCCTCCGCGCTGTCGACCACCGTCGCCTCCACCTTCGGCGGCCCCCTGGTCAAGGTCGCGGCCTTCGGCTACGGCGTGCGCCGGGCCCTCGGCGGCCGCAAACAGGAGGACGCGCCCGCCGACTCGCCCCGGCGTACCGTGATCGTGGGCCGGACGGTCCCTGCCGCACGACGCAAGCGGAAGTAAGGACTGAGACCGAGCGATGTTCCGCCGTACGTTCTGGTTCAGCACGGGTGTCGCCGCCGGTGTGTGGGCCACCACCAAGGTCAACCGCAAGCTCAAGCAGCTCACCCCGGAGAGCCTCGCCGCCACCGCGGCGAACAAGGCACTGGAGACGGGCCGGCTGATGAAGGATCGCGCGGTGGGCTTCGCCCTCGACGTTCGCGACAACATGGCCCAGCGGGAGGCCGAGTTGGAGGACGCGCTCGGCATCAAGGAGAGCCCCGAACTCCCCGCACCCCGGCGGTACGCCGCCATCGAGAACGACCGAAGCAAGCCGAAGTACATCGAGAACCCGACGTACTCGCACAACCGGAATGAGGACCACTGATGGAGTCGGCCGAGATTCGCCGCCGCTGGCTGAGCTTCTTCGAGGAGCGCGGGCACACCGTCGTCCCTTCGGCGTCGCTCATCGCGGACGACCCGACTCTGCTCCTCGTCCCGGCCGGCATGGTGCCCTTCAAGCCCTACTTCCTTGGTGAGGTCAAGCCGCCCTACCCGCGCGCCACCAGCGTGCAGAAGTGTGTGCGCACACCCGACATCGAAGAGGTCGGCAAGACCACGCGGCACGGCACGTTCTTCCAGATGTGCGGCAACTTCTCCTTCGGCGACTACTTCAAGGAAGGCGCCATCAAGCTCGCCTGGGAGCTGCTCACCAGCCCCCAGGACAAGGGCGGTTACGGCCTGGAGCCGGAGAAGCTCTGGATCACCGTCTACAAGGACGACGACGAGGCCGAGCGCATCTGGCACGAGGTCGTCGGCGTGCCGATGGAGCGCATCCAGCGCCTGGGCATGAAGGACAACTTCTGGTCCATGGGCGTCCCGGGCCCGTGCGGCCCCTGTTCCGAGATCAACTACGACCGCGGCCCGGAGTTCGGCGTCGAGGGCGGCCCCGCCGTCAACGACGAGCGGTACGTGGAGATCTGGAACCTCGTCTTCATGCAGTACGAGCGCGGCGAGGGCACCGGCAAGGACAACTTCGAGATCCTCGGCGACCTCCCGAGCAAGAACATCGACACGGGCCTCGGCCTGGAGCGACTCGCCATGATTCTGCAGGGCGTGCAGAACATGTACGAGATCGACACCTCCATGGCCGTCATCAAGAAGGCCACCGAGCTGACCGGTGTCGCCTACGGCGACGCCCACGCGTCGGACGTCTCCCTGCGCGTGGTCACCGACCACATGCGCACGGCCACCATGCTCATCGGTGACGGCGTCACTCCCGGCAACGAGGGCCGCGGTTACGTCCTGCGTCGCATCATGCGCCGCGCCATCCGCAACATGCGTCTGCTCGGCGCCACCGGACCGGTCGTCAAGGACCTCATCGACGTCGTCATCGGCATGATGGGCCGGCAGTACCCGGAGCTGGTGACCGACCGCGAGCGCATCGAGAAGGTCGCCCTCGCCGAGGAGAACGCCTTCCTCAAGACGCTGAAGGCCGGCACCAACATCCTCGACACCGCCGTCAGCGACACCAAGGCCGCGGGCTCGACCGTGCTGCCCGGCGACAAGGCGTTCCTGCTCCACGACACCTGGGGCTTCCCGATCGACCTCACCCTGGAGATGGCCGCCGAGCAGGGGCTGTCCGTGGACGAGGACGGCTTCCGCCGCCTGATGAAGGAGCAGCGGGAGCGCGCCAAGGCCGACGCCCAGGCGAAGAAGACCGGTCACGCCGGTGCCGGTGCCTACCGTGAGATCGCCGACAAGGTCGGCGAGACCGACTTCATCGGTTACACCGACACCGAGGGCGAGTCCACCATCGTCGGCATCCTTGTCGACGGCGCCTCCTCCCCGGCCGCCACCGAGGGCGACGAGGTCGAGATCGTCCTCGACCGCACCCCGTTCTACGCCGAGGGCGGCGGCCAGATCGGCGACACCGGCCGCATCAAGGTCGACTCCGGTGCCGTCATCGAGATCCGCGACTGCCAGAAGCCCGTCCCGGGCGTCTACGTCCACAAGGGCGTCGTCCAGGTCGGCGAGGTCACCGTCGGCGCCAAGGCGCACGCCTCCATCGACGACCGCCGCCGCAAGGCCATCGCCCGCGCCCACTCGGCCACCCACCTCACCCACCAGGCGCTGCGCGACGCCCTCGGCCCGACGGCCGCCCAGGCCGGTTCCGAGAACCAGCCCGGCCGCTTCCGCTTCGACTTCGGCTCGCCGTCCGCCGTTCCGACGGCCGTGATGACCGATGTCGAGCAGAAGATCAACGAGGTGCTCGCCCGTGACCTCGACGTCCGTGCCGACGTCATGGGCATCGACGAGGCCAAGAAGCAGGGCGCCATCGCCGAGTTCGGCGAGAAGTACGGCGAGCGCGTGCGCGTCGTGACCATCGGCGACTTCTCCAAGGAGCTGTGTGGCGGCACGCATGTGCACAACACCGCCCAGCTGGGCCTGGTGAAGCTGCTCGGTGAGTCGTCCATCGGCTCGGGTGTGCGCCGTATCGAGGCCCTCGTCGGCGTCGACGCCTACAACTTCCTCGCTCGCGAGCACACGGTCGTCAACCAACTGACCGAGCTACTCAAGGGGCGCTCGGAGGAGCTGCCCGAGAAGGTCTCCGCGATGATCGGCAAGCTGAAGGACGCCGAGAAGGAGATCGAGAAGTTCCGCGCAGAGAAGGTGCTGCAGGCCGCCGCCGGTCTGGCCGAGTCCGCCAAGGACGTCCGCGGCATCGCGGTCGTCACCGGCCAGGTCCCGGACGGCACGACCCCCGACGACCTGCGCAAGCTGGTCCTCGACGTGCGCGGCCGCATTCAGGGCGGCCGGGCCGCCGTGGTCGCCCTCTTCACGGTCAACAACGGCAAGCCCCTCACGGTCATCGCCACCAACGAGGCCGCCCGCGAGCGCGGTCTCAAAGCCGGCGACCTGGTCCGTACGGCCGCCAAGACCCTCGGCGGCGGCGGTGGCGGCAAGCCGGACGTCGCCCAGGGCGGCGGCCAGAACCCGACCGCGATCGGCGAGGCCGTCGAGGCCGTCGAGCGGCTCGTGACGGAAACGGCCAAGTGAGCGACGACACACACGCGAGTGGCGACGGCCGGGGCATGCGCCGCGGCCGTCGCCTCGCGATCGACGTCGGCGACGCCCGTATCGGCGTCGCCTCGTGCGACCCCGACGGGATCCTCGCCACCCCGGTGGAGACCGTCCCGGGCCGGGACATCCCGGCAGCTCATCGCCGCCTGAAGCAACTCGTCGAGGAGTACGAGCCGATCGAGGTCGTCGTCGGTCTGCCCCGCTCCCTCAAGGGGGGCGAGGGCCCGGCCGCGGTCAAGGTCAGGGGCTTCGCCCAGGAACTGGCCCGCATGATCGCGCCCGTACCGGTCAGACTCGTGGACGAACGGATGACGACCGTGACGGCCAGTCAGGGACTGCGCGCCTCGGGCGTGAAGTCGAAGAAGGGCCGATCGGTGATCGACCAGGCAGCGGCTGTGATCATCTTGCAGCAGGCGCTCGAATCCGAGCGGGTGTCAGGTAAAGCTCCCGGCGAGAGCGTCGAAGTGGTTATCTGATCGCGATACGGTAACGTTCCGCGCGATGCACCGGTGTTCGAACAGCCGGGGCACAAAGAGAGGCGGGACGGTAGCCGGATCTTCAGCAGCCGCGTGACCGCCGCCTCGCGGCTCTAGGGGATCGATGACTGAGTATGGCCGGGGCCCAGGCTCCGAACCGTGGCATCCCGAGGACCCGTTGTTCGGGGACGGCGGATGGGAAGGGCAGCAGGCCCACGCGGGCCAACAGCCTGCCTACGGCGGCCAGCCGCAGCACTATCCGGAGCAGCCGCAGCAGCCACAGCACTACGGCGACTGGGGCAACGGCCAGCAGGCCGCATATGGTCAGGCGCAGCAGCAGTACCGGCAGCAGGGTCAGGGACAGCAGTACCAGCAGCAGGGTCAGGCACAGCAGTACCAGCAGCAGTACGACCAGCAGCAGTACGGGGGCCAGGGACAGCAGTCGTACGACCACAACGGCTGGGGCACCGGCACGCACGCGCACGTTCAGTACACCGACCCGGCGGACCCGTACGGACAGCAGGCCGCGGCGTACGGCGGTGAGCAGCACGACTACTACGGCACGTCCGACGCCTACCCGCCGCCGGAGCCGCCGAGCCGTCGGCAGACCGAACCCGAGCCGCCCCAGACCGACTGGGATCCCGGCCCCGACCAGGGCGAACACGCATTCTTCGCCGGTGGCGGCGACGATGACGACGACGACTTCGACGACGAGTCGGGGGGCGGCCGAGGGCGCGGTGACCGCCGGGGTCGGGGCGGGAAGCCCAAGAAACGCCGCAGCGGGACCGCCTGTCTGGTGGTCGTGCTGGCATTCGTCGGCGGCGTGGGCGGAGTCGGATATTTCGGATACCAGTTTTACCAGGATCGTTTCGGCGCACCGGCGGACTATACGGGCGACGGCACGAGTGAGACGGTGACCGTCGAGATCCCCAAGGGTGCGCCTGGTTACGAGATCGGCCAGCGGCTGAAGGCCGCCGGTGTCGTGAAGAGCGTCGACGCCTTTGTGGCTGCTCAGCAGGACAACCCCAACGGAGACAAGATCCAGGCGGGCGCTTATCTGCTGAAGAAGCAGATGTCCGCCGCGAGCGCCGTGGAGATGATGCTCGACCCCAAGAGCCAGAACAGCGTGCTGGTCAAGCCGGGCGACCGAAATACGGCCGTCTACACGGCGATCGACAAAAAGCTCGAATTGTCGTCCGGCGCCACCAAGAAGATCGCTGAGGAGAAATACAAGAGCCTCGGACTTCCGAGCTGGGCGAACGACAGCAGCAAGATCAAGGACCCGCTGGAAGGCTTCCTCTACCCGGGCACCTATGCCGCCGCCAAGGGCATGAAGCCCGAGGCGATCCTCAAGGAAATGGTGACCCAGGCCGCGAACAAGTACGAGGCACTGGATCTGGAGGCCAAGGCCAAGGCCCTGAAGCTGGACAGCCCGCTGCAGGTCATCACGGTCGCAAGCCTCGTCCAGGCCGAGGGCAAGACGGATGACGACTACCGCAAGATGGCGGAAGTGGTCTACAACCGTCTCAACCTCGCGAATCCCGAGACCTACGGCGCCCTGCAGTTCGACTCGACCTTCAATTACCTGCAGGGTCAGAGCAATATCGACATCAGTGAGTCGGAGATCAAGAGCAATCCGGACCCGTACAACACGTACTACCACAAGGGTCTGCCGCCCGGCCCGATCGGAAACCCGGGGGACGGCGCGATCAAGGGGACACTGAACCCGACCGACCAGGGCTGGTACTACTTCGTGGCGACCGACGGTTTGAACAAGACCGAATTCGCCAAGACGCACGATGAATTCCTCAGGCTCAAGGACAAGTTCAATGCGAGCAGGGGCAACTGACGCCCGTCGGGCGGCCGTCCTGGGCAAGCCCATCGCCCACTCCCTCTCTCCGGTGCTGCACCGCGCCGCCTACGCGGAACTGAAGCTCACGGGCTGGACGTACGACCGTTTCGAGGTCGACGAGGCCGCTCTGCCCGGGTTCCTCAAGGAACTCGGGCCCGAGTGGGCGGGGCTGTCGCTGACCATGCCGCTCAAGCGGGCCGTCATTCCGCTGCTCGACGAGATCAGTGAGACGGCGGCCTCGGTCGAGGCGGTCAACACCGTCGTCTTCACGGACGACGGCCGCCGCGTCGGTGACAACACCGACATCCCCGGGATGATCGCCGCTCTGCGTGAGCGCGGCATCGAGCAGGTCGACTCGGCGGCCATCCTCGGCGCGGGCGCCACGGCGTCCTCGGCGCTGGCCGCGCTGGCACGCATCTGCACCGGCGAGGTGGTGGCGTACGTGCGCAGCGAGGCGCGTGCCGCCGAGATGCGGCAGTGGGGCGAGCGGCTGGACGTCGAGGTGCGGACGGCGGACTGGGCCGACGCGGACCGGGCCTTGTACGCGCCGCTGGTGATCGCGACGACCCCGGCCGGTACGACCGACGCCCTCGCCGCCGCCGTACCGGAGCGCCCCGCCACCCTGTTCGACGTGCTCTACGACCCTTGGCCGACCGCTCTGGCGGCCCGCTGGTCCATGTTCGGCGGAGCCGTCGTCAGCGGCCTCGACCTGCTGGTGCACCAGGCGGTGCTGCAGGTGGAGCAGATGACCGGCCGTGCCCCGGCGCCGCTGGATGCCATGCGGAAAGCGGGAGAGCGCGCTCTCGCGGCCCGCTAGGATCCCCTGAGTTCCGCAGGGCGGAGACAGGTTCCGCAGGGGGCGGAGAAAAACAGAGGGGGAGCACGAGCGTGTCCACTGGTGTGCCGCTGGCGTCCGGCAAGGGCGAAATATTCGAGATCGTCCTGCAGTTCATGCCGGACTGGGTGCAGATCCCCGTGCTCGTCCTGGTCATCCTCCTCGTCGTCGCCTCGTGGGTCTTCAAGCTGAAGCGCAAGGTCGACCAGAGGCGCGCGAGGCGTCAGGGTCCGGCCGTTCAGGCGGCGGCGCCGACCGGGCAGGGCAGGGGCGCCGACTACCTGGGGCCGTACGCTCCCCAGCAGCCGGCACGGCAGTCGGCACAGCAGCCGAGCGGTGCCGACTTCCTCGGCTCCTACGCGCCGCAACAGCGGCAGGGCGACGGCCCCGCCTGATCCCGTCCCGGGCCGGCGCCGTCCATCGGCCGTCCGTCTGGTGGACCGACGGCCGGGGAGCGGTGCCGGACGTGGGAGGATCGGAGGTGGCGGGCCGGGGCCGCGCACCTGGTCGCGCCGTCGACGTACGTGAGGACGCGCGTACGCAGGGCAGTACCAGGGCGCGAGCATCGAGGAGCACCGTTGAGCAGGTTGCGCTGGCTGACCGCGGGGGAGTCCCATGGCCCCGCACTCGTCGCGACGCTGGAGGGCCTTCCCGCCGGCGTGCCGATCACCACGGAGATGGTGGCGGACCACCTGGCCCGGCGCCGCCTCGGTTATGGACGCGGTGCGCGGATGAAGTTCGAGCGTGACGAGGTCACGTTCATCGGCGGCGTGCGGCACGGCCTGACCCTGGGTTCCCCGGTGGCGATCATGGTGGGGAACACCGAGTGGCCCAAGTGGGAGCAGGTCATGGCGGCCGACCCGGTCGACCCGGAGATCCTGGCGGGCCTGGCCCGCAACGCGCCCCTGACCCGGCCGCGCCCCGGTCACGCCGACCTCGCAGGTATGCAGAAGTACGGCTTCGACGAGGCCCGGCCGATCCTGGAGCGCGCCTCCGCCCGGGAGACGGCGGCCCGGGTGGCGCTGGGCGCGGTGGCCCGGTCGTACCTGAAGGAGACGACCGGTATCGAGATCGTCAGCCATGTCGTGGAGCTCGCCTCCGCGAAGGCGCCGCAGGGCGTGTACCCGACGCCGGCCGACGTCGAGAAGCTGGACGCGGACCCGGTGCGCTGCCTGGACGCGGACGCGTCGAAGGCGATGGTCGCGGAGATCGACCAGGCCCACAAGGACGGCGACACCCTCGGTGGCGTGGTCGAGATCCTGGCGTACGGCGTGCCGGTGGGCCTGGGCTCGCACGTGCACTGGGACCGCAAGCTGGACGCCCGGCTCGCCGGTGCGCTGATGGGCATCCAGGCGATCAAGGGCGTCGAGATCGGTGACGGCTTCGAGCTGGCCCGCGTGCCCGGTTCGAAGGCGCACGACGAGATCGTGAAGACCGACGAGGGCATCCGGCGTACCTCGGGCCGTTCGGGCGGTACCGAGGGCGGCCTGTCCACCGGTGAGCTGCTGCGGGTCCGGGCGGCCATGAAGCCGATCGCGACCGTGCCGCGCGCCCTGCAGACCGTGGACGTGACCACGGGTGAGGCGACGCAGGCCCACCACCAGCGCTCGGACGTGTCCGCGGTGCCGGCGGCCGGCATCGTCGCCGAGGCCATGGTGGCGCTCGTCCTCGCGGACGCGGTGGCGGAGAAGTTCGGCGGCGACAGCGTCGCCGAGACCCGCCGCAACGTGACCTCGTACCTCGACAACCTGGCCATCCGATGAGCGCAGCGCCTGTGGTCGTGCTCGTCGGGCCGATGGGGGTGGGCAAGTCCACCGTCGGGCAGCTGCTGGCCGAGCGGCTCGGCGTCGGCTACCGCGACACCGACGACGACATCGTCGCCGAGCAGGGCCGCACCATCGCGGAGATCTTCGTCGACGAGGGCGAGAGCGCCTTCCGGGCGATCGAGAAGCAGGCCGTCCACCGGGCGCTCGCCGAGCACGACGGCGTCCTGGCGCTGGGCGGTGGGTCGATCCTGGACGCGGACACGCGCGCGTTGCTCGCCGGAGAGCGGGTCGTCTATCTCTCGATGGACGTCGAGGAGGCGGTCAAGCGCACCGGCCTGAACGCGGCCCGCCCGCTGCTCGCGGTCAACCCGCGCAAGCAGTGGCGCGAGCTGATGGAGGCCCGTCGGCACCTGTACGAGGAGGTCGCCACGGCGGTGGTGGCCACCGACGGCCGTACCCCCGAAGAAGTGACTCAAGCCGCCCTGGACGCACTGGAGTTGAAGGACGCATGACTGAGGCAGTGACCCGGATCCAGGTCGGCGGCACCGCGGGAACCGACCCGTACGAGGTCCTGGTGGGCCGTCAGCTCCTCGGCGAACTGGGCGGGTTGATCGGCGGGAAGGCCAAGCGCGTCGCCGTGATCCACCCCGAGGCGCTGGCCGAGACCGGCGAGGCGCTCCGTGCCGACCTGGCCGGGCAGGGCTACGAGGCGGTCGCCATCCAGGTGCCGAACGCCGAGGAGGCCAAGACCGCCGAGGTGGCCGCCTACTGCTGGAAGGCGCTGGGCCAGTCCGGGTTCACCCGCAGCGACGTCATCGTCGGCGTCGGCGGCGGGGCGACCACGGACCTGGCCGGGTTCGTGGCCGCGAGCTGGCTGCGCGGAGTGCGCTGGATCGCGATCCCGACCACCGTGCTGGCCATGGTGGACGCCGCGGTGGGCGGCAAGACCGGCATCAACACCGCCGAGGGCAAGAACCTCGTCGGCGCCTTCCACCCGCCGGCCGGCGTGCTGTGCGACCTGGCCGCGCTGGAGTCGCTGCCGGTCAACGACTACGTGTCCGGCCTCGCGGAGATCATCAAGGCCGGCTTCATCGCGGACCCGGCGATCCTGGAGCTGATCGAGGCCGACCCGCAGGCCGCGCGGACCCCGGCCGGCCCGCACACCGCCGAGCTGATCGAGCGGTCCATCCGGGTCAAGGCCGAGGTCGTCTCGTCGGACCTGAAGGAGTCGGGGCTGCGGGAGATCCTCAACTACGGCCACACGCTCGGCCACGCCATCGAGAAGAACGAGCGCTACCAGTGGCGGCACGGTGCCGCGGTCTCGGTCGGCATGCACTTCGCCGCCGAACTGGGCCGCCTCGCCGGGCGGCTGGACGACGCGACGGCCGACCGCCATCGCACGATCCTCGAATCGGTCGGCCTGCCGCTGCACTACCGCTACGACCAGTGGCCCAAGCTGCTGGAGACCATGAAGGTCGACAAGAAGTCCCGCGGCGACCTGCTGCGCTTCATCGTCCTGGACGGTCTGGCCAAGCCGACCGTATTGGAGGGGCCGGACCCGGCCGTGCTCCTCGCCGCCTACGGCGAAGTCGGCCAGTAAGTCCGGCGAACCACCTTTCCGTCCGATTCGCCTGTGGCGATGGGCACTTCAGACCGCCACCGGCCGTTCACCAAACGGCGGCCGGTGGCGGTACCGTTCGGTAGCGAGGCGGGTTCGTGCCCGCTGCCAGCGCCAATGGCCATGGAAGACGAGACGGAGTGGCACCGGATGCAGCACGCAGTGGGTTCTCCGCTGCCGCCGCCCCACCAGTCGGGGCACGGTTGGTCACCGGCCGCACACCACCCGGGTCCGCACCACCCGGGCGCGCCCCAGGGACCCGCACCGCATCCGGGCCCGGCCCCACACCAGAGCCCGGCCCCACACCAGAGCCCGGCCCCACATCAGGGCCCTGCCCCGCACCAGGGATCCACCCCGGTGCCCCATCCGCCCCCGGCGCCGGGCTTCACACCCCCCGGCCCGGTCCCGCACACGCCGCACCACGTCCCGGCCCCGCCCGCGCCCGAGACCACGGGCCACGTACAGCTGCCCCCCGGCGGCCCCGTCGCCATGCCGAGTACCCCGCCCGCCACGGCGGCGCCCGATCCGACGAGCACGACCCTCGCGGTGCTGCTCATCGGGCCGGCGGGCGCCGGCAAGACGAGCGTCGCCAAGTACTGGGCGGACCACCGTCGCGTCCCCACGGCCCACATCAGTCTCGACGACGTCCGTGAATGGGTCCGCTCCGGTTTCGCCGACCCCCAGTCCGGCTGGAACGACAACTCCGAGGCCCAGTACCGCCTCGCCCGCCGCACCTGCGGCTTCGCCGCCCGCAACTTCCTGGCCAACGGCATCTCGTGCATCCTCGACGACGCGGTCTTCCCCGACCGGCCGGTGGTCGGCCTCGGCGGCTGGAAGCGCCACGTGGGCCCCGGTCTGCTCCCGGTGGTCCTGCTCCCGGGCCTGGAGATAGTCCTGGAGCGCAACGCCGAACGCACCGGCAACCGCCGCCTCACCGACGAGGAGGTCGCCCGCATCCACGGCCGCATGGCGGGCTGGTACGGCTCGGGCCTCCCGATCATCGACAACTCCCAGCTGGACGTCCCGCAGACGGCCCAGGTCCTGGACGACGTATTGGCACGCTCCATAGCGAGCCCACCGAAGTGGTAGCCAAGGTGAGTGGACGCACCTAAGGGGCGCGGGGAACTGCGCGACCAACCCCCACGCACCCGCAGACGGCACACAACCTCAGGCGGCACCCCGTCTCCCGAACCGCACTCGCACCAACCCGTACAATCCGGACACCGCCCACTCAGACGCCCCCAACCGGCGCCAACCCGGCGAAGCTCCTACGCTCGTGTCATGTCAGAGGTGTACGCCGCCCGCAGAACCCGCCTACGTGAACGCTGCCAAGCCAGCGGCAGCGCATCCGCGCTGGTCTCACGCCCTGCCAACGTCCGCTACCTCGCGGGCAGCGCCCCGCAGGGCTCCGTGCTGCTTCTCGGCAAGACCGAAGACCTGCTCGTGTGCAGCGGCCCGCCGGACGACCGCCCCACCACAGGCCGCCCGGACGAGGCGCTGCGCATCCACACCCTCCCCGGCGCCGGAGGCGACCCCGCCGTCGCCGCCGCCGACCTCGCGGCGGCGCAGGGCGGGGACTGCCTGGCCGTGGAGGAGCACCACCTCACCGTGGCCCGCCACCGAGCCATCCGCTCGGTCGTCCCGCGGCTGCGCCTCACCGACCTCGGCGGAGCCGTGGAGCAGCTCAGAGTGGTCAAGGACGAGGAGGAGATCTCCTGCCTCAGGATCGGGGCCGAGATCGCCGATCAGGCGCTCGGGGAGCTCCTCGAATCCATCCTCGTCGGCCGCACCGAGCGCCATCTCGCCCTCGAACTCGAACGGCGCCTGGTCGATCACGGCGCCGACGGCCCGGCCTTTGCCACCTCCGTCGCCACCGGCCCGAACGCCGGCCGGCGCGCCCACCGGCCCACGGACCGCCGGGTCGAGGAGGGGGACTTCCTCTCCGTGTGCCTGGGAGCGACGTACCGCGGCTACCGGTGCGAGATCGGCCGGACCTTCGTCATCGGTACGTCCCCCGCCGACTGGCAGATCGAGTTGTACGACCTCGTCTTCGCCGCTCAGCGTGCCGGGCGGGAGTCCCTGGCACCCGGCGCCGCCTACCGCGACGTGGACCGCGCCGCACGTCAGGTGCTGGATTCCGCCGGATACCACGAGGGCCTGCCACCCCTCACCGGTCATGGTGTCGGACTCGAAATCGACGAGGACCCGCAATTGGCTCCCGCGGCCATGGGTAAACTGGACGCTTGCGTGCCGGTCACCGTCGAACCGGGGGTCCACCTCCCGGGCCGGGGCGGTGTCCGGATCGATGACACGCTCGTCGTCCGCCCCGAGGCGGACGGCGGACCCGAGCTACTCACCATCACGACCAAGGAGCTGCTCGCGCTGTAGGTGCGTGCCCCGGGGTCGTCCACGTCAGTCCAGGAGATTCCGCAACCGTGGCTTCCACGAACGACCTCAAGAACGGCATGGTGCTCAAGCTCGAAGGCGGCCAGCTCTGGTCCGTCGTCGAGTTCCAGCACGTCAAGCCCGGCAAGGGCCCGGCCTTCGTGCGCACCAAGCTCAAGAACGTGCTGTCCGGGAAGGTCGTCGACAAGACCTTCAACGCCGGCGTGAAGGTCGAGACGGCCACCGTCGACAAGCGCGACATGCAGTTCTCCTACATGGACGGCGAGTACTTCGTCTTCATGGACATGGAGACCTACGACCAGCTGATGGTCGACCGCAAGGCCGTCGGCGACGCCGCCAACTTCCTGATCGAGGGCTTCACCGCCACCGTCGCGCAGCACGAGGGCGAGGTGCTCTTCGTCGAGCTGCCAGCCGCCGTCGAGCTCGTCATCCAGGAGACCGAGCCGGGCGTCCAGGGCGACCGCTCCACCGGCGGCACCAAGCCCGCCACCCTGGAGACCGGTCACCAGATCCAGGTCCCGCTCTTCATCACCACCGGTGAGAAGATCAAGGTCGACACCCGCACCAGCGACTACCTCGGCCGGGTGAACAGCTAACCGTGGCTGCCCGCAACACGGCCCGCAAGCGCGCCTTCCAGATCCTCTTCGAGGGTGACCAGCGCGGCGCCGACGTCCTGACGGTCCTCGCGGACTGGATCCGGCTCTCCCGGGACGACACCCGGCAGCCGCCGGTGAGCGAGTACACGATGCAGCTGGTCGAGGGCTACGCCGAGCGCGCGAAGCGGATCGACGAGCTGATCGCGCAGTACTCGGTCGGCTGGACGCTCGACCGGATGCCGGTCGTGGACCGCAACATCCTGCGCCTCGGTGCGTACGAACTGATCTGGGTCGACGAGACCCCGGACGCGGTCGTGCTCGACGAGATGGTGCAGCTGGCGAAGGAGTTCTCCACGGACGAGTCGCCCTCGTTCGTGAACGGTCTCCTCGGCCGGCTCAAGGACCTGAAGCCCTCGCTGCGCCGAGAGGAAGCGTAAGGGTTTTCGAAGACGCCGGAGGGCCCGCAGCGTCCCGCTGCGGGCCCTCCGGCGTCTCTCTGCGACGGGCGCCTCTCAAGGCCCGCAGAACGCCGCCGGGGTGGCCGGAACCGCATGGTTCCAGCCACCCCGGCGGCACGTTTCTGCTGACTGGGTCGAACCCGTGGGGAGTGCTCAGCTCTCCTCGGCGTGGGAGACCGCGCGACGCGCGTCCGCGTCCAGCACACCCCAGCTGATCAGCTGCTCGGTGAGGACCGACGGCGACTGGTCATAGATGACGGCGAGTGTGCGCAGGTCGTCCTGGCGGATCGAGAGCACCTTGCCGTTGTAGTCACCGCGCTGCGACTGGATCGTCGCCGCGTACCGCTGCAGCGGACCCGCCTTCTCGGCCGGCACGTGGGCAAGTCGCTCCAGGTCCAGGACCAGCTTCGGCGGCGGCTCGGCGGCCCCGCCCGGCGTGGTGCCCGGCAGCAGCTCCTGCACCGGAACGCCGTAGAAATCCGCCAGCTCGGCGAGGCGCTGCACGGTCACGGCACGGTCGCCGCGCTCGTACGAACCGACCACGACGGCCTTCCAGCGTCCCTGGGACTTCTCCTCGACACCGTGAAGGGAAAGGCCCTGCTGGGTGCGGATGGCCCGGAGCTTGGCCCCGAGCTGTTTGGCGTATTCGCTGGACATATAGCTCCCCGGCACTGGGTCGACGGCCTGGTGTGGGTTCCATGCCGCGCGGTTGGTAACTCACTGTGAGGTTACGCAGCGTTACTCTGGCGCGTCAAGCCGAATGGTCCACACCGACTCTTCCGTGCCGACGGTGGCTGATTGGGCCAAGGGGGTGAACGGTGCCGCGCCGCGGGCCTGCTACGGTGGATGGCGCAAACCAGACGTCCTTTAAGGTCCGTCCCGTGAGGCGGAGAAGGAGGTCCCTTTCGTATGGACAGGCAACAGGACACGCAAGCGTCCGATGCCCGGCCCGTTCTCGAAGGCCCTGACATCGCGCGGGTATTGACCCGCATCGCCCACGAGATCGTCGAACGCGCCAAGGGCGCCGACGACGTGGTGCTCCTCGGCATTCCTACCCGCGGCGTCTTCCTCGCCCAGCGGCTCGCCACCAAGCTCGAGCAGATCACCGAGCGCAAGATCCCGGTCGGTTCGCTCGACATCACCATGTACCGCGACGACCTGCGCATGCATCCGCCGCGTGCGCTGGCCCGCACCGAGATCCCCGGTGACGGCATCGACGGCCGCCTCGTCGTCCTCGTCGACGACGTCCTCTTCTCCGGCCGCACCATCCGTGCCGCCCTCGACGCCCTGAACGACATCGGGCGTCCGCGCGCGGTCCAGCTCGCGGTCCTCGTCGACCGCGGCCACCGCGAACTGCCCATCCGCGCCGACTACGTCGGCAAGAACCTCCCCACGTCGCTGCGGGAGACGGTCAAGGTCCAGCTCGCCGAGGAGGACGGTCGCGACACCGTGCTGCTCGGCGCGAAGCAGCCTCAGTAGCACGCAGAAGGCGTACGGCGCTGCCGTACGCCCGCTCGGTGCGCCTCCACGCGCGCGTGCCGCCCGAAATCTCCCAAACCTGAACTGCCTTACGGAGCCTGACAGATGCAGCGTCATCTCATCTCGGCCGCCGACCTCACCCGCGACGACGCCGTCCTGATCCTCGACACCGCCGAGGAGATGGCCCGGGTCGCCGACCGGCCGATCAAGAAGCTGCCGACCCTGCGCGGCCGCACCGTCGTCAACCTCTTCTTCGAGGACTCCACGCGCACGCGTATCTCCTTCGAGGCCGCCGAGAAGCGGCTGTCCGCGGATGTGATCAACTTCTCCGCCAAGGGGTCGAGCGTGTCCAAGGGCGAGTCCCTGAAGGACACCGCCCAGACCCTGGAGGCCATGGGCGTGGACGCCGTGGTCATCCGGCACGGCGCCTCCGGAGCCCCGTACCGGCTCGCCAACTCCGGCTGGATCGACGCCGCCGTCATCAACGCCGGTGACGGCACCCATCAGCACCCCACCCAGGCCCTGCTGGACGCCTTCACCATGCGCCGCCGCCTCGTCGGCCGGGACGCCGGGATAGGGCAGGACCTGTCCGGCAGGCGCATCACGATCGTCGGCGACGTCCTGCACAGCCGCGTCGCCCGGTCCAACGTCGACCTGCTGCACACCCTCGGCGCCGAGGTCACCCTCGTCGCGCCGCCCACCCTGGTGCCGGTCGGCGTCGAGACCTGGCCCTGCGAGGTGTCGTACGACCTCGACTCGACGCTGTCCAAGTCCGACGCGGTGATGATGCTGCGCGTCCAGCGCGAGCGCATGAACGCCGCCTTCTTCCCCACCGAGCGCGAGTACTCGCGGCGCTACGGCCTCGACGGCGACCGCATGGCGCGGATGCCGGAGCACGCGATCGTGATGCACCCCGGTCCGATGGTCCGCGGCATGGAGATCACCGCCGAGGTCGCGGACTCGGACCGCTGCACCGTTGTCGAGCAGGTCGCAAACGGAGTGTCCATCCGGATGGCCGTTCTGTACCTGCTGCTCGGTGGGGCTGTGTTCGATTCGAGGAACGTGCCCGCCGTCACCCACACCCGCCCCACCGGCTCCGAGGAGAAGTAAGACTGATGAGCAAGATCCTGATCCGTGGTGCGAAGGTGCTCGGCGGCGAGCCGCAGGACGTCCTGATCAGCGGTTCCGTCATCGAGGCGGTCGGCACGGGACTCTCCGACGAGGGCGCCCAGGTCGTCGAGGGCGCCGGCAAGGTGCTGCTGCCGGGGCTCGTCGACCTGCACACCCACCTGCGCGAGCCGGGCCGCGAGGACTCCGAGACCGTCCTGACCGGCACGCGCGCGGCGGCGAGCGGTGGCTACACGGCCGTGTTCGCCATGGCCAACACCTTCCCGGTCGCCGACACCGCCGGTGTCGTCGAGCAGGTCTACCGGCTCGGGCAGGAGCACGGCTACTGCGACGTGCAGCCCATCGGCGCCGTGACCGTCGGCCTGGAGGGCAAGAAGCTCGCCGAGCTGGGTGCCATGCACGAGTCGGCCGCCGGGGTGACCGTCTTCTCCGACGACGGCAAGTGCGTCGACGACGCCGTGATCATGCGGCGCGCGCTGGAGTACGTGAAGGCCTTCGGCGGTGTCGTCGCCCAGCACGCGCAGGAGCCGCGGCTGACCGAGGGCGCCCAGATGAACGAGGGCATCGTCTCCGCCGAGCTGGGGCTGGGCGGGTGGCCCGCGGTGGCCGAGGAGTCGATCATCGCACGGGACGTCCTGCTCGCCGAGCACGTCGGCTCCCGCGTCCACATCTGTCACCTGTCGACCGCGGGCTCGGTCGAGATCGTGCGGTGGGCCAAGTCCCGCGGTATCGATGTCACCGCCGAGGTCACCCCGCACCACCTGCTCCTCACCGACGAGCTGGTGCGCACGTACAACCCGGTCTACAAGGTGAACCCGCCGCTGCGCACCGAGCGTGACGTGCTGGCGCTGCGCGAGGCGCTCGCCGACGGCACGATCGACATCGTGGCCACCGACCACGCCCCGCACCCGCACGAGGACAAGGACTGCGAGTGGGCCGCGGCCGCCATGGGGATGGTCGGCCTGGAGACCGCGTTGTCAGTGGTGCAGGAGACCATGGTGGACACCGGGCTCCTCACCTGGGCCGGGGTCGCCGAGCGCATGTCCTCCAAGCCCGCGCAGATCGGGCAGGCGAAGGGCCACGGCCGTCCCGTCTCGGCTGGTGAGCCCGCCAACCTCACGCTCGTCGACACGGAATACCGTGGGTCCGTGGACCCCGCGGGCTTCGCCTCGCGCAGCCGCAACACCCCGTACGAGGGGCGTGAGCTGCCGGGCCGTGTGACGCACACGTGGCTCCGGGGCAAGGCCACGCTCGTCGACGGGAAGCTCACGTGACACCTGCAACACAGTTCACGACCGGACTCGGTGCCCACCTCGCGGCCGACCAGAAGTCGGCCGAGGTGACCGACTGGGCCGCCCGCGTCGGCTGGGTCGTCGGCCTCGTCCTCTTCGTCGCGCTCGTCTACTGGCTGATGCGCGAGGGCTGGAAGTGGCGCGGCACGCTCCAGGGTGACCTGCCCGAGCTGCCCAGCGCGCCGGACGACCCCGGCCCGGTGAGACTGAGCATGAGCGGCCGTTACCACGGCTCGACCACCGCAGGGCAGTGGCTGGACCGCATCGTGGCGCACGGCCTGGGCACCCGCAGCCGGGTCGAGCTCACGCTGACGGACGCGGGACTGGATGTCGTACGCCCCGGCGCGACCGACTTCTTCGTGCCCGCCGCCGCGCTGCGCGAGGCCCGGCTCGACAAGGGAATCGCCGGCAAGGTCCTGACCGAGGGCGGTCTGCTCGTCGTGACCTGGGCGCACGGCGACCGGCTGATCGACTCCGGGTTCCGCTCGGACCATGCGGCGGAGCACACCGCGTGGGTCGACGCCATTAACTCCATGATCAACACCAACAGCACGGAAGGCGCCGAACGATGACGACCTCCATCCAGGGGACCGCCTCACCGAGGCACAAGGCGGCTCCCGCCGTACTCGTCCTGGAGGACGGCCGGATCTTCCGCGGCCGCGCCTACGGGGCCGTGGGGGTGACCTTCGGCGAGGCCGTGTTCTCCACCGGCATGACCGGCTACCAGGAGACCCTCACCGACCCCTCGTACCACCGCCAGGTCGTCGTGATGACGGCCCCGCACGTCGGCAACACCGGCGTGAACGACGAGGACCCGGAGAGCAAGCGGATCTGGGTCGCCGGATACGTCGTGCGCGATCCCGCGCGCGTGCCGTCCAACTGGCGTGCCAAGCGCTCGCTGGACGAAGAGCTGCGCCACCAGGGCGTCGTCGGCATCTCCGGCATCGACACGCGCGCGCTGACCCGCCACCTGCGCGAGCGCGGGGCCATGCGCGTCGGCATCTTCTCGGGCAACGCGCTGCCCGACGAGGGCACCATGCTCGCCGAGGTCCGCCAGGCACCCGAGATGAAGGGCGCCGACCTCTCCGCCGAGGTCGCCACCAAGGAGCCGTACGTCGTCCCCGCGATCGGCGAGAAGAAGTTCACCGTCGCCGCCGTCGACCTCGGCATCAAGGGCATGACCCCGCACCGCATGGCCGAGCGCGGCATCGAGGTGCACGTGCTGCCCGCCACGGCCACCGCCGAGGACGTCTACGCCGTCAACCCGGACGGCGTGTTCTTCTCCAACGGCCCGGGCGACCCGGCCACCGCCGACCACCCGGTCTCCGTCATGCAGGCCGTCCTGGAGCGCGGCACCCCGCTCTTCGGCATCTGCTTCGGCAACCAGATCCTCGGCCGTGCCCTCGGCTTCGGCACCTACAAGCTGAAGTACGGCCACCGCGGCATCAACCAGCCCGTGCAGGACCGTACGACCGGCAAGGTCGAGGTCACCGCGCACAACCACGGCTTCGCCGTGGACGCCCCGACCGACAAGGTCTCCGACACCCCCTACGGCCGCGCCGAGGTCTCCCACGTCTGCCTCAACGACAACGTGGTGGAGGGCCTCCAGCTCCTCGACCGGCCGGCCTTCAGCGTCCAGTACCACCCCGAAGCTGCCGCGGGTCCGCACGACGCCGCCTACCTGTTCGACCGCTTCGTATCCCTGATGGAGGGCCAGCGTGCCTAAGCGCACCGATATCCAGTCCGTCCTGGTCATCGGCTCCGGCCCGATCGTCATCGGCCAGGCCGCCGAGTTCGACTACTCCGGCACGCAGGCGTGCCGCATCCTGCGCGCCGAGGGCCTGCGGGTGATCCTCGTGAACTCCAACCCGGCGACGATCATGACCGACCCGGAGATCGCCGACGCCACCTACGTCGAGCCGATCACCCCCGAGTTCGTCGAGAAGATCATCGCCAAGGAGCGGCCCGACGCCCTCCTGCCGACCCTCGGTGGTCAGACGGCCCTCAACACGGCCATCTCGCTGCACGAGAACGGCGTCCTCGACAAGTACGGCGTCGAGCTGATCGGCGCCAACGTCGAGGCGATCCACAAGGGCGAGGACCGCGACCAGTTCAAGCTGGTCGTCGAGGCGGTCAACGCCAAGATCGGGCACGGCGAGTCCGCCCGCTCGGTCATCTGCCACTCCATGGAGGACGTCCTCGCGGGCGTCGAGACGCTCGGCGGCTACCCGGTCGTCGTGCGCCCCTCCTTCACCATGGGCGGCGCCGGCTCCGGCTTCGCGCACGACGAGGAGGAGCTGCGCCGCATCGCCGGCCAGGGCCTCACGCTCTCCCCGACCACCGAGGTGCTCCTGGAGGAGTCCATCCTCGGCTGGAAGGAGTACGAGCTGGAGCTGATGCGCGACAAGCACGACAACGTCGTGGTCGTCTGCTCCATCGAGAACTTCGACCCCATGGGCGTGCACACCGGTGACTCGATCACCGTCGCCCCGGCGATGACGCTCACCGACCGCGAGTACCAGATCCTGCGCGACATCGGCATCGCCGTCATCCGCGAGGTCGGCGTCGACACCGGCGGCTGCAACATCCAGTTCGCGGTGAACCCCGAGGACGGTCGCGTGATCGTGATCGAGATGAACCCGCGCGTGTCGCGTTCGTCGGCCCTCGCCTCCAAGGCCACCGGCTTCCCGATCGCCAAGATCGCCGCCAAACTGGCCGTCGGCTACACCCTCGACGAGATCCCGAACGACATCACGCAGGAGACCCCGGCTTCCTTCGAGCCGACCCTGGACTACGTGGTCGTGAAGGCCCCGCGCTTCGCCTTCGAGAAGTTCCCCAGCGCCGACTCCACGCTGACCACGACCATGAAGTCGGTCGGCGAGGCCATGGCCATCGGCCGCAACTTCACCGAGGCCTTCCAGAAGGCGCTGCGCTCGCTGGAGAAGAAGGGCAGCCAGTTCACGTTCGTCGGCGAGCCCGGCGACAAGGACGAGCTGCTGCGTGAGGCCGTACGGCCCACCGACGGCCGTATCAACGCCGTCATGCAGGCCATCCGCGCGGGTGCCACGCCGGAAGAGGTCTTCGACTACACGAAGATCGACCCCTGGTTCGTCGACCAGCTCTTCCTCATCAAGGAGATCGCCGACGAGCTCGCCGAGGCCCCGGAGCTCACCTCCGAGCTCCTCGCCGAGGCCAAGCGGCACGGCTTCTCCGACCAGCAGATCGGCGAGATCCGCGGCCTGCGCGAGGACGTCGTCCGCGAGGTCCGGCACGCGCTCGGCATCCGCCCGGTCTACAAGACGGTCGACACCTGCGCCGCCGAGTTCGCCGCGAAGACGCCGTACTTCTACTCCTCCTACGACGAGGAGACCGAGGTCGCGCCGCGCGAGAAGCCCGCGGTCATCATCCTGGGCTCCGGCCCCAACCGCATCGGCCAGGGCATCGAGTTCGACTACTCCTGCGTCCACGCCTCCTTCGCGCTGAGCGACGCCGGGTACGAGACCGTGATGGTCAACTGCAACCCGGAGACCGTCTCCACCGACTACGACACCTCCGACCGCCTGTACTTCGAGCCGCTGACGCTGGAAGACGTGCTGGAGATCGTCCACGCGGAGGCGCAGGCCGGTCCGATCGCCGGTGTCGTGGTCCAGCTCGGCGGCCAGACCCCGCTGGGCCTGGCGCAGGCGCTCAAGGACAACGGCGTGTCGATCGTCGGTACGTCCCCGGAGGCCATCCACGCCGCCGAGGACCGCGGCGCCTTCGGCCAGGTCCTGCAGGAGGCCGGCCTCCCGGCCCCCAAGCACGGCACGGCCACCACCTTCGCCGAGGCCAAGGCCATCGCCGACGAGATCGGCTACCCGGTCCTCGTCCGGCCGTCGTACGTCCTCGGCGGGCGCGGCATGGAGATCGTGTACGACGAGGCCCGGCTGGGGTCGTACATCGCCGAGTCGACCGAGATCAGCCCCTCCCGGCCCGTCCTCGTCGACCGGTTCCTGGACGACGCGATCGAGATCGACGTCGACGCCCTCTACGACGGCGAGGAGCTCTACCTCGGCGGCGTCATGGAGCACATCGAGGAGGCCGGCATCCACTCCGGCGACTCGGCGTGCGCGCTGCCCCCGATCACGCTCGGCGGCTTCGACATCAAGCGCCTGCGCGCCTCCACGGAAGCCATCGCCAAGGGTGTCGGCGTCCGCGGCCTGATCAACATCCAGTTCGCGATGGCCGGCGACATCCTGTACGTCCTGGAGGCCAACCCGCGCGCGTCCCGCACGGTCCCCTTCACCTCGAAGGCGACCGCGGTTCCGCTCGCGAAGGCCGCCGCCCGGATCTCGCTGGGCGCGACCATCGCCGAACTGCGCGCCGAAGGACTGCTCCCGGCGAACGGCGACGGCGGCGAGCTCCCGCTCGACGCGCCGATCTCCGTCAAGGAGGCCGTCATGCCGTGGTCGCGCTTCCGCGACATCCACGGCCGCGGCGTCGACACGGTCCTCGGCCCGGAGATGCGCTCCACGGGCGAGGTCATGGGCATCGACTCGGTCTTCGGCACGGCGTACGCCAAGTCGCAGGCCGGCGCCTACGGCCCGCTGCCCACCAAGGGCCGCGCCTTCATCTCGGTCGCCAACCGCGACAAGCGCTCGATGATCTTCCCGGCGCGCGAACTCGTCGCCCACGGCTTCGAGTTGCTCGCCACCTCCGGCACGGCCGAGGTCCTCAAGCGCAACGGCATCAACGCCACCGTCGTGCGCAAGCAGTCCGAGGGCACGGGCCCGAACGGCGAGAAGACCATCGTCCAGCTGATCCACGACGGCGAGGTCGACCTCATCGTCAACACCCCGTACGGCACGGGTGGCCGCCTCGACGGCTACGACATCCGTACGGCGGCCGTGGCCCGGTCGGTCCCGTGCCTGACGACGGTTCAGGCGCTCGCCGCCGCCGTCCAGGGCATCGACGCCCTCAACCACGGTGATGTGGGAGTCCGTTCGCTCCAGGAACACGCGGAACACCTGACCGCGGCCCGCGACTAGCAGCCCTGAGGGGGACACCGGAAACGGTGTCCCCCTCTTCATGAGGTCACCTGAGACTTCAAGAGGACACCGACATGTACAAGATTTTCTTCCGTCTGGTTTTCAAACGGATGGACCCTGAGCAGGCCCACTACCTGGCCTTCCGCTGGATCCGCCTCGCCGTCCGCATCCCCGTGCTGCGCACGTTCGTCGCCGCGGCCCTCGCGCCCCGCTACAAGGAACTGCGCACCGAGGCCTTCGGGCTGCGCATGCACGGCCCCTTCGGGCTCGCCGCCGGCTTCGACAAGAACGCCATCGCCGTCGACGGGATGTCGATGCTGGGCTTCGACCACGTCGAGATCGGCACGGTCACCGGGGAGGCACAGCCGGGCAACCCCAAGAAGCGGCTGTTCCGGCTCGTGAAGGACCGGGCGCTGATCAACCGCATGGGCTTCAACAACGAGGGCTCGCTGGCCGTCGCCGCCCGCTTGGCGTCCCGTACGCCCGTCTTCAAGACCGTCGTGGGCGTCAACATCGGCAAGACCAAGGTCGTCCCGGAGGAGGAGGCCGTCGGCGACTACGTGAAGTCGACGGAGCGGCTGGCGCCGTACGCCGACTACCTGGTGGTCAATGTCTCCTCGCCGAACACGCCCGGCCTGCGCAACCTGCAAGCCACCGAGGCGCTGCGCCCGCTGCTGACCGCCGTGCGCGAGGCTGCCGACCGTACGGTCGCGCATCGCCGTGTCCCGCTCCTGGTGAAGATCGCGCCCGACCTCGCCGACGAGGACGTCGACGCGGTCGCCGACCTGGCCGTGGAACTCGGCCTGGACGGGATCATCGCCACGAACACCACCATCGCGCGGGAGGGACTCGGTTTGAAATCCGAACCCTCCTTGGTCAAGGAGACCGGCGGTCTCTCCGGCGCGCCCCTGAAGGCGCGCTCCCTGGAGGTGCTGCGGCGCCTGTACGCGCGTGTGGGCGACCGGATCACCCTTGTGGGGGTCGGCGGCATCGAGAACGCCGAGGACGCCTGGCAGCGGATCCTGGCAGGCGCCACGCTGGTCCAGGGCTACAGCGCCTTCATCTACGAGGGTCCCTTCTGGGGTCGTGCCATCCACAAGGGCCTCGCCGCCCGCCTGGCCACCAGCCCGTACGCCACCCTCGCCGACGCGGTCGGCGCCGATGTCAGGAAGGCAGGGAAGACCGCATGAGCCCTCTGGAACCCTTTGGAGCACGTCTTCGCCGGGCCATGGACGAGCGTGGCCCGCTGTGCGTCGGCATCGACCCGCACGCGTCCCTGCTCGCCGAGTGGGGCCTGAACGACGACGTGACGGGCCTGGAGCGGTTCAGCCGCACCGTCGTCGAGGCGATGGCGGACCGGATCGCCGTGCTCAAGCCGCAGAGCGCGTTCTTCGAGCGCTTCGGGTCGCGTGGTGTCGCCGTCCTGGAGAAGTCGGTCGAGGAGGCGCGGGCGGCCGGTGCGCTGGTCGTGATGGACGCCAAGCGCGGCGACATCGGATCGACCATGACCGCGTACGCCGAGTCCTTCCTCCGCAAGGACTCCCCGCTCTTCTCGGATGCGCTGACCGTCTCGCCGTACCTCGGCTACGGCTCTCTCTCACCGGCCGTCGCGCTGGCCCGCGAGAACGGCACCGGCCTGTTCGTGCTCGCGCTGACCTCCAACCCGGAGGGCGGCGAGGTCCAGCACGCGATCCGCGCCGACGGCCGCACCGTCGGTGCGACGATGCTGGCGCACCTGGCCGTCGAGAACGCGGGGGAGGAGCCGCTGGGCTCCTTCGGGGCGGTCGTCGGCGCCACGCTCGGCGATCTGTCGACGTACGACCTCGACATCAACGGTCCGCTCCTCGCGCCCGGCATCGGTGCCCAGGGGGCCACGCCGGCCGATCTTCCCCGGGTCTTCGGCGCCGCGGTGCGCAATGTCGTACCGAACGTCAGCCGGGGTGTCCTGCGGCACGGACCCGACGTCGTCGCTCTGCGTGAGGCCGCGTCACGCTTCGCCGACGAGGTCCGGGCCGCCGTGTCGGGTAACTGACCGCCGTCAAGGGCGTTCGAGGTGGTCGTGCCAGACCTCCGATGAGTGGCTCGGGGCCGACTTGAGTCTGAATACATCCTCAAATCCAGGGCATTATGTCCTAAATGTCCGGCCTGACGGAGGCTGACCAGGACTTTTCCGCTGTTCTCGCTGACTCTGGCGGACTTGCCCGCTAGTCTCCGACGCAGAGTGAACGGGCAAGCGTGTTGCTCGTGGCTCCCCAGGTGTGGGGCGACTAGGTTCCTCACCGGTCCGTATCCGACAGTTCGACATCCGAGGTGACGTAGGCGTGGCTCTTCCGCCCCTTACCCCTGAACAGCGCGCAGCCGCGCTCGAAAAGGCCGCCGCGGCTCGCCGGGAGCGGGCCGAGGTCAAGAATCGACTCAAGCACTCCGGCGCCTCCCTGCACGAGGTCATCAAGCAGGGTCAGGAGAACGACGTCATCGGCAAGATGAAGGTCTCCGCCCTGCTCGAGTCCCTGCCGGGCGTGGGCAAGGTCCGCGCCAAGCAGATCATGGAGCGACTCGGCATCTCCGAGAGCCGCCGTGTGCGCGGCCTCGGTTCCAACCAGATCGCTTCCCTGGAGCGTGAGTTCGGCAGCACCGGCTCCTGAGTCCGGGGCTTGTCGGACCGGGAGTCCCGGGCACTCCGGGATTGCTGGAATAATCGCTGCATGAGTGAACGTCCGCGGCTGACCGTGCTCTCCGGCCCCTCCGGGGTCGGCAAGAGCACGGTCGTCGCCCATATGCGCAAGGAACACCCCGAGGTCTGGCTCTCGGTGTCGGCGACGACCCGCAAGCCCCGTCCCGGCGAGCGGCACGGAGTCCACTACTTCTTCGTCACCGACGACGAGATGGACAAGCTGATCGCCAACGGCGAGCTGCTGGAGTGGGCCGAGTTCGCCGGCAACCGCTACGGCACGCCGCGTGCGGCCGTGCTGGAGCGGCTGGAGGCGGGCGAGCCCGTGCTCCTGGAGATCGACCTCCAGGGCGCCCGGCAGGTCCGTGAGTCCATGGCGGACGCCCAGCTGGTGTTCCTGGCTCCTCCCTCCTGGGAGGAGCTCGTGCGCAGACTCACCGGACGTGGCACCGAGCCGCCCGAGGTGATCGAGCGTCGCCTGGACGCGGCGAAGATCGAGCTGGCGGCCGAGCCCGAGTTCGATGTGACCTTGGTCAATACCTCCGTCGAGGACGTGGCGCGCGAGCTGCTAGCCTTGATGGACGTTGTGTGATCGTGACTGATCGTCCAAGTTTGATCATTTCGCTCAAGCTTGATCATTCACACTGAATCTTTCCCATCCATCGGAAGGTAGAGCGTGTCCTCTTCCATCTCCGCGCCCGAGGGCATCATCAACCCGCCGATCGACGAGCTCCTCGAGGCCACCGACTCGAAGTACAGCCTCGTGATCTACGCGGCCAAGCGGGCCCGCCAGATCAACGCGTACTACTCGCAGCTCGGCGAGGGCCTCCTCGAGTACGTCGGTCCGCTGGTGGACACCCACGTCCACGAGAAGCCGCTCTCGATCGCCCTGCGCGAGATCAACGCGGGTCTGCTGACGTCCGAGGCCGTCGAGGGCCCGGCGCAGTAAGTAGGATTTACAGCCTGCGGCTGACTTTTCCACAGGCCCGGCAGCGCGGCTGCCGGGCCTGTGGTGTGTAGTGGAGTCGTACGTTGCCGAGTCCGGGGAGAGACGGTGGACAAGCCGAAGGTCGTTCTGGGGGTCAGCGGCGGCATCGCCGCCTACAAGGCCTGTGAGCTGCTGCGACGGCTGACGGAGTCGGGCCATGACGTCCGCGTCGTCCCGACGGCCTCCGCGCTGCACTTCGTCGGCGCCGCCACCTGGTCCGCCCTGTCCGGCAACCCCGTCTCGACGGAGGTCTGGGACGACGTCCACGAGGTCCCGCACGTCCGCATCGGCCAGCGGGCCGACCTGGTGATCGTCGCCCCGGCCACGGCAGACACCCTCGCCAAGGCCGCCCACGGCCTCGCCGACGACCTGCTGACCAACACCCTGCTCACCGCCCGCTGTCCGGTGGTCTTCGCCCCCGCCATGCACACCGAGATGTGGGAGCACCCGGCCACGCAGGAGAACGTGGCGACGCTGCGACGCCGTGGCGCGGTCGTCATCGAGCCCGCCGTCGGCCGTCTCACCGGCGTCGACACCGGCAAGGGCCGGCTGCCCGACCCGGCCGAGATCTTCGAGGTCTGTCACCGGGTCCTCGCCCGGGGCGTCACCGAGCCCGACCTCAAGGGCCGGCACGTCGTCGTCAGCGCCGGCGGTACGCGCGAGCCCCTCGATCCGGTCCGGTTCCTCGGCAACCGCTCCTCCGGCAAGCAGGGATACGCCCTCGCCCGCACCGCCGCCGCACGGGGTGCCCGCGTCACTCTGATCGCGGCGAACACCGGGCTGCCCGACCCGGCAGGCGTGGACGTCGTGCAGGTCGGCACGGCCGTGCAGCTGCGGGAGGCGGTCCTCAAGGCGACCGCGGACGCCGACGCCGTGGTGATGGCGGCGGCGGTCGCGGACTTCCGCCCGGCGACATACGCCACCGGGAAGATCAAGAAGAAGGACGACCAGGATCCGGAGCCCATCGTTCTGGTGCGGAATCCGGACATCCTCGCGGAGATCTCGGCCGACCGCGCCCGCTCCGGCCAGGTGATCGTCGGCTTCGCCGCCGAGACGGACGACGTCCTGACCAACGGCCGCAAGAAGCTGGAGCGCAAGGGGTGCGACCTCCTCGTGGTGAACGAGGTGGGCGAGCGCAAGACGTTCGGTTCCGAGGAGAACGAGGCCGTCGTCCTGGGCGCCGACGGCAGTGAGACACCGGTACCGCACGGGCCCAAGGAGGCTCTGGCCGAAATCGTGTGGGACCTGGTGACGCGGCGACTGGTGTGAAGTTTGATGCGCTGCGGCTTTCTCCCGGGCCTCGCTCGATTCGGGTGTGGCGGCCCTGGCCAAGGGCGTGCGGTATTGGGCAGAATGCCCGTGCCGCAGGTCACAGCGCTCCCGAGAGGCGAGACAGGGGGTCCGTGACCGAGCACGACAGATAAACTGTCCCCGGACGACGCCGGGCGCAGCCCCCGTCCCGTCCGCCAATGATCAGCCAGCAGCCGCTGCAACCACAGGGAGCGTTGTGTCCCGTCGCCTGTTCACCTCGGAGTCCGTGACCGAAGGTCACCCCGACAAGATCGCTGACCAGATCAGCGACACCATCCTCGACGCGCTCCTGCGTGAGGACCCGAGCTCTCGGGTCGCCGTCGAGACCCTGATCACGACCGGTCTGGTGCACGTGGCCGGAGAGGTCACGACCAAGACGTACGCGGACATCGCGACGCTGGTCCGCAACAAGATCCTCGAGATCGGCTACGACTCCTCGAAGAAGGGCTTCGACGGCGCCTCCTGCGGTGTCTCGGTCTCGATCGGCGCGCAGTCGCCGGACATCGCACAGGGCGTGGACACGGCGTACGAGTCCCGGGTCGAGGGCGACGAGGACGAGCTGGACCGTCAGGGCGCCGGCGACCAGGGCCTGATGTTCGGCTACGCCTCGGACGAGACGCCGACGCTGATGCCGCTGCCGATCTTCCTGGCGCACCGTCTGTCGAAGCGCCTGTCCGAGGTCCGCAAGAACGGCACGATCCCCTACCTGCGCCCGGACGGCAAGACGCAGGTCACCATCGAGTACGACGGCGACAAGGCGGTCCGCCTGGACACCGTGGTCGTCTCCTCGCAGCACGCCTCCGACATCGACCTGGACTCCCTCCTGGCGCCCGACATCCGGGAGTTCGTGGTCGAGCCGGAGCTGAAGGCGCTCCTCGACGACGGCATCAAGCTGGACACCGACGGCTACCGGCTGCTGGTCAACCCCACGGGCCGTTTCGAGATCGGTGGCCCCATGGGTGACGCGGGTCTGACCGGCCGGAAGATCATCATCGACACGTACGGCGGCATGGCCCGTCACGGCGGCGGTGCGTTCTCCGGCAAGGACCCGTCCAAGGTGGACCGTTCGGCGGCGTACGCGATGCGCTGGGTCGCCAAGAACGTGGTCGCGGCGGGTCTGGCCTCGCGCTGCGAGGTGCAGGTGGCGTACGCGATCGGCAAGGCCGAGCCGGTGGGTCTGTTCATCGAGACCTTCGGCACGGCCAAGGTCGACACCGAGAAGATCGAGAAGGCCATCGACGAGGTCTTCGACCTCCGTCCGGCCGCGATCATCCGCGACCTGGACCTGCTCCGCCCGATCTACGCCCAGACCGCCGCGTACGGCCACTTCGGCCGTGAGCTGCCCGACTTCACCTGGGAGCGGACGGATCGAGTGGAGGCTCTGCGGAAGGCTGTGGGGCTGTAAGGCTCGGTCAGACGGCTTTTGGCGAGGCCCGGTCACCCTTCGGGGGGGCCGGGCCTCGGCGTTTGCCGGTCCCCGGCGGGGCGCGTGCCGTCGCCGTAGGGGACTCGGGCGGCGTCGGTTGTCAGTGCCGTTTGGTAAGAATGCAAGCGTGAGCAGCGAGAACGGGCAGACGGGTGGTGGGGCCGAGGGGGCGCCGCCCGAGCAGCTTGCGCTCATTCGGGAGAGCGTGCGCAAGGCCAAGGTGCCCAAGGCCAAGCCGCGGACGTGGCGGGGGGCCGCGCTGGCCAAGGAACTGCCCGTGGCGCGGGTGCTGGTCGACAAGGGTGTGCTGCACCTTGACCGGTACTTCGACTACGCCGTGCCCGAGGAACTCGACGCCGACGCGCAGCCCGGGGTGCGGGTGCGGGTGCGGTTCGGGGCCGGGCGGCATCGGGTGCGGGAGGGGCGGCGTGAGGGCGGGGGGCTCATCGACGGCTTCCTTGTCGAGCGGGTGGCGGAGTCGGACTACTCCGGGCCCTTGGCGGCGCTCGCGCAGGTCGTGTCGCCCGAGCCGGTCCTGAGCGAGGAGCTGTTGGGGCTCGCGCGGGCCGTTGCCGACCGGTACGCCGGAGGGCTTGCCGATGTGCTGCAACTGGCCGTGCCGCCGCGGAGCGCCCGGGCCGAGCAGAGGCCCTCGCCGGAGCTGTTGCCGAGGCCTGGTGCGCCTGAGGCGGGGTCCTGGGGGAGGTATGAGCAGGGGCCCGCTTTTCTGGCGGCACTGGCTTCCGGGGGTGCGCCGCGGGCCGTGTGGAACGCGCTGCCCGGGCCCGAGTGGAGTGACGAACTGGCACGGGCCGTCGTGGCGACGCTGGCCTCCGGACGGGGAGCACTCGTCGTGCTGCCGGACGGGAGAGCTGTCGCGCGGGTCGACGCTGCCCTGACCTCGCTCATGGGAGAGGGCCGGCATGCGGTGCTGACCGCCGACGCCGGGCCGGAGAAGCGGTACCGCGAGTGGCTCGCGGTGCGGCGCGGAGCCGTGCGGGCGGTCGTGGGGACCAGGGCCGCCATGTTCGCGCCCGTGCAGGATCTCGGGCTCGTCGCTCTCTGGGACGACGGCGACGACAGCCACAGTGAGCAGCATGCCCCGCAGCCCCATGCGCGCGAAGTGCTCCTGCTGCGTGCCGCGCAGGACAAGTGCGGCTTTCTGCTGGGGAGTTGGAGCTGCACCGTCGAGGCCGCCCAGCTCGTGGAGAGCGGATGGGCCCGGCCCCTGGTCGCCGGGCGGGAGCAGGTGCGGGGCGCGGCTCCGCTCGTACGGACCGTGGGGGACGGGGACCTCGCGCGGGACGAGGCCGCTCGGGCCGCCCGGTTGCCCACGCTTGCCTGGCAGGCGGTGCGCGAAGGGCTGCGGCACGGGCCGGTGCTCGTGCAGGTGCCTCGGCGCGGATATGTGCCACGCATGGCCTGTGCCAACTGCCGGGCGCCCGCTCGGTGCCGGCACTGCTCCGGGCCGCTGGAGGCGCAGGGCTCCGGGGCCGATCTGCGGTGCGGGTGGTGCGGGCGTGAGGAGGGTGCGTGGCACTGTCCGGAGTGCGGTGGGTTCCGTCTGCGTGCTCAGGTGGTGGGGGCGCGGCGGACCGCCGAGGAGTTGGGGCGGGCCTTCCCCGCGGTTCCGGTGCGGACCTCCGGGCGCGAGCATGTGCTGGACACCGTGCCGGGGACGCCCTCGCTGGTCGTGAGCACACCGGGGGCGGAGCCCGTCGCCGAGGGCGGGTATGCGGCGGCCCTGCTGCTGGACGGCTGGGCCATGCTGGGGCGGCCCGATCTGCGGGCAGGCGAGGACGCGCTGCGACGCTGGATCGCGGCTGCCTCGCTGGTACGGCCGCAGGGTGCCGGGGGGACGGTGGTCGTCGTCGCCGAGCCCACACTGCGGCCCGTGCAGGCGCTCGTGCGGTGGGATCCCGTCGGGCACGCGGTGCGCGAGCTGGCCGAGCGGGCCGAGCTCGGGTTTCCGCCGGTGTCCCGGATGGCCTCCGTGGCCGGGCCGGGCGAAGCGGTCGTCGAGTTCCTCCGTACGGTCGAACTGCCGCCGGAGGCAGAGGTGTTGGGGCCCGTGCCGTTGCCTGTCACTCCGGTGGGGCGGCCGCGGCGGACGGGAGCGCCGCCGCCTGGCGAGCACTGGGACCGGGCATTGATCCGGGTACCCCCGGGGCGCGGGGCCGCGCTGGCGTCCGCGTTGAAGGCTGCGCAGGCGGCGCGGGTGGCTCGCGGGGCCGGGGGCGGGGGCGGAAGCGGAAGCGGGGAGGCCGAGGCGCGGGTGCGGGTTCGGGTTGATCCGCCTGATATTGGGTGAGCTGGTTGCTGGTTGCTGGTTGCTGGTTGCTGGTTGCTGGTTGCTGGTTGCTGGTTGCCGGACGCATGGCTCTGCCCTCCCGGGTGCGCTCCGGGAGGGCAGAGTGATGGGGTGTCAGCCGTTGCGAGGGCCGGGGAAGGCCGTGGGCCTGGCCTCGTCGCGGAGGCCGGGGCTGCCTGCCGTCGGCTGTGTCGGCATGGAGCGGGCCGCGGGGACCGTCGGAACCGTGGGGATGGCGGTGGTGACGTTGACCGCACGGGACCCCGAGGGTTCGGTCGTACGCTCGGTCTCGGCTGCCGCCTGGGCCGCGGCGCGGCGGGAGCCGTAGCGGCGGTGGACCGCCTGCTTGGTGACGCCGAGGGCGGAACCGACCGCGTCCCAGGAGAAGCCGAGTGAGCGGTCGAAGTCCACGGCTGCCGTGACCAGGGTCTCGACACTGTCCCGCAGCTCCTGGGCGAGACGGACCGTCGGGGCGGGGGCGCGTCCGTAGACGACGAAGCCCGTGGAGGGACCGGAGCGGCGCGGGCGGTAGACGTTGCCCAGTTGCGCGGTGAGCGTGCGCAGTGCGTCCACCTGCCGGCGGACCCGCTCGATGTCCCGCACCAGCAAGTGCAGGCTGGCCCGAGCCTGGGCGTCGTGGGTTGCGTGGTCGGCCATGAACAAGCCTCTCGAACCGGCGTTGAAAAGGAGAGGGCCGCGGATACGGCGGGTGCGGCCCGTTGTGGTCAACTCTTTCTTGACCAACGCGGGATCGCTCCGCGGGTCACGCAATGGGGGCGTGTGGGCATATGCCTACGCTCCCTGTGTGAGGGTGCGCGCCTTGAAGTGCTCGTCGCCGCGGCTCTCCGTTCATGGGCATGGCTTGCTGTCGTTCGTGGCCTCGGCGGTGTGCGCCCCGCCCGCGCACGCACTGAACGCGCGCCCCGGGACCGCGGCCACATAAACTTGTGCGCTGCCCGCAACAACCCCCGCCCGAGAGGCCCGAACCCACCCATGAAGCTTGTCTTCGCCGGTACCCCCGAGGTCGCCGTTCCCGCTCTGGACGCTCTGATCGCCTCCGGGCGGCATGAGGTGGCCGCCGTCGTCACGCGGCCCGACGCGCCGGCCGGGCGTGGGCGCAGGCTGGTGGCGAGTCCGGTGGCCGAGCGGGCCGAGGAGGCCGGGATCGAGGTGCTCAAGCCCGCCAGGCCGCGGGACCCCGAGTTCCTCGAGCGGCTCAGGGAGATCGCGCCCGACTGCTGTCCCGTCGTCGCCTACGGCGCCCTGCTGCCGCGCGTCGCCCTCGACATTCCGGCCCACGGCTGGGTCAACCTGCACTTCTCGCTGCTGCCCGCCTGGCGCGGGGCCGCCCCCGTCCAGCACGCCATCATGGCCGGTGACGAGATCACCGGGGCCTCCACCTTCCTCATCGAGGAGGGGCTCGACTCCGGGCCCGTCTACGGCACCGTCACCGAGGAGGTCCGGGCCACCGACACCAGCGGCGACCTGCTGACCCGGCTCGCCTTCGCGGGGGCCGGGCTGCTGGCCGCGACCATGGACGGGATCGAGGACGGCACGCTGAAGGCCGTTCCGCAGCCGTCCGAAGGGGTCACCCTCGCCCCCAAGGTCAACGTCGAGGACGCCCACATCGACTGGACCGCGCCCTCCCTGCGCGTCGACCGTGTCGTGCGCGGGTGCACCCCCGCCCCTGGCGCCTGGACCACCTTCCGCGGTGAGCGGCTCAAGCTCATCCAGGTGCAGCCGGTGCCCGGGCGGGACGATCTCGCGCCCGGTGCCCTCTCGGTCGGGAAGAACAATGTGTACGTCGGGACCGGGTCGTACGCCGTCGAGTTGCTGTGGGTGCAGGCTCAGGGCAAGAAGCCGATGCGGGCGGCCGATTGGGCGCGGGGCGTGAGGATTGCCGACGGTGAGGTTCTGGGTGCCTGATCGCCGGACCGCTCTGCGCACCGGGTGCCCTGTGCGACGTACGCTGTGTGCATATCTCATCCAGCAATCCGGAGCACCTTTTTCGTGAGCGACACCTCCCGTCGGCCCCGCAAGCCCGGCAAGCCCTACCGACGGCCCCAGAAGGACCCCGTCCGCATCCTCGCCTTCGAGGCGCTGCGTGCCGTGGACGAGCGGGACGCGTACGCCAACCTCGTTCTGCCGCCGCTGCTCAGGAAGGCGCGGGAGAAGGGCGACTTCGACGGGCGGGACGCCGCGCTCGCGACCGAGCTGGTGTACGGGACGCTGCGGCGGCAGGGGACGTATGACGCCGTGATCGCCGCTTGTGTGGACCGGCCGCTGCGTGAGGTCGATCCGCCGGTGCTCGATGTGCTGAGCCTCGGCGTGCATCAGCTGCTCGGGACGAGGATCCCGACGCATGCCGCGGTGTCCGCGTCCGTCGAGCTCGCTCGTGTCGTGCTCGGTGACGGGCGGGCCAAGTTCGTCAACGCCGTGCTGCGGAAGGTCGCGCAGGACGATCTCGGCGGGTGGATCCAGCGGGTCGCGCCGGCGTACGACGAGGATCCCGAGGACCATCTCGCCGTCGTGCACTCGCATCCGCGGTGGGTCGTCTCGGCGCTGTGGGACTCGCTCGGTGGTGGGCGGGCCGGGATCGAGCGGTTGCTGGAGGCCGACAACGAGCGGCCCGAAGTGACGCTGGTCGCGCGGCCCGGGCGGGCCACGACCGAGGAACTGCTCGGTGAGGAGTCCGCGGTGGCCGGGCGCTGGTCGCCGTATGCCGTGCGGCTCGCCGAGGGTGGCGAGCCCGGGGCGATCGAGGCCGTACGGGACGGGCGTGCGGGTGTGCAGGACGAGGGGAGCCAACTGGTCGCGATCGCCCTCGCCAACGCTCCGCTCGACGGGCCGGACGAGAGGTGGCTGGACGGGTGTGCCGGGCCCGGCGGCAAGGCCGCTCTCCTCGGTGCGCTCGCCGCCGAGCGGGGGGCCACGTTGCTCGCGTCGGAGAAGCAGCCGCATCGGGCGGGGCTCGTGGCCAAGGCGCTGGCGGGCAATCCGGGGCCGTACCAGGTCATCGCCGCCGACGGGACGCGGCCGCCGTGGCGGCCCGACAGCTTCGACCGGGTGCTGATGGACGTGCCGTGCACCGGGCTCGGTGCCCTGCGGCGGCGGCCCGAGGCGCGATGGCGGCGCCGCCCCGAGGACCTGGACGGGTTCGCGCCGCTGCAGCGGGCGCTGTTGCGGACGGCGCTCGACTCCGTGCGGGTCGGTGGGGTCGTCGGCTACGCCACCTGCTCGCCGCACCTCGCGGAGACCCGGGCCGTGGTCGACGACGTGCTCAAGCAGCGCCCCGACGCCGAGCTGATCGACGCCCGGCCCCTGCTGCCGGGCGTACCGGACCTGGGCGAGGGGCCCGACGTCCAGCTGTGGCCGCATCTGCACGGGACCGACGCCATGTATCTGGCGCTCATTCGGAGGAGCGGCTGACCACCGCGCCTCGCCCGGCCTCGTACTCGGCGTGGCCCATGCCGTCCCGGTGGGCCAGCCGGTGCGGCCACCACACCTTCTTCCCCACATCGAGGAAGAGGGCGGTGACCAGCACGGACCGCACGACGAACGTGTCCAGCAGGACACCCAGCGCGACCGCGAAGCCGATCTCCGCGAAGCCCACCATCGGCAGTGTGCCGAGGGCGGCGAACGTGCCCGCCAGGACCAGGCCCGCCGAAGTGATCACCGCGCCGGTCGCGGCGAGGCCCGTCACCACACCGGGCCGGGTGCCCTGACGGATCGCCTCTTCGCGGACGCGGGTGGTCAGGAAGATGTTGTAGTCGATGCCCAGCGCCACCAGGAACACGAAGACGAACAGCGGGAAGGCCACGTCCTCGCCCGCGTAGTCGAAGAGGTGCCGGAAGGCGAGGGCGCTGACGCCCAGCGCGGTGGCCAGGGAGAGCATCACGGTCCCGATCAGCAGCAAGGGCGCGACCATGGCGCGCAGCAGGACGCCGAGCACCAGCAGGACGACCACGAGGACGAGCGGGATGACCAGGTAGTTGTCGTGGGTCTGGGCGGCGTCCATGTCCAGCAGAGCGGCCGTGCCCCCGCCCACCTGCGCGTCGGCGCCGTCCACGGCGTGCACGGCGTCGCGCACCCGCTCCACGGTGTCCTTCGCCGCCGCGCTGTCGGCGGGGTCGCGCATGGTCGCCTCGAACAGCACCTGCCCCTCATGCTCGGGCGCGGTCCCGGGCGGTACGCCGATGCTCTCCGGCACGACACCGCGGTCCGCGGCGACCGTGCGGCCCACCTGCTCGGCCTGCGCGGTGTTGGACACGATCACGAGCGGATCGCCGGTGCCCGCCGGGAAGTAGCGCGCCGAAACCTCCTGCCCGACGATCGAATCCGGTTTGCCGGTGAAGGCGTCCGCGTTGGCGATGCCCGCGGCCCGCAGCTGGAACAGGCCGAGCGACAGCAAGGCGAGCGCCATCGCCGTGACACTCCAGACGAGGCGCGGGCGGCGGGCGATACGACGGCCCATGCGGGCCCAGACACCGCGCTCGGTCGGATCCGCGGACCCGTGGTGCGGGATCGCCGGCCAGAAGATCCACCGGCCGAAGACCAGCAGCAGCGCCGGGAACAGCGTGAGCATGGCCAGCAGCCCGACCGCGACGCCGATGGCCGCCACCGGGCCCAGGCCGCGCGTCGAGTTCATCTCGGCGACCAGCAGCACCAGCATGCTCAGGACGACCGTCGAGCCGGAGGCGACGACCGCCGGTCCCGCCCGGTTCATGGCCAGCTGCATCGCCTCGTGCCGGTCCGTGTGGCGGCGCAGTTCCTCCCGGTAGCGGGCGACGAGCAGCAGCGCGTAGTCCGTGCCCGCGCCGAAGACAAGGACCGTCAGGATGCCCGCGCTCTGTCCGTTCACCGTCAGGCCCCCGTACTCGGCCAGCAAGTAGATCAGGGCCTGCGCGGTGAACAGGGCGGCGACCACGGCGAGCAGCGGGACCAGGAGGAGGGTGGGGCTGCGGTAGGTGAGGAGCAGCATGACGATGACGACGGTCATCGCCGAGAACAGCAGCGTCGAGTCGATGCCCTCGAAGGCCTCGGCGAAGTCGGCGGACGTGCCGCCCGGTCCCGTGATGTGCACGGCGAGCCCGTCGTCGCCCTGCCCGACGGAGTCCCGGATGGAGTCGACGGCGGGTGCGATGCGCTCCCAGCCCTTCGCGTCCATCGTGATCGGCACGTAGATCTGGGCCGCGCGCGGGTCGGTCCGCCGGTCGAAGTCCGGTCCCCGGGTCTCTGCGCCCCGGATGCCGTGGTCGCGCAGCTCTTTGAGCTGAGCCACGTCCTCGGTGATCTGCGCGCGGTCCTGCGCGGTCAGGCCGCTCTCACGCGCGTACACGACGACCGCGGGGATCTGTTCCGGCCTGAACTCCTCGGAGATGTCCAGGACCTGGGTGGACTCGGCGGAGCCCGGCAGCCATGACTGGGCGTCGTTGTCCTGGGCGTCGTTCAGTCTTGTGCCGAGGGGTGCGGCGACGACCAGCACCAGCAACCACAGGATCACGATCAGCCATTTGGAACGGCGCCCGCACACCAACCCGATGGCTGCCTTCTTCCAGGCTTCGAGATGCCTCATGGCGACCCCCGCAGGCGTAGGTGGTGCCGATCGGCCGCCCAGCATGGCACGCGCGAACCGGACACAACATCCGATGAACGGCTTAGGTCTGTACCGGCGCGAACATTCGTGCCCGGACATGGCAGTCTTGGGTCATGGCCGCGCAGATCAACCCCAGCATCCTGTCCGCCGACTTCGCCCGCCTCGCGGACGAGGCGAAGGCGGTCGAAGGAGCCGACTGGCTCCACGTCGACGTCATGGACAACCATTTCGTCCCGAACCTCACGCTCGGCGTGCCGGTCGTAGAGTCCCTCGCCCGTGCGACGGACACCCCGCTGGACTGCCATCTGATGATCGAGGCCCCCGATCGGTGGGCGCCCCAGTACGTCGAAGCGGGGGCCTCCTCCGTCACCTTCCATGTCGAGGCCGCCGCGGCCCCCGTGCGGCTGGCCCGGGAGATCCGGGCCAAGGGCGCCCGTGCCTCCATGGCGCTCAAGCCCGCGACACCCATCGAGCCGTACGAGGATCTCCTCCCCGAACTCGACATGCTGCTGATCATGACGGTCGAGCCGGGCTTCGGTGGTCAGGCGTTTCTCGACATCATGCTTCCGAAGATCCGCCGCACTCGCGAGTTGATCAGCAAGCACGGCCTGCAGCTGTGGCTCCAGGTGGACGGTGGAGTCGCCGCCTCGACCATCGAGCAGTGTGCCGAGGCCGGCGCCGATGTCTTCGTCGCCGGTTCGGCGGTGTACGGGGCCGAGGACCCGGCCGAAGCGGTCCGCGCGCTGCGTGCTCAGGCGGAGGCGGCCACGAAGACCGCAGCCTGGGCATGCGACCACTGAGCCAAGACAACGTGAACGGCGCCCATCAGGGCGGATCAAGAGCGCCGGATCTGCAAGGATGAACGGCGAATCCAGAGTGTGAACAGCAGTGAGGAGATCGCCGTGTCGGGTATGTCGGCGGGCCGGTCAGCCATGCGGATGGGACCCGCTGAGCTGGTGCAGGCGGCGGCCATGGCCCGCCGCTTCTACCTCGAGGGCAAATCCAAGATCCAGATCGCGGAGGAGTTCGGCGTCAGCCGCTTCAAGGTGGCCCGGGTCCTGGAGACCGCTCTCGAACGGGATCTCGTACGGATCGAGATCCGTGTGCCGGCCGAGCTGGACGCCGAGCGCTCGGACGCGCTGCGCGCCCGGTACGGCCTCAGGCATGCCGTCGTGGTCGAGTCGCCGGCCGAGGCCGAGGAGACGCCCGACCCCGAGAACCTGGGAGAAGTGGCCGCCGACCTGCTCGGCGAGCTGGTGAACGAGGGGGATGTGCTGGGATTGGCGTGGGGCCGGTCCACCATCCACATGGCGGCCGCCCTCGACCGGCTGCCGCCCTGCACGGTGGTGCAGCTGACGGGCGTGTACGACGCCGGGACCGCCGAGCGCGGTTCGGTGGAGGCGGTGCGGCGTGCCGCCCAGGTCTCCGGCGGCGACGCCCACCCCATCTACGCGCCGATGCTGCTGCCGGACGCGGCCACCGCGGCGGCGCTGCGCCACCAGACCGGGATCGCCCGCGCCTTCGAGTACTTCGACAAGGTCACGGTCGCCTGCGTCTCCATCGGCTCCTGGGAGCCCGGCATCTCGACGGTGCACGACATGCTCAGCGACGAGGAGCGCGCGCACTACGCCTCGCTCGGTGTCGCCGCCGAGATGTCCGCGCACCTCTTCGACGCCGAGGGGCGCCGGGTCGGGCGGGACCTGGGGGAGCGGTGCATCACGGTCAAGGCCGACCAGCTCCGCCGTATCCCCGAGGTCGTCGCGATCGCGGGCGGCGCACGCAAGGCGGCCGCGATCGACGCGGTGCTGCGCTCGGGGCTCGTCACCAGCCTGGTGACGGACACCTCGGCGGCGGACGTGCTGATGACGGCGGGGCCGACGCCGAAGCCCGCCCTCAACAGGGCTGACCCGGACGGACACTGACAGGACGTCAGGGGGGCGGCCGCCCGTGCCGTCCCCTCGTACATCGACGATCACTACGACCTGGGCGGTACCGAGATGACGGAACTCGTGGTCACGCTGGATCTCGACGGGGTCACGGACAAGGCGGCCCTGATGGACCGCTGCGTCCAGACCCTGGAGCTGCCCGACTGGTTCGGCCGCAACTGGGACGCCCTCGCCGACAGCCTCTCCGACCCCTCCGTCTGGCCCGCCGAGGCCGCGGACGGCCTCCTGGTCGTCGTACGGAACTGGCAGCCGTACGCGAAGGTGCGGCCGGAGGAGTGGGAGATCGCCCAGGAGGTGTTCTCCGCGGCCGTGAACCGGGCGCCGTCGCTCACGGTGATGCTTGCTCTCGGAGGATCCTCCTAAGGGCCCTCTGACCTGCTCGTATGAAGCGACCGTGCAGTGCGCGCCGGTCGGCATGGGACAATGAAGTACGTGCTCTTACCCCTGGCTGACCTGTCCCGGGGCCACCTCTGATCGACTGGGATGTGCAGCACGTGCGTTTCCTCAATGACATCCAGCCCGCGTACGACCTGACGTACGACGACGTCTTCATGGTCCCGAGCCGCAGTGCGGTCGGCTCGCGGCAGGGCGTGGACCTCAGCTCCCCGGACGGCACGGGCACCACGATCCCGCTGGTCGTCGCCAACATGACCGCCATCGCCGGCCGCCGTATGGCCGAGACCATGGCCCGGCGCGGCGGCCTGGTGGTCATCCCGCAGGACATCCCGATCGACGTCGTCACGGACGTCATCTCCTGGGTGAAGAGCCGCCACCTCGTCCTCGACACGCCGATCGTGCTGGCCCCGCACCAGACCGTCGCCGACGCGCTGGCCCTGCTGCCCAAGCGCGCGCACAACGCCGGTGTGGTCGTCGACGAGGACTTCAAGCCGATCGGCGTGGTCACCGACTCCGACCTGTCCGGCGTGGACCGCTTCACCCAGCTCGAAGTGGTCATGTCCCGGGACCTGCTGCTCCTCGACGCCGGCCTCGACCCGCGCGAGGCCTTCAACACCCTCGACCACCACAACCGGCGCTACGCCCCGGCCGTCGACTCCGACGGCCGTCTCGCGGGCATCCTCACCCGCAAGGGCGCCCTGCGCGCCACGCTGTACACGCCGGCCGTCGACGCGAACGGCAAGCTGCGCATCGCCGCCGCCGTCGGCATCAACGGCGATGTCTCGGGCAAGGCCAAGCAGCTGCTCGACGCGGGCGTCGACACCCTGGTCATCGACACGGCGCACGGCCACCAGGAGTCGATGATCGCCGCGATCAGGACGGTGCGGGCGCTCGACCCGCAGGTGCCGATCGTCGCCGGCAACATCGTCGCCGCCGAGGGGGTCCGGGACCTCGTCGAGGCCGGTGCCGACATCATCAAAGTCGGTGTCGGACCGGGCGCCATGTGCACCACCCGCATGATGACCGGCGTGGGCCGGCCGCAGTTCTCCGCCGTGCTGGAGTGCGCCGCCGAGGCCAAGAAGTACGGCAAGCACGTGTGGGCCGACGGCGGTGTCCGGCACCCGCGCGACGTCGCCATGGCGCTGGCCGCCGGGGCGTCCAACGTGATGGTCGGGTCCTGGTTCGCGGGCACCTACGAGTCGCCGGGCGACCTCCAGCAGGACGCCAACGGCCGCCTGTACAAGGAGTCCTTCGGCATGGCCTCCGCGCGTGCCGTGCGCAACCGCACGTCCGAGGAGTCGTCGTACGACCGCGCCCGCAAGGCGCTGTTCGAGGAGGGCATCTCCACCTCCCGCATGTTCCTGGACCCGGCCCGGCCGGGCGTCGAGGACCTGATCGACTCGATCATCGCGGGAGTGCGGTCGTCCTGCACCTACGCGGGTGCGGGCTCGCTCGAGGAGTTCGCCGAGAAGGCCGTCGTCGGCATCCAGAGCGCGGCCGGCTACGCGGAGGGCAAGCCGCTGCACGCCAGCTGGAGCTGATGGCTCAACGCCCTTGCCTGCGGCCCCCGTCGACCCGCCTGCCGGGAAATTCGGGGGCCGTTTCGCATGCCCGGGGTCTACGGTCGGAGCATGGAGATCACCGTCTGTACGGCCCCGGATGTCGCGCTGCTGGACCGGCACATGGGATCGCCCGGCAGGACCTCGTTCCACGCCCGGCGATTCGCGCGCCAGGAGGCGGGAGAGTGCACATATCTCGTCGCCTGGCTGGACGGGCGGCCGGTGGGGCACACCGAGATGCGCTGGATCGGCTGCGCCGCTCCCGAGGTGCGGGATGTACGGCCCGAATGTCCTGAGATCGGCGGGCTGGCCGTCTGGCCCGAGGAACTCCGCTCGCGAGGTATCGGCAGCGAACTGATCCGGGCAGCCGAGAACCTGGGCCGGGAGCGGGGCCTGGCGGAAGCCGGTATCGGCGTGGCGATGGACAACCCGCGCGCGGCCGCCCTCTATGCCCGGCTCGGTTATCGGTCCCTGATCGACTATCAGGACCGGTACGCGTACGAGGACGTCGACGGTGCGATCCGCGAGTGCGTCGATCCCTGCACGTTCCTCGTCAAGGACCTTCGCTGACCTGCCCGTACGCAACGGTCGAAAGCCGCCCTGCAACGAACACCCACCCAGCCCCGATGAACGCAATGATCTTGCGGGCACGCGCAAGGTTGCTGCATTACAACGGCAACGCCGCTCCTCATAGGCTGTCGCCTCGTACATAGCGTGGCGGGGACCCCGCTCGGTGGGTTCCTGCTGTCGCAGGGTGCCGCCGGTCCCCGCCGCCCTGAGAGGCAGCGACGAAGGAGTCAGCGCGTGCTCGACCAAGGCGCACCCCCGCAGAACAGAGACCGCACAGCCGCACCGTCCCCGGGTGTCGGTGCGCGCCTGATGCGTCGCAAGCCCGTGGAACACCTGGTCGCAGAGGGTGGCCAGGGCGAGGGAGGGTCGCTGCGGCGCTCCCTGGGCCTGTGGCAGCTCACCATGATCAGCATCGGCGCCACCCTCGGCACCGGCATCTTCGTCGTCCTCGGCGACGCCGTCCCGGAGGCCGGCCCCGCGGTCACCCTGGCCTTCGTGATCGCCGGTCTCACGGCGCTGTTCTCGGCCCTGTCGTACGCCGAGCTGGCGGGCAGCATCCCGGTCGCCGGCTCCTCGTACTCGTATGCGTACGCAACGATGGGTGAGCTGGTCGCCTGGGTCTGCGGCTGGTGTCTGGTCCTGGAGTACGGCGTGTCGGTGGCCGCCGTCGCCGTCGGCTGGGGCGAGTACCTCAACGAGCTGCTCGACGGGACCATAGGCGTCACCATCCCGGCCGTGGTGTCCTCGGCGCCCGGCGAGGGCGGCATCATCAACCTGCCCGCCCTGATCGTCGTCCTGCTGGCGATGGTGTTCCTGCTCGGGGGAGTCAGGGAGTCCGCCCGCGCCAACACCATCATGGTCGCGGTGAAGATCGTCGCCCTGGTGCTGTTCTGCGCGATCGGCTTCATGGGCTTCAAGTCCGGCAACTACGCCGACTTCATGCCGCTCGGCATGGCGGGCGTCAGCGCCGCGGGCGCCACGCTCTTCTTTTCCTACATCGGCTTCGACGCCGCCTCCACCGCCGGTGAGGAGGCGAAGGACCCCAAGAAGGACCTGCCGCGGGCGATCATGCTGTCGCTGATCATCGTGACCGCGCTGTACGTGCTCGTCGCGGGTGTCGCCGTCGGTGCCTGGAACTGGAAGAAGTTCGAGGGTTCCGAGGCCTCCCTCGCCGCGATCATGAACGACGTCAGCGGCCAGACCTTCTGGGGCACCATGCTCGCCCTCGGCGCGGTCATCTCCATCGCCAGCGTCGTCCTCACCGTGCTCTACGGCCAGACCCGCATCCTCTTCGCGATGTCCCGCGACGGCCTCGTGCCCAAGGCGCTCGGCAAGGTCCACCCCAAGACCGGCGCACCCCGTCTCAACACGGTGATCGTGTCCCTGTTCTGCGGTGCGCTCGCCGCCCTCATCCCGCTGGGCAAGCTCGTCGACGCCACCAGCATCGGCACGCTGTTCGCCTTCGCGCTGGTCAACATCGCCGTCATCGTGCTGCGTTACAAGCGGCCGGAGCTCGAGCGCACGTTCAGGGTGCCGTTCGGGCCGGTGCTGCCGGTGCTGGGCTTCCTGTTCTGCGCGTACAACATGTTCAGCCTCGACACCGTCACCTGGGTCGTCTTCGGGTGCTGGATGGCCGCCGGTCTCGTGTTCTACTTCCTGTACGGCTATCGCCGTTCCCGTCTCGCCGTGTCAGAAGTGAAGTGAACCACCCGCAGTGCTGAACGATCTCGACGAACGCATCGTGCACGCCCTCGCCGAGGACGCCCGCCGCTCCTACGCGGACATCGGGCAGCTCGTCGGCCTGTCCGCGCCCGCCGTGAAGCGGCGCGTGGACCGGCTGCGCGCCACCGGGGCCATCACCGGCTTCACCGTCCGGGTGGACCCGTCGGCCCTCGGCTGGGAGACCGAGGGGTTCGTCGAGATCTACTGCCGGCACAACACCTCTCCCGAGACCATTCGGCGGGGGCTGGAGCGCTATCAGGAGGTCGTCGCCGCGTCCACCGTCACCGGGGACGCGGATGCGGTCGTGCAGGTCTTCGCGTCCGACATGCGTCACTTCGAGCGGGTGCTGGAGCGGATCGCGGGGGAGCCGTTCGTGGAGCGGACCAAGTCGGTGCTGGTGTTGTCGCCGTTGCTGCGGCGGTTTTCTTCCGGGTCGCCCACGTAGTCGTCGTCTGCGGGTGTGTGTGGGGGCTGGTCGCGCCCGCGCGGCGGTAGCCGCACATTCAACGCAGCCCCGCGCCCCTATAGGGCGCGTCCACGCAGCGCCTTCAGCATGCGCCGTACGGCTATTGCGTGGCCGCCCGTGCCGATGACGAGCTGTCGGTAGACGGCCCCCGTCGGGCCGGGAAACCTGGCCCGGGTCTCGGCCCGTATCCGGGTCTGGCCCGGGCCTGCCTCGTCCAAGCGGAACACCAAGGCGTACGACGAGAAGCGGTGGCGGCCGATCAGAGCCAGCTCTCGGCCGGGGTCCGCCACCGCCACCCGGAAGCCGCGCAGTGTCGAGCCCTCGGCCAGCGGGCGGGGTCCGGAGGGCGTGCGATCGGCGCAGCCGAGCCAGCGCACGATGCCCATGGATCGTCCGCGGGAGAAGGTGCGGTCCATCAGGGTGGCCAGCTCCCGCCACACGGTGTCGGCGTCGGACGCGACGACCGTCGTGTGCTCGTCGACGTACGGCAGTGCGGGGATGTCGGTGGCGTCCATGCGGGGCCCCTTCGGCAGGCGGGTCGGGCTTGCGCTCGCAGTCTTGCGCGGCGGCACGGGCGCCGGCCTCCTCCGCCGGGCCGATGTCCGTCGCCGCTCGGCGGAGCCGCGCCTCCTCCCGGCGGAGGGCGCCAGGGCGGACGGCCCCGGATAATCCCTGCACAGCCGAGCCCGGTCCGCCTACCATCGGTGCCATGACCTGGCGACATTGATCCACCAGCCGTGCCTCCCGAGGGCCGCCTCGGATGCCGTACCTCCGGCGTCCGAACCGCCCCTACGGGAAGGCCTCATGACACTCTCACCTGCACGCGTGCCCGCCACCGGCGTCCGGCGCCTCGCGGCCACGCTGTACGGCTACATGTTCCTGGACGACTTCGTCCTGCTCTACCCGGTGTACGCGCTGCTCTTCACCGACACCGGACTGTCGCTCTGGCAGATCTCCTCGCTGTTCGCCCTGTGGTCGATCACCGGCGTCCTGCTGGAGGTTCCCTCCGGCGCCTGGGCCGACGCCGTCTCGCGCCGGCTGCTGCTGTGGCTCGGCCCGCTGCTCACCGCCGTGGGCTTCGCACTGTGGGTGCTGGTCCCGTCGTACTGGGCCTTCGCGCTCGGGTTCGTCCTGTGGGGCGCGCGTGGCGCCCTCGGTTCCGGTGCGCTGGAGGCCCTGGTCTACGACGAGTTGGACCGGCTCGGCGCGGCCGGGCAGTACGCGCGTGTCATGGGCCGGGCCCGGGCGGCGGGCCTGGTGGGCGTGATGGCGGCGATGGCCGTCGCCGGACCGGTGTTCGCGTTCGGCGGCTACCCGGCCGTGGGCGCGGCCAGCGTGCTGGCCTGCCTCGCGACGGCGGCGATGGGCGCCCGCTTCCCGGAGAACCGGGGCTCCGCGGGCGAGGGCGAGAACTGGGCGGCGACCCTGCGGTCCGGACTCGCCGCCGCCCGCGGTGACCGCTCGCTGCGGGGCGCGGTCCTGCTCGTGCCCGCCGTCGGCGCCGTATGGGGCGCGCTCGACGAGTACACCCCGCTGCTGGTGCGGGAGACCGGTGTGCCCGACGCACTGGTGCCGTATCTGCTCCTGGGGATCTGGACGGGAGCCACGGCCGGCGGCCTGCTGGCCGGTCCGGCCGAACGTCTCGGCACCGGTGGACTGGCGTGGCTGCTCGCGGCCGCCGCGCTCGCCCTGGCCGCGGGCGCCCTGTCCGGCACACCGGCCGGTCTCGGACTGGTGGCCCTCGCCTTCGGCGGCTTCCAGCTGGCGACCGTCCTCGCCGACGCCCGGCTCCAGCACCGCATCGAGGACACCGGCCGGGCCACGCTCACCTCGGTCGCCGGGCTGGGCACCGAGCTGGCCACGGTCGCCGTGTACGGCGGCTACGCCGTCCTCGGCGCAGCGGCCGCGCACGGCACCGTGTTCGCGCTGCTCGCGGCGCCCTACCTGGTGACCGCGCTGCTGCTCAGAGCTCGGGACGCCACGGCACGACCGTGAAGTCGCCCGTCCCCTTCCTGACCTTCTCGAAGGGGGCGGAGCTCACGCACTTGGGCGGCTCCTGACCGGCGCCGGGACGGCCCGTCGCGGCCCAGCTGTAGCCGAGCCGGTCATGGCGGCCGAGGTCGTGGACGGTGACGCCGACCCGCTTGCCCTCGGCGCCCGGCAGGTCGGAGTCGGTGATGACGCCGGAGACGACGGCCACCTGGCCGCCGGTGACCAGGCAGTCGACCTCGGCCCTGGCCCAGGCGCCGAAGTCGTCCCGGTAGTGGCTGAACTCGAAGGTGCCGGTGGCCTTCGTCGGGTCGTCGGTGTCCTTCGCCGCCAGATGCGCGTCGAACGAGAACGTGATGTCGTCCCCGGCCGAGCGGTACAGCTTGGCGGAGCCGGTGAGCGCGGCGGCTTCGCGCTGCTGCGGCCCGTCCGTCGCTGTGGCGGCGGGGCCGACCGTTCCGGCGGTGAGCAGCAGCAGCGCACAGCACAGCACGACGGTCCTGGTACGGCGGTTCATGGCGGTCCTTTCCGCAGGTCAACCGGACAGTCACCACTGTCGTGGCCGCGTGCCCCGGCCACATCGCACCGAGGACGGGACCCCGCCTCCGCCGTACGGCGGGGACATCCGTGCCCCCCTCCGCTGCGAGGAGGACGGGACCTCCGTCCGACGGCGCGCAACGAATCGCCGCCCGACCCATGACCGACGCAACAAACCGCTCACCGGCACGCAACGGCTCCTGCTTGTCCGCCCTGGTCAGCCGCCCGTACCTTCTACATGGCCCCTCCAACCACCCTTCCGCCCGGTGAGGATCACGCATGCGCACCGCTCTCCTCCAGAGCTCCGGCCGCCCCGGCTCGACCGTCGAGAACCTCAAGGTCCTCGACGAGGCCGCGGGCCGGGCCGCCGCCGCGGGTGCCGGGCTGCTGGTGACGCCGGAGATGTTCCTGACCGGGTACGCGATCGGCGACGGCATCGCCCGCCTCGCCGAGCCCGCCGACGGGGACTCCGCGGACGCGATCGCCGACATCGCCTCCCGGCACGGCCTCGCGATCGTGTACGGCTACCCGGAGCGGGCCGGAGACACCGTCTTCAACTCCGCCCAGCTGATCTCCGCCGACGGCGACCGTCTCGCCGGCTACCGCAAGACCCACCTCTTCGGCTGCTTCGAGCGGGACCACTTCGCGCCGGGGGACCAGCAGGTCGTCCAGGCCGAGATCGGCGGCCTCCGGGTCGGCATCCTGATCTGCTACGACGTCGAGTTCCCGGAGAACGTCCGCGCCCATGCACTCGCGGGCACCGATCTGCTGGTCGTGCCGACCGCGCAGATGCACCCGTTCCAGTTCGTCGCCGAGTCGATGATCCCGGTGCGGGCCTTCGAGAACCAGATGTACGTCGCGTACGTCAACCGGGTCGGCCAGGAAGGGGAGTTCGAGTTCGTCGGCCTCTCCACCCTCGCCGGTCCCGACGGGGTGGCCCGCGCCCGCGCCGGCCGCGGTGAGGAGCTGCTCCTCGCCGACGTCGACCCCGCCTTCCTCGCCGCCTCCCGCGAGGAGAACCCGTATCTGCAGGACCGCCGCCCCGGTCTGTACGGGTCCCTGGTCTGAACCCCCTGAGCCTCCCCCCGCCTTCTTTGTCGCAGTCGCAAGGAGTCCGTACCCCATGACGTCCACGGTGCCCACCGCCGTCCAGCACGCCGACGAGCAGCAGCCGCCGATCACCATGTTCGGCCCGGACTTCCCGTACGCGTACGACGACTTCCTGGCCCACCCGGCGGGGCTCGGCCAGATACCCGCGACCGAGCACGGCACCGAGGTCGCGGTCATCGGCGGCGGGCTCTCCGGCATCGTGGCTGCGTACGAGCTGATGAAGATGGGCCTCAAGCCCGTCGTGTACGAGGCCGACCAGATCGGCGGGCGCCTGCGAACCGTCGGCTTCGACGGGCCCAACACCGAGGGCCTGACCGCCGAGATGGGCGCGATGCGCTTCCCGCCCTCCTCCACCGCCCTCCAGCACTACATCGACCTGGTGGGCCTGGAGACCCGGCCCTTCCCCAACCCCCTTGCCGAGGCGACGCCTTCGACCGTCGTCGACCTCAAGGGCGAGTCGCACTACGCCGAGACGATCGACGACCTGCCGCAGGTCTACCGTGACGTCGCCGCGGCCTGGAACAAGTGCCTCGACGAGGGCGCCGACTTCTCCGACATGAACCAGGCCATGCGCGAGCGTGACGTGCCGCGCATCCGTGAGATCTGGTCCAAGCTCGTCGAGAAGCTCGACAACCAGACCTTCTACGGCTTCCTCTCCGACTCCGAGGCCTTCAAGTCCTTCCGGCACCGTGAGATCTTCGGCCAGGTCGGCTTCGGCACCGGCGGCTGGGACACCGACTTCCCGAACTCCATCCTGGAGATCCTGCGCGTCGTCTACACCGAGGCCGACGACCACCACCGCGGCATCGTCGGCGGCTCCCAGCAGCTGCCGCTCAGGCTCTGGGAGCGCGAGCCGGAGAAGATCGTCCACTGGGCGTACGGGACCTCGCTGGCGAAGCTGCACGAGAACGGGGCCCCTCGGCCGGCCGTGACCCGGCTGCACCGCACCGCGGGCAACCAGATCACCGTGACGGACGCGGACGGCGACATCCGCACCTACAAGGCGGCGATCTTCACCGCCCAGTCGTGGATGCTGCTGTCGAAGATCGCCTGCGACGACTCGCTCTTCCCGATCGACCACTGGACGGCCATCGAGCGCACCCACTACATGGAGTCCTCGAAGCTCTTCGTCCCGGTCGACCGGCCCTTCTGGCTGGACAAGGACGAGGAGACCGGCCGGGACGTCATGTCGATGACCCTTACCGACCGGATGACGCGCGGCACCTACCTCCTGGACGACGGCCCGGACAGGCCCGCCGTCATCTGCCTGTCGTACACCTGGTGCGACGACAGCCTGAAGTGGCTGCCGCTGTCCGCGAACGAGCGGATGGAGGTCATGCTGAAGTCGCTCGGCGAGATCTACCCGAAGGTCGACATCAGGAAGCACATCATCGGCAACCCGGTGACCGTCTCCTGGGAGAACGAGCCCTACTTCATGGGCGCGTTCAAGGCGAACCTGCCCGGCCACTACCGTTACCAGCGCCGCCTGTTCACCCACTTCATGCAGGACCGGCTGCCCGAGGACAAGCGGGGCATCTTCCTCGCCGGCGACGACATCTCCTGGACGGCCGGCTGGGCCGAGGGCGCGATCCAGACGGCGCTGAACGCGGTCTGGGGCGTCATGCACCACTTCGGCGGCGAGACCGACGCGACCAACCCGGGTCCGGGTGACGTCTACGACGAGATCGCGCCGGTGGAGCTGCCCGAGGACTGAGCAGGACTCAGCCCCCGAGAGGCCGTCACAGCCCGGCGGCCCGTGCCTTCTCGTACACCTCCGCCGCGACGTCCTTGAGCTCCCCGGCGTCGCGCGGAGTGGTCTGCAGGTCGAGCAGGACCTCGTCCATGCCGACCTCGGCGAGGGCCGCGAGGTCCTCCACGATCTGCTCGGCGTTGCCCTGGTAGGGCTGCCGATCGGCCCCGTCGTGCGCCTTGGCCGAGTACAGGGCGTTCACCCGCGGCACCCGCTCGATCGGCTGGGTCCGGCCGCGCTCGGCGGCGATGTCCTGGAGCCGCTGCCAGCCGTCGGCGTACGCCTGCGCGCCCATGGCGACCGGGATCCAGCCGTCGCCGTGGTCCACGACCCGCGTCAGCGCCTTCCTGCCCGCCGCGGCCACCAGGATCGGGATCGGCCGCACCGGCTTGGGGCCGACCACGGCCGCGTCGATCTTCGTGATCCGGCCGTCGTACGACACCGGGTCCGGGCCCCACACCGCCCGGCAGACGTCGATCACCTCGTCCAGCGTCCGACCGCGCTCCTCGAAGGGCCGTACGCCGGCGGCGGCGAACTCGTCGGTCGACCAGCCCGGGCCCAGCCCCGCGATCACCCGTCCGCCGCTCGCCGCGTCCAGCGTGGCCAGGGCCTTGGCGAGCTGGGCGGGCCCGTGCAGCGGCGCGACCACGATGCCGGTGCCCAGCCGTGTCCGTTCGGTGACCGCCGCGGCGAGGGTCAGCGTGACCAGCGAGTGGGCCATGCCGCGGTAGTGGTCCGGCCAGGGCAGGCCGGGGATGCCGTACAGGCCCTGGGACGGGGACTCCGGGACCAGCAACCGCTCGTACACCCACAGGCTGTCGTAGCCGATCTGCTCGGCGGTACGGGCCACGTCCGTCACGTCCTTGGCGAGGTCGTACTGCCGGAGCTGGGGAAGACCGAGTCCGAGACGGATGGCCATGACTGCGTGCTCCTTCGCGATCGTGTGCCCCCACCGGCCAACGTACTGCGAGCAGGGCGAAGTGCCAGTCGGACCGGGCTCAGTCCGGCAGCGGCGTGAGCAGCATGCGTCCCGCGAGCCCCACCGCCGCGTCCAGCCGCTCGGTGAACTCCTCGGCGACGTCCGGCAGTCGGCGCAGCGCCCACAGCGCCCGTGCCGCCGTCCAGGTCGCGTCGCGGGCCCGCTCCAGGCTCCAGGAACCGAGCAGATGGGTGAGCGGGTCGGCGATCTGGAGCAGGTCGGGACCCGGCATCAGATCTTCGCGGATGCGCTCCTCCAGCGAGACGAGGAGATCACCCACCCGATCGAACTCGTCCTCCAGCTCGGCGGGTTCGCAGCCGAGGCTACGACAGGCGTCCACCACGGAGAGCGCCAGATCGTGCCCGATGTGCGCATTGATGCCCGCGAGCGCGAACTGCAGCGGTCGTACGCCGGGATGCCGGCGCATCTGGAACAGGGGCCGCCAGCAGGCGGGCGGGCGCCGCTCGTCCTCGGCCCTCTCCACCGCCGTGAGATACCGCTCCGCGAACCGCACGTCCAGCGTGATCGCCGCCCCCGCGTCCGGGAACCGGCCGCCGTCGATGTGCCGGTCGACCGCCTCCGTGACGGTGAGGTAGACGCGGTTGAAGACGGCGACTCCGTCGCGTTCGGGCAGGGCCGCGTCCAGGGCGCGCATACGGGAGACGACCGCGTCCACGGCTGTGGTGAATTGTTCGCATTGCGCCATGGGGGCAGAGTCCCAGCTTTAGGCTGACGGCAGTGTCGGCGGGCCCGGCGCTTCCCCAGAACGGGGGAACGCGCCCGGTACGGGGGATGGCCCGCCGTGGGGGAGGGGGGAGCAGGACCGTGGCAGGCTTACGTGCCCAGCGACTGGCCGCACGCAGGTCCGCGCGCAGGAAGGCGGCCCGGCGCCATGCCATGGTCGTGGCGGCCTCGGTCGTGGTCGCCGTCGGCAGCGCGACCGGCATGATGTCCGCGCTCGGCGACGGACGGGGCTCCGACGAGGCCAGGCCGCCCGAGGTGACGCGCTCGCCGGGCCTGGAGACCCTGCCGCTCGTGCCCTCGCCCTCCCCGCCGGCCACGAAGTCCCCTTCGCCCACGCCCTCTCCCACCCCGAAGAAGAAGGCGAAACCCAGGCCCTCGCCGACGAGGGCCGAGAGGAAGCAGCAGCAGACCGTGGTGTCCGCCCGCCTCTACCGCCACCCAGACTCCCAGGTGCTCGACTGGGTCCGCGAGAACGCCGGCGACCCGCGCCACGCCGTCATAGAGTCCCGCATCGCCGCCCAGCCGGCCGCGGTGTGGTTCGCCGACTTCACGCCCGACACCATCACCGCGCGGGTCCGCGCCGTGACGTCGGGCGGGGCGGCGCTCGGCCGGGTGCCGGTCGTCGTGCCCTACGCCGTCCCGGACCGCGACTGCGGCGGGCCCTCGCAGGGCGGGGCGCCCGACCTCGACGCCTACGACGCCTGGATCGACCGGTTCGCCGCCGGGCTGGGCTCCGGCGACGTCATCGTCGTCCTGGAGCCCGACTCCATCGCCCAGTCCGAATGCCTCTCCGCGCGTGAACGCGCCGACCGCTTCGCCTCGCTGGCCCGCGCGGGCCGCGCCTTCAAGGCCGCGAACCCCAGGGCGCGCGTCTACTACGACGCCGGGCACTCCGGCTGGCACGCGCCCGGACAGCAGGCGGAGTGGCTGCGGCAGGCGGGCGCCGCCTCGACCGCGTCCTCCGACGGCGTCTTCAGCAACGTCTCCAACTTCCACACCACGGCCGACGAGATCGCCTACGACCGACAGGTCCTGGCGGCTCTCGGCGGCCCGGCGAGCCTGGGCGCCGTCATCGACACCAGCCGCAACGGCGCCGGGGCCCCGGCCGACGGGCAGTGGTGCGATCCGGCCGGCCGCAAGCTGGGCCGGGCGCCGACGCTCAGCACGGGGGAGGCGCGGATCGACGCCTACCTGTGGGTGAAGCTGCCGGGGGAGTCCGACGGGTGCAAGGGGGAGCCCGGCACCTTCACGGCGTCGTACGCCTACGACTTGGCGCGCTGACCCTCGCTGCCGAGTGATCAGGCGGGGTGAGCGACCGCTTAGGATGGTGGTCCGTAGTTCAACCGTTCCAGGAGTCCCACCCGTGACCGCCGAAGCCTCGCTCGCACCCGCCGTGTCGTACGGCCGGCTGATCCCCGTCACCGTCCACTTCGACGACCTCGACGCGCTCGGGCTGCTCCACAACGCCCGCTACCCGCTCATGGTCGAGCGGGCCTGGACCGAGCTGTGGCAGGAGCACGGCGTCCGCTTCGCCGGGGACTGGGTCGCCGCGGGTGACGCCTGCAACGCGGTCAAGGAACTGCGCATCAGCTACGAGGCGCCGGTCACCGCACCGGGCACCTACGCCGTCCACCTCTGGCTGGACCGGCTCGGCACCACCGGGCTCACCTACGGCTTCCGGTTCTGCTCGGCGGACGGTGCGGTGACGTACGCCCACGGCAGCCGGGTGCTGGTCCGGCTGGACGCCGGGACGCTGCGGCCGGCGCCGTGGAGCGACGGCTTCAGGGCCGTGGGTCGGGAACTGCTGCGTCCGGCCGGCTGATCTTCGGGCGGTCGCGGTCGGCGGTGCGCAGGACGCCCGCGAAGACGGCGAGCCCGGAGGCCAGCACGGTGACCAGGCAGAAGGACACCATCAGGCTCGTGGCCTGGGCGAGCCCGCCGATCGCGCTCGGGGCGATCAGCCCCGAGGTGTACGTGATCGTCGCGACGCCCGCGATGGCCAGCGAGGGGTTGGAGCCGCTGCGGCCCGCCGCCGCGAAGCACAGCGGGACGACCACGGCGATGCCCAGACCGAGCAGTGCGAAGCCCGTCATCGCCACGGCCGGATGTCCCGCGACGATGATCAGCAGGCCGCCGAGGGCGGCCAGGACTCCGCCGAACCGGACGGTCCGGACGGCGCCGTACCGGTCTACCACCTTGTCGCCGACGAGTCGGGCGAGGGCCATCGTGAGCGTGAAGCCGGTCGTGCACGCGGCCGCGAGGCCGGCGGAGGTGTCCAGCTGGTCGCGCAGATAGACCGCCGACCAGTCCAGGCTCGCGCCCTCGGCGAACACCGCGCAGAACCCGACCGCGCCGATGAGCAGCGCCGACCGGGGTGGCAGCGCGAACCGGGGCGGCGGCTCCTCGTCCTCGGTCGGCTGGAGGTCGAGCACCCAGGAGCACGCGGCCACGCCCAGCACGGTCAGGACCGCGGCCGCCAGCGCGTGGTGCAGACGGGCGTCCGCGCCCAGATGGGCCGCGAGCGTGCCGCCGAGCGAGCCGGTCACGGTGCCCACGCTCCACATGCCGTGCAGGCCGGACATGATCGACCGGCCCAGGCGGTTCTCGACCTCGACGCCGAGCGCGTTCATCGCCACGTCCGCCATGCCGGCCGTGGCGCCGAACGTGAACAGGGCCAGACAGAGCGTCAGCAGGTTCGGGGCGAGAGAGGGGAGCGTGAGCGCGATCGTCCACAGGGCGATCAGTCCGCGCAGTGCGTTCCGGGCGCCGAACCGGTGGGTGATACGGCCCGCGAGCGGCATGGCGACGGAGGCTCCGAGCGCGGGGAAGGCGAGCGCCAGCCCCAGTTGGCCGGCGCCGACCCCGGCGTGGTCCTGGATCCACGGCACGCGCGTCGCGAACGAGCCGGTGACAGCGCCGTGCGCGGCGAAGACGGCGGCCACGGCGTACCGGGCCCGCCTCACCTCGCGCTGCTCGTAGACCACTGCGCTCATTGTGCGGCCCCTCCCTGTTCCCGGTCCTTGTCGGTTCCCCCGCCTGTGGTCGCGTCGTAAACTATCAGGAACCCTGCCTGATAGATAGCGGATAAACCAGCCGTGGGAGGATCCCGGCATGCCCGCATCCCCGAGCACCGCCCGGGCCATCAACGACCGGCTCGCCCTGCGCCTGCTGCAGCGGGAAGGCCCGCTGACGGCAGGGCAGTTGAAGCAGCTGACCGGCCTGTCCCGCCCGTCGGTCGCCGACCTCGTCGAACGCCTCACCGCCGCCGGTCTGATCGCGGTCGTCGGCGAGGCCGGGGCGCAGCGGCGCGGGCCGAACGCCAAGCTGTACGGCATCGTCGTCGACCGCGCCCATCTGGCGGCGCTGGACGTCCGCACCGAAGGCGTCTCCGTGGTGGTGTCCGATCTGGTCGGGAAGGTGCTCGCCAAGGCGTCCGTGCCGATCGGCGGCGACACGGGGACGGGGCCCGCGGTGGAGCAGGCGGTGGCGCTGGTGGAACGGGTCGCGAAGGAGGCGGGGGCCGACCGGCTCCATACGGTGGGCATCGGCGCGCCCGGCCTGATCGACCCGGCGAGCGGTGAGCTGCGCAACTCCACGGGGCTGCCCGCGTGGCACCGCCGCCTGGTGGCGGCCCTGCAGGAACGGCTGCCCGAAGCCCGCGTCAGCGTCGAGAACGAGACCAACCTCGCCGCCCTCGCCGAACAGCGCGACGGGGCGGCCCGGGACCGGGACACCTTCGTGCTGCTGTGGCTCGGCCACGGCACGGGGGCGGCCGTCGTCCTCGACGGGGCGCTGCGCCGCGGGGCCTCCGGCGGGACCGGCGAGATCGGGTTCCTGCCGGTGCCGGGGACGACGGGGCTGCCGTCGGCGGTGGACTGCGAGGGGGGATTCCACTCGCTGGCGGGGGCGGCGGCGATCGTGGAGCTGGCGCGGGCGTACGGGTTGACCGTCGAGGGCGGCGCCGCGGACGAGCCGTCGGCTGCGGGGCTGGTCAGGGACGCGGTGGCGCGCCTGCCCCATGACCCCGAGTCCGCCTCCCGCTTCCTCGACGCCCTCGCCGATCGCCTCGCCATAGGTGCCGCCTCCGTCGTCGCCATCCTCGACCCCGGCTGTGTGGTCCTCGGCGGCGAGGTCGGACAGGCCGGCGGCGAGGCGCTCGCCCGGCGGGTGCAGGAGCGGGTCCGGCGGATGTCGCCGTTGGCGACCGTGGTTCGCCCCAGCAGCCTGGGCGGCGACGCCGTCCTGCGCGGGGCGCTGCTCACGGCACGTGATGCCGCGCAGGACGAACTGTTCGCACCACAGGACCGCTGAACCGAGCGGCCGGGCCGACCGGGGCCGTCCTCAATCCCTCACCCAGCCGGTGGGTGGGGGTGTCACCTCTCGACGCCGGTCGCGGCATTTCAGCCCGTCCGGAGGGGTCGGCCACCTCTCAATGCCGGCCCGCACCATCCAGCCCGTCCGGCGGTTGGGCGGCGGGGGCGAGGAAATCAAGCCCCGCGGTCAGACGCCCCGCACACCCCCGAACCCCCGCCCCAGATAGTCCTCGAACGTCCCCTTCCCCACCGCACGCCCCGGCGTCAGATGCCCCCCCGCGCGGAAGCCGCCGTAGGCCTTCCCCCACAACGGGACGCTCACCACGAGCCGCCTGCGGCCCGTCGCCCGGAGATACGCGCGGGCCAGCGAGTCGAACGTCCGCACCTCCGGGCCGCCCATGTCCTCGACCCTCCCGGCCGGGGTGTCCAGGGCCAGTTCGGCGAGCCGGTCCGCGACCTCCGCCACCTCGACCGGCTGGTCCTTCACCCGGGCCGGCAGCAGCATGACCGGCGACTTGGCCAGGATCCCGAGCACCCGCACCACCAGGTCGTGGAACTGCGTCGCCCGCAGCACGGTCCAGCCCAGCCCCGACGCCTCGATCAGCTTCTCCACGGCGAGCTTGCTCTTGTAGTAGCCGAACGGCACCCGGTCGACGCCGACGATCGAGATGTACACGAGGTGCCGTACGCCCGCCGTGCGCGCCGCCGCGATCAGATGCCCCGCCGCCTCCTCGTCACCACCGCCCGGCGAGGACGCGCAGTGCACGATCGTCTCCACGCCCTCCAGCGCCGCGTCCAGACCCGGGCCGCCCTTGCGCAGGTCGACGGCGCACGGCTGGGTGTGACGGCTGAGCACCCGCACCTCGTGCCCGTCCGCGCGCAGCCGCTCGGTGACGAGCCGGCCGAGCGTTCCGGTGCCGCCGGTCACCAGGATCGTGGTCATGTCGTTTCAGTCCCTTCGGACGCCGGGCGCCCCCGGGTGGAGCGCCCCTCGTCAGCTGGGACCGAACAGCAGGTGCGAAATGTGACAGCCGGCCTCAGGCGTCTTCTACGCCCCGGCCAGCTGACGGCCCGCGAACGCCAGTTTGTCCGGGTTCACCACGGCTCGGGCGTGCACGACGAGGCCGTCGCTCAGTTCGAGCGCGACCACCCCGAGGAGCGTGTCGCCTGCCCATGCGGCCACCCCCGGCTCGCCGTTGACCTCGGCCGCGGTGAAGCGCACGCCCTCCATGAACCGCTCGACGAGGCCCACCAGGAAACGCGACACCTTCTCCCGGCCCTCGACCGGCCGCCGGGCCGCCGAGACCTTGCCCCCGCCGTCGCTCGACCAGACCACGTCGGCCGCCAGCAGCTTCTCCAGCCGGGCCAGATCACCGTCCCGCGCCGCGGCGACGAAGGACGCGACGAGCTCCTCCTGCCGCTCGGGAGCCGGCTCGAACCGCGACCGCGGCTCACCCACGTGCTGAACCGCCCGCCGGTACAGCTGCCGGCAGTTGGCCTCGGTCAGATCGAGCACCTCCGCGATCTCCCGGTGGCCGTACGCGAACGCCTCCCGCAGCACGTACACGGCCCGCTCGGTCGGAGTGAGCCGCTCCAGCAGCACCAGCATCGCCATGGACACGGCGTCCCGCTGCTCGGCGGACTCCAGGGGCCCGAGTGCGCCGTCCGAGGTGACCACGGGCTCCGGCAGCCAGGGGCCGACATACCGCTCGCGGCGGGCCCGGGCGGAGGTCAGCCGGGTCAGGCAGAGGTTGGTGACGACCTTGGCGAGCCAGGCCGCCGGGTGCTCGATCGCACCGCGGTCGGCGCCGCTGAAGCGCAGATACGCGTCCTGGACGGTGTCCTCGGCCTCCTCGGCGGAGCCCAGCATGCGATAGGCCAGGCCGAACAACCGGGAGCGGTGCGTCTCGAACTCGTCGGCGGTCGCGGTCGTCATGCCCCTCACCCTGCCAGAACCGCGATCGGGGTGAGCTGGTGGACCCGGCGGCGGGCAAGGGCCGTCGTCACCGCCGCCGGGCCGTCTGCGCCGACCCACAACGTCGTGCCTGTCCAGGGAAGTTGGGCCGACTCTAGGAAGGACTAGACCAGTGCGTCAATAGGTATGGACCAATCGGGGATCCCTCGCGGATCAAAGAAATCCAGCCACACAGCCTGTGAGGCACCCCACAGCAGTCACCCGCATGGACGCCGATCAGGCGTGGCACACTGGCCGTGTACCAGAAGCAGCGCACTCCGGGGTCGGTGAAAGTCCGAACCGGCGGTTACAGTCCGCGACCCGGTCGCCTCCAGCGGCCGGTTGACCAGGTGAAATTCCTGGACCGACGGTTAAAGTCCGGATGGGAGGCAGTGCGCGGCGGGCGGGCATTCGTGCGCGCCGCCGTACCGGTTCGTCGATGAGGCGAACTCTGTCCGGCGTCGCCCCCGGTGTCCCTGCTCGTACATTCTGTCGTCATCGACAGCCCCGGAGTCCGTGCCCGAATGAGGCAGGAGGACCCGGGAAGTGTTCACCGGAATCGTCGAAGAGCTGGGCGAGATCACCGCCGTCGAGACCCTCGACGACGCCTGTCGCTTCCGCGTGCGTGGCCCTGTCGTCACCGAGGGCGCGAAGCACGGAGACTCCATCGCCGTCAACGGCGTCTGCCTCACGGTGGTCGAACATGAGGGCGCAGAGTTCACCGCCGACGTGATGGCCGAGACCCTCAACCGCTCCAGCCTGGGCGTCCTCACCGTCGGCTCCCGCGTCAACCTCGAACGCCCCATGGCCGTGGGCGAGCGCCTCGGCGGGCACATCGTGCAGGGCCACGTCGACGGCACCGGTCAGGTACTGGAGCGCAAGCCGTCCGAGAACTGGGAGATCGTCAAGATCTCGCTCCCCGCGGACCTCTCGCGGTACGTCGTCGAGAAGGGCTCCATCACCGTCGACGGCATCAGCCTCACCGTCGTGGACGCCGGGCCCGACTTCTTCACCGTCAGCCTCATCCCCACCACCCTCGACCTGACCACGCTCGGCCACAAGCAGCCCGGCGACCCGGTCAACCTCGAGGTCGACGTCATCGCCAAGTACGTCGAGCGGCTGATGGGCAGTCAGGGGGCCGCACGGTGAACGGGCTGAACTCCGAGGCCTTCACCGTCCTCGACCAGCACATCCTCTGGTCGGACATGATCGGTAACATCCTCGGCCTGATTACCCTCGCCCTCGGCTGGCGCCGCTCCCTGTGGACCTGGCCGGTGCAGTTCCTCTCCGGCCTGATCCTCTTCGGTGCCTTCTTCGGCCACCTGACTGGCAGCGCCGGCAAGCAGGTCGTCGTCATGGCCGTCGCCCTGTACGGCTGGTGGCAGTGGAACCGCAACAAGGGGCAGGCGGAGGACGGCCACATCGCCCCGAGGTTCGCCACTTGGACCGAGCGGGCGGCGATGATCGGCGTGGCTGCCGCAGGCACGGTCGGGGTCGCCCTGCTCTTCAAGGCCCAGCCGTCCCTGTCCTGGGACCCCTGGCCGGACGCCTACATCTTCGTCGGCACCATCGTCGCCATGTACGCCCAGGCGCGCGGCATGGTCGAGTTCTGGTTCGCCTGGCTGCTCGTCGACCTGGTCGGCGTGCCCCTCAACTTCGCCAACGGCTACGCCTTCTCCGGCTTCGTCTACGTCATCTACGGCGCACTCGTCCTGTGGGGCATGCGCGACTGGTGGCTGCGCTCCCGCAAGGACGCGCGGCCCGTCCTGGAAGGAGCGCCGGCATGACCGCGGCACCGATCCTGTACAGCACCGACGGCCTCGAGGACCTCACGCTCGACCCGATCGAGCAGGCCATCGCCGACATCGCGGCGGGCCGACCGATCGTGGTCGTCGACGACGAGGACCGCGAGAACGAGGGCGACCTCGTCATCGCCGCCGAGAAGGTCACCCCCGAGATCGTCGCCTTCATGATGAGCGAGTGCCGCGGCCTGATCTGCGCCCCCATGGAGGGCGAGGAGCTGGACCGGCTGGAGCTGCCGCAGATGGTCGGCGACAACACCGAGTCGATGAAGACGGCCTTCACCGTCTCCGTGGACGCCTCCGCCGCGCACGGGGTCACCACGGGCATCTCGGCCTCCGACCGGGCGACCACACTGCAGCTCCTCGCCGGCGGCAGGGCCGAGCCGTCGGACCTCGTCCGGCCGGGCCACATCTTCCCGCTGCGCGCCCGGCCCGGCGGTGTCCTCGTCCGCGACGGCCACACCGAGGCCGCCGTCGACCTCGCCCGGCTCGCGGGGCTGCGCCCGGTCGCCGCGATCGTCGAGATCGCCGGTGAGGACGGCGAGATGCTCCGGCTGCCCGAGCTGATCCCGTTCGCCCGCAAGCACGGCCTGACGATCATCTCCATCGAGGACCTGATCGCCTACCGCCGCAGGACCGAACTGCGACAGCCGGCCGGGCAGGAGGCGGGCGAACAGAAGTCGGCCGAGCAGGCACCGGCCCTCTCCGAGGCCACCGCCGAACCGACCGTCCGCCGCGAGGCCGAGGTCCACCTGCCCACCGCCCACGGAACCTTCACCGCGTTCGGCTACCGCTCCACCGTCGACGGCGTCGAGCATGTCGCCCTCGTCCACGGCGAGATCGGCGACGGCGAGGACGTGCTGGTCCGCGTCCACTCGGAATGCCTCACCGGCGACGTCTTCCACTCCCAGCGCTGCGACTGCGGCCCCCAGCTGGAGGCGTCCCTGGAGCGCATCCAGGCCGAGGGCAGGGGAGTGGTGGTCTACCTGCGCGGACACGAGGGCCGGGGCATCGGCCTGATGTCCAAGCTGCGCGCCTACGAACTCCAGGAGCGCGGCCGCGACACCCTCGACGCCAACCTCGAACTCGGTCTGCCCGCCGACGCCCGCGACTACGGCGCCGGCGCGCAGATACTCGCCGACCTCGGCGTGCGCAGCGTGCGCCTGCTGACCAACAACCCCGACAAGTCCGACGCGCTTCTCGCCCACGGCATCGAGGTCACCGAGCGGGAGCCGATGCCCGTACAGGCGGGCGAGCACAACCTCCGGTACCTGCGCACCAAGCGCGACCGGATGGGACACGACCTGCCCTGGCTGGACGCGGCCCCCGTGGCCTCCCTGGCCACCTGCACCAACCAGTAACAGCACACACCGAGGAGACCTGAGAACGTGAGCGGCAAGGGCGCACCGGAACTGTCCGTACGCAATGTGGGCGACCTGCGGGTCGCGGTCATCGCTGCGCAGTGGCACGAGAAGGTGATGGACGGTCTGGTGGACGGCGCCCTGCGCGCCCTGCACGACCTGGGGATCGACGAGCCGACCCTGCTCCGGGTCCCCGGCAGCTGGGAACTCCCGGTGGTCGCCAAGGTCCTCGCGGGCCGCGGCTACGACGCGATCGTCGCCCTCGGCGTCGTCATCCGCGGCGGCACCCCCCACTTCGACTTCGTGTGCCAGGGCGTGACCCAGGGCCTCACCCAGGTGTCGGTCGAGACCGGCGTGCCGGTCGGCTTCGGCGTGCTGACCTGCGACACCGAGGAGCAGGCCCTGGACCGGGCGGGCCTGGAGGGCTCCAACGAGGACAAGGGGCACGAGGCGGTGACGGCGGCCGTGGCCACGGCGGCGACGCTCCGCTCAGTATCTGAACCCTGGCACTGACGAAACGGGTATGTGGCATAGGCTGAGCGTCACCATGTCCAAGAAGACGTTCGAGGAGCTCTTCACCGAGCTCCAGCACAAGGCCGCAAACGGCGACCCCGCCACCTCCCGCACCGCCGAACTCGTCGGCAAGGGTGTCCATGCCATCGGCAAGAAGGTCGTCGAGGAGGCCGCAGAGGTCTGGATGGCCGCCGAGTACGAGGGCAAGGAGGCGGCCGCCGAGGAGATCTCGCAGCTGCTGTACCACGTCCAGGTGATGATGGTCGCCCGCGGGATCTCCCTGGACGACGTCTACGCCCATCTCTGAGCACCTGAGCCCCCAGAGCCGCAAGAAACCCGCACACCGTAAGAGCGAACGAAGGAAGCCGACCTCATGCTGCGCATCGCCGTCCCCAACAAGGGTTCACTGTCCGGCCCTGCGGCGGAGATGCTGCATGAGGCCGGCTACCAGCAGCGCCGCGAGTCCAAGGAACTGCGGATCGTCGACCCCGAGAACGACGTCGAGTTCTTCTACCTGCGCCCCCGCGACATCGCCCTCTACGTCGCCTCCGGCCAGCTCGACATCGGCATCACCGGCCGTGACCTGCTGATCGACTCCGACGCCGACGCCGAGGAGATCCTGCCGCTCGGCTTCGCCCGCTCCACCTTCCGCTTCGCCACCAAGCCGGGCACCGTCGGCGACGACCTGGCGGACCTGAAGGGCAAGACGATCGCCACCTCCTACGAGGGCATCGTCGCCAAGCACCTCGCCGACCACGGCATCGACGCCTCCGTCGTCCACCTCGACGGCGCCGTCGAGACCGCCATCCAGCTCGGTGTCGCCCAGGTCATCGCGGACGTCGTCGAGACCGGCACCTCGCTGCGCAACGCCGGCCTGGAGGTCGTCGGCGAGCCGATCATGAAGTCCGAGGCCGTCGTCATCCGTCAGACCGGCGCGGACGGCGAGGAGCCCAAGGTGCAGCAGTTCCTGCGCCGCCTCCAGGGCGTCCTGGTCGCGCGGACCTACGTGATGATGGACTACGACTGCCGCGTCGAGCAGCTGGAGAAGGCCGTCGCCCTCACGCCGGGCCTCGAGTCCCCGACCGTCTCGCCGCTGCACAACGAGGGCTGGGTCGCCGTCCGCGCGATGGTCCCGGCCAAGGAAGCCCAGCGGATCATGGACGACCTGTACGACATCGGCGCCCGGGCCATCCTGACCACGGCCATCCACGCCTGCCGCCTCTGATCCGAGGGGCCGTACACCGATGTCCTCCGAACTGCCCGCCCTGCCCGTCACGTTCCGGCCGGGCCGCACCCGGGCCGTCCTGCTCACCGCCGGCGTCGCGATCTTCGTCGTCATCACGGCGATCGCGCTGCTGCTGGAGAAGCTCGGCCCGGGCGAGCGCCTCAGCTTCATCCTCACCGGCGCGCTGATGTTCGGCGTGCTGGCCATGCTGGCCCGCGTCAGGGTCGTTGCCGACGAGTCCGGCGTCAGCGTGGTGAACATCGCCAGCAGGCGCCGTCTCGACTGGGCCGAGATCGTCCAGGTGACCCTCCGCCCGGGTGATCCCTGGGTGTTCCTCAACCTCAGCGACGGCACCAGCCTGCCCGCGCTCGGCATCCAGCCCGGCATCGCCAAGCAGCGCGCCCTCGCCGACGCACGCGCCCTGCGGGCCCTCGCCGAGGCGCGCTCCGTCAAGGAGCCCGGCGACCGTGCGGACTGACTCGGGGGCGTTCACCCTGCCGTAAATCCCCATGTCTTGATTAATCTGTTGGCGGAGGCGTTTGTGTGGCGCCTCCGCCGCTGACGTTCCGACCGGTTCTTCAGAGGTCCCTGCTACCCGAGGAGTGATTCCCTCCAGCGATGGACGGATCGTCCTGTAGTACCTGCGCCGCCCCCTCCCGACATACCGGGGCGGCCGCGTCATGAGCATCCCCTTGCTGCTTCTGGCAGCCGCGTTCCTCCTCATCCTCGCCAACGGCTTCTTCGTGGCCGCCGAGTTCGGGCTGGTCACCGTCGAGGCGACGGACGCCGAGAAGGCCGCCGCGGAGGGCGACCGAAGGGCCCGTAGGGTCGCCGAGTCGCTCAAGGAGCTGTCCTTCCAGCTCTCCGGCACCCAGCTCGGCATCACCATCACCTCCCTCGTCGTCGGCATGCTCGCCGAACCGGCGCTCGCCGAGCTGCTGGGCGGCCCCTTCGCCGCGATCGGTGTCCCCGAGGGCGCGGTGTCCGGTGTGGCCGTGATCGTCGGCATGCTGCTGGCCTCGGCCGTGCAGATGGTGATCGGCGAGCTCGTGCCGAAGAACTGGGCGGTGTCCCGGCCGATGCAGGTCGCGCGCTTCGTCGCCGGCCCGCAGCACGTCTTCGCGCGCCTGTTCCGCCCGGTGATCGCCGCGCTGAACTCCGTCGCCAACCGCCTCGTCCGCGCCCTGGGCATCGAGCCCACCGAGGAGCTGGCCTCCGCCCGCACCCCCGACGAACTCGTCTCCCTGGCCCGGCACTCCGCACAGGCCGGCGCCCTGGAGCAGGACACCGCGGACCTCTTCGTACGGACGCTGTCGCTCGCCGAACTGACCGCGCAGCACGTGATGACCCCGCGCGTGAAGGTCAGCGCGCTGCAGTCGTCGGCGACGGCCGAGGACGTGGTCAATCTGACCCGCGCCACGGGTCTGTCCCGCTTCCCGGTCTACCGGGAGAAGATCGACGAGATCGTCGGCATGGTCCATCTGAAGGACGCGCTGGCGATCCGTTCGAGTGACCGGCTGCGCACCCCGGTCGGCCGCATCGCCCGCCCGGCGCTGCTCGTCCCCGAGACCCTGCCGGTCCAGCCCCTCCTCGCCCAGCTGCGCAGCGAGCAGCCCATCGCGGTCGTCGTCGACGAGTACGGCGGCACGGCCGGCGTGGTCACGCTGGAGGACATCGTCGAGGAGATCGTCGGCGAGGTCCGCGACGAACACGACGGCCAGGACCTGCCCGAACTCGCCGCCGCCCCGCCGGAGGACGGCCGCCCCGCCTGGGACGCCGACGGCAGCTGCCGGGTCGACATCCTCCAGCGCATAGGGCTCGATGTGCCCGAGGGGCCGTACGAGACCGTCGCCGGACTCGTCGCCGACCTGCTCGGGCGCATCCCGGCCGTCGGCGACAAGGCGGAACTGCCGGGCTGGCGGCTGTCGGTGCGCCGGGTCGGCCACTACCGGGCCGAGCGGGTCCGGCTGGTGCGGACCGGTGCCGTGGTGGAGGTCGCCCGATGAGCGTGCTCCAACTCCTCTTCGCCGCGCTGCTCGTGCTCGCCAACGGTTTCTTCGTCGGCGCCGAGTTCGCCCTCGTGTCGGTCCGCCGCAGTCAGATCGAACCGCTGGGCACCGCCCGTGCCCGGCAGGTGCTGTACGGCCTGGAGCGGCTGCCGCAGATGATGGCGGCGGCCCAGTTCGGCATCACCGTCTGCTCGCTGACGCTCGGCGCGGTGGCCGAGCCGACGGTGGCGCATCTGCTGGAGCCGCTGTTCGAGTGGATCCATCTTCCGGAAGGCATGATCCACCCGCTCACCTACGTCATCGCGCTCGCCGCGGTGGTCTTCTTCCACCTGGTCATCGGCGAGATGGTGCCGAAGAACCTGGCGATGGCGGCGCCCGAGAAGGCCGCGCTGTGGCTCAGCCCCGGCCTGGTCTGGTTCGCCCGCTTCTGCAGGCCGATCACCGTGGCCCTGGGTGCGGTCGCGCAGGCCATCCTGCGGCTGTTCCGCGTCGAGCCGAAGGACGAGATCGAGGCGGTGTTCACCAGCGAGCAGCTCAACCGGCTCGTCGAGGACTCCGGCCAGGCGGGCCTGCTCGATCCCGAGGAGCAGGAACGTTTGGAGGACGCGCTGGAACTGGGCTCGCGTCCGGTGACGGACGTGTTGCTGAAGCGCGAGTCCCTGGTCACGGTCAGCCCGTCGGTCACCCCCGGCCAGATCGTCGCGCTCACCGCCCGCACCGGGTACTCCCGCTTCCCGGTGGCGGCGGAGACCGGCGCCTTCATGGGCTACCTGCACGTCAAGGACGTACTGGACCTGGAGGAGTCGGAACGGGCCGTGCCGCAGCACCTCTGGCACCCGATGACGACCCTCCGCTCCGAACTCCCCCTCGACGACGCCCTGACGGTGATGCGCCGCGCCGCGACGCATTTGGCTCAGGTGGCCGACACTTCCGGCAAGGTCCTCGGCCTCGTCGCGCTGGAGGACGTACTGGAACTCCTGGTCGGCGAGGTACGGGACCCGGCACACCGGGACCTGCCGGAGGTGCGGGTGACGGGGCCGCGGCTGGGCAGCGGGGAGCCGGAGGAGGCGATGGCGGGCTGACACGCGCCGCCTGCGGGCAGTCGTGCCGCTGGGGCGGCACGGGTGGGCGCAGGCGGCACCCCGCAAGCGCGGGCGAGCGTCCCCATCCCGCGCCAGCCCAGACGTCGGTGCTCACATGGCCGACGGGTCCTGCGGCCCCCGCCCCGACAGCACTTCCCCATAGGCCTGCATCAGATCCGGCAGCCGAAGTGTCGACAAGTCGTCCCTCGTCAGTGCCCCCGGGTACGTCGACAGCCGCAGATCCCGATAAGCGCAGCTCTTCTCGTACAGCGTCCGCAGGAACCGCCCGTTGCCCAGCTCGTCGATCCACCCCTGATCGACCACGTGCCCGGCGATCGACCGCAACTCGTCCAGCGCCTCCTCGTCCCACACGTCCCCGTTCTCCGCGGCGAGCACCTCGCCGATCGAGGTGAGCTCAAGGGGCCGGTACGACGGGAAGTCCACCCGAGTGGTGAAGCGGGACGACAGCCCGGGGTTGGCGGCCAGCAGCCGGTCCATGCCCTCCGGATAGCCGGCGAGGATCACCACCAGGTGGTCCCGGTTGTCCTCGGCCCGCTTCAGCAGCACCTGCAGCGCCTCGTCGCCGTACGCGTCGCCCTTGCCGTAGCCGGAGTTGGAGAGCGAGTAGGCCTCGTCCACGAACAGGACGCCGCCGAGCGCGGAGTCGATGAGTTCGTTGGCCTTCACGGCCGTCTGGCCCAGGTACTCGCCGACGAGGTCGGCCCGCTGGGCTTCCACGAGATGGTCGCCGCCGAGGAGCCCGAGGGCGTAGAACACGCGCCCGAGGATGCGGGCGACCGTGGTCTTGCCGGTGCCGGAGGGGCCGGAGAAGACGAAGTGCCGTTTGGGCGGCTGGACCGGCAGACCCTGCCCGGCGCGCAGCCGGGCCATGTTCAGCTGGGCGGACAGCGCCTTGACCTGCCGCTTGACGGGTTCGAGCCCCACCATGCGCTCCAGTTCGGCAAGCGCCTCTTCGAGCAACTCGGGGTCGGTGGGCCCCGCGGGCAGCGGCTGCGACGGCACGGCCGTCTTCTCGCGCACCGCCGGATCGAGCACCGACGGCAGCGGACCGGTCGGCGGCAGGTCGGCGTCGGGCAGCCTGAGGTCCCGGCCCTCGGTGCCGAAGAGCGGATCCAGCCCGTCGGGGCCGTCCCCCGCGTCCTGCCCGATCCCGGTCAGGGTGATCGCCGCGAAGTCGTCGGTGTCGTCGTACCCGTCGCCCTCGGCGATCGCCGCGAGCCGGGCGGAGGTGTCCATGAAGGCGGGGTCGACGCGGTGCACGGCACGGTAGAGCGGTAAGGCGGCCGCGGACCGGCCCGTGCCCTCGTGCGCCCGGGCCAGCCAGTACCGCAGCTCCTTGCGCTGCGGCTGCTCGCTGCGGCACCGCATCAGCGCGGCCGAGAGCAGCGGCTCGGCCTGCCCGTACATCTCCAGCCGTACCCGCGCCATGCCGCCGAACAGACCCGCCTCGATACCGAGCATCGGGTCGTCGATCAGGGGATCGGTGTGCCGGACCAACTGCTCCCAGTCCTTGACCAGATAGGCGCGGCAGGCGTGCAGGAAGCGGACCTGATGGTCGGTGTCCACGGGCGGGAGCCCGGCCAGCGCCCGGTCCAGCTCCGGCACGTGCCGGCCGTCCAGCCAGTGCGAGGCGTGGGCCAACAGCAGGTCCCGCGGGCTCTCCAGGACCGGCTGCACCCACCAGCCCAGCCAGTACCAGGAGTTGAGGGTACGGCGGTGCCGGGCCCGCTGTTCCCCGAACCGGTCCCGGTGCCGGAACATCCGCAGCAGCGCGGTCGTCGTGTCGATGCGCAGCGCGTGCAGGCCGAGCCAGCCGTCGGCCATCCCGGGATCGATCCGCACCGCGGTGCGGAACTCCTCCTCCGCCTGTGGATAGGCCCCCATCGTGTAGGCATCCACACCTCGCAGCCAGGCGAGGTCGGCCGGGGCCTCGGGGCCCTGCATGCCGAAGTCCATCACGTCCCCCACAAACCGTGCCCCCGTCGGTTGACCGCCGGGCCGTCGCCCGGGGCCGCCTTGTTCGAACCGCCGTACCGCGGACCGGAGTTGCAACAGTGCGCAGAGCAGCCGTCCGTAGGTCGCACCGAGGGCATCGTACCTGCGAGAGCATGGCCCGCCCCAGGGTGCCGCACCGGCCGTTTGGCGAGGTGGGAGCGGATCGGGCGCACGGGCTCGGTGACCGAGGGTGAGCAAATGACGGCTCTCGGCGCCCGGAGGGAGAGTGTGAGGGCAGAACGAAGCCCCCGATCACGGGGGAACAACCGGGGGCTTCGCGTATGGGGCGACCTCGATCGGCCGCACATTCAGAACGTAAGACCTGTACGGCCCCCGGGTCAAGCCGAGTTGAAGCACTCCGGGAACTTCTCGCGCAAGGGTCTTCACAAGGTCAGCACATTGCGGATGAGTCGTCACGCTATGTGAGCGGCTGGTCCGGTCCAATCGTCCCGGCAGGCCCGGTGAGCACCTCATACCCCTTCTCGCACTGCCGAATCAGAAGGTCGGCGAACGGCCGGGACGGGTCGTCGGCGAAGTGCTTCAGCTCCGCCCTGACCCACCCGTCCCAGAAGTCCCGCTGCTCCGCCCCGTCCCGCGAGCGGCCGCGCGTCCAGGACTCCTCGTGCGGCAGTTCCATCCACAGCAGCTGGGCGAGATACGGGCGCAGCGCACGGCGGCCGGCGCCGACGCCCTCGACGACGATCACGGGGGCGGGCGGCACGGGCAGGGGTGGTCCGAAGCCGCGGGTCCGCCAGTCGTAGGGGGTGTAGTGGGCGGTCAGGCCCTGGGCGAGCGGTTCGATCACCTGGGCCAGCAGGCGATCGGTCCACTCGAACAGCTCGTCATGGCTGGCGATGTCGTCGAGGTGGAGCACCGGGGCGTCGCCCAGGGCCCGGGCCAACTGCCCGGCGAACGTGGACTTTCCGGAGCCGGCGTGCCCGTCGACCCCGATCAGGCGGACCGGGCCGCAGGACGGGGGGAGCCGGCGGAGCCGGGTGGCGAGGTCGTGAATCGTTTTTCCCGGGGTGGAGCAGCGATGGGCATATTTCGTTGGAACATTCTAGTAGAGGGATAAAGCGGTTGCCGGGGTGGGAGTCCGGGGTGAGATGAGAAAAGGTATCGCTTTGAACTAGACGGAGGTGTCCGACGGTTACCCGCAATGCCACCGAAAAACTCCGGCCGTCGCCGCGAAATGTGCGTTCCGGTTGAGTCCTGCGGTGAGTAAGGTGCTTGGTGTGCAACTGTGAGGTGCCGTAACGGGGATGGGCTGGGACAGATGGCCGCGGGGTTATTCGAAGGGCAGTATGTGTGGCATCCAGCGGCCGACGACCGTGCGCTCGCGAGCGTATGCGTCGATGTCCGGGCCGGCCGATGTCTGAGCGCCCGCGACGCCTTGGCCGAAACCCGCGGTGACTTCGGCCTGCGCGCCCATCGCTCCCTCGTGCTCGCCTCGGAGGCCGCCGACTCCGACCTCGTCGAGCGCTGGCTGGCCGAGGAGCCCGGCCCCGAGGCGGCACTCCTGTGGGCGCGGGTCGCCGTGCTGCGGGCGCTGCGCGCGGCCGACGCCCGCGACCCGCGCACCGAGGCGCTGGAGCGCATAGCGCTGGCCGCCTGCGACCGGGCCGCGTCGGCCGACCCCGCCGATCCCACGCCCTGGGTGGCGAAGCTGGCGATGGCGCGGCTGCACCGGCTGCGCGACCCGGCGCCGCGCGGGCTGCTCACGGCGCCGCCCGGGCCATGGCGGCTGTTCGCGCACATCCTCTCCCTCGACCCCTGGCACCGCGAGGCCCACCACCGCTTCCTGGCCTGCTTCTTCCCCCGGCACGGCGGCTCCGTGACCGCGGCCTGGGACGTCGCCGCCTTCCTCGGCCAGCGCGCGCCCGCCGACTCGCCCCTGCGCCTGCTGCCCCTGGTCTCCCTGGTCGAGTGCTACGACCCGACCCAACTCCTCGCCGACCGGGTCTGGGAGCAGCCGCAGTGGCGCTCGACCGCCCTGGTGATCCACGAGAACTGGCTGCCCGCGGTGGCCGAGTACCGGTTCACCCCCGTCCTCGACCTGGCCTACCTCGCACACGCCCTGGTCATGGGCCGACGGGAGGAGGAGGCCCGCGCCGTCTTCGCGGCCATGGGGCCGTACGCCTCCCGTATGCCCTGGTGCGTCTTCGGCGACCCGGCCGAGCAGCTGTCCCGGGCGCGCCGCGCCTGCGGTCTGCCCGTGCCGACCGCCTGACGCACCGCAACCCCCCACCGAGAGAAAGGTCCGACCGTGTCAGAACGGATATCGGCTTCCCGCGCCCGAGCGCACGGGGGAGCGGTTCCGGTCGAACTCGACGACGACGCGACCCTGCACGCGATGGGTTATCCGAGAAAACTCACGCGTCGTTTTCAGGCGTTCGACAATTTCGCCATCTCATTCACCATCATCAATATCATCTCGGGTATCTTCTCGGGATTCGGATTCGGTCTGAACGCGGGCGGTCCGAGTATTCTCGTCTTCGGCTGGATCGGCGTCTCCGTCATGGTGCTCTTCGTGGGAGCAGCGATGGCGGAAGTCGCCTCGGCCTATCCGACGAGCGGCGCGCTGTACTTCTCCGCCGGAAAGCTCGCCAAGCGGCACAAGGGCGCCTGGTCCTGGTACACCGGCTGGCTGAACTTCGTGGGGCAGGTCGGTGGCACGGCCGCCACCGGGTACGCCGCCGGGACCTTCGTACAGGCCTTCATCGCCCTGCAGTGGCCCTCGTACGAGCCGACCCCTCACCGGACGGTGCTGATCACGGCCCTGATCATCGTGGCGCAGGGGCTCGCCAACACCTACACGGTGCAGCTGGTCGCCGTACTCAACCGGATCTCCGTGTGGTGGCTGCTGAGCGGACTCGTGGTGATCGTGAGCGCGCTGATCATCATGCCCGAGCGTCACCAGTCGGCTTCCTTTGTCACGCATTTCGCGAACAACACGGGTTTCACGAGCGGCCTTTACGGCGGCATGCTCGGCCTGCTGGTCACGAGCTGGACCTTCACCGGCTTCGACGGCAGCTTCCACATGTCCGAGGAAACGGTCCGGGCGACGGTCAACGCGCCGAAGGGGATCACACGGGCGATCGGATACTCGGCGATCGCGGGGCTGCTGCTGATGCTCGCATTGGTCTACAGCATTCGTGACTACGACCGGGTGGCGAACGCCGACGCACCGCCCGTGCAGATCCTGATCGACGGGCTCGGAGTCGGCACCGCGAAGGTGCTGCTGTTGATCGTGATCGGCGCCATGCTCTTCTGCGGTCTCGCCAATCTGACCAGCAACACCCGGCAGATCTTCGCCTTCTCCCGGGACGGGGCGATGCCCGGCTCCCGCTGGTGGCACTCGGTCTCGCCCCGCACACGCACCCCCGTCAAGGCCGTGTGGCTCGCGGTCGCCTGCTCGCTGGCGCTCGTGCTGCCCGGCTGGTGGTCGCACACGGCGTTCACCGCCATCGTCAGCGTCAATGTCGTAGGGCTCTTCCTCGCCTACGCCGTCCCGATCCTGCTCAGGCTGCGGCTGGGCGACGACTTCCAGCCGGGGCCCTGGCACCTGGGCCGCTGGGGACGGCCGGTCGGGGTCGTCGCGGTGACCTGGATCCTGCTCAGCAGCGTCCTTTTCATGCTGCCGCAGGCCTCGCCGATCACCGCCGACTCCTTCAACTACGCGCCGGTCGCGCTGGCCGTCGTCCTGGCCGTGGCCACGGTGTGGTGGTTCGCCACCGCCCGCCGCCGCTTCCACGGCCCGGTCAGCTACGGCCGCCCCGACGAGGTCGCGGCCATGGACCTCGTCTGAGGAGCCGTCAACCGTCTCGGCGTACGTCGTGGCAGAGCCGTACGCCGAGACCCCGCTCGCTCGTCCACCCCCTCGTAGCGCTTCGGGGCGGACGGTCGCCCCAGGTCATGCCAGTGGTCGACACCAATATTCGTGGGCGCGTCAGGCTCCGAAGTGCTGGCAGACGCTCCCGCCTGCGGCCATAGTTGGCGGACAGCCGTGCACCGGACCTGCCCGACTCGGACACCTGGGGGTCTTCCGCCCATGAGCAGAGCCGAACAGCCGTCCCGCAGAACCGTCCTGGCCGTCGCGGTCGCCGCAGCCGTCGCCGGCAGCGCGGGCCCGGCCCTCGCCGACACCGGCGCGGATCCGGCCCCCGATGCCGTGGCCCCCGCCCCGACCCCGGCCCGCACCGTCGACAACCGCGCCTGGACCACGTACACCGACTGGCGCGGCGGCACCGCCCAGGGGACCCGTGCCGTGGCCGGTGCCCGCCCCGGCATCGTGATCGCCTCGCCCGCCGGCACCACCGACTACACCGACCCGCACACCGGCAGGACCGCCCGCTGGGAGTACGCGACCTGGACGTCCCCCGTCCACCGGCTCCCCGTCCCCGCGACCGAGGCCATCGCGTCCTGGAACGCCCACACCCCCGACGGCACCTGGCTCCAGATCGAGCTGACGGGCACCTACTCCGACGGCACCGCCACCCCCTGGTACGTGATGGGCCGCTGGGCGGCCGGCGACCAGGACATCAGGCGGACCTCGGTCGACGACCAGAGCGACGGCAAGAGCAGCATCTGGACGGACACCTTCGCGATCGACGAGCCGGCCACCGGGCTGCGCCTCACCTCGTACCGGCTGCGGCTGACCCTGTACCGCACGCCCGGCACGCAGCTCACCCCCAAGGTCTGGCGGGTCGGCGCGATGGGCTCCGACGTCCCCGACCGCTTCACCGTCCCGGCCTCCACCCCCGGAGTGGCCCACGAGCTGATCGTCCCGCGCTACTCGCAGGAGATCCACGCGGGCCAGTACCCGGAGTACGACAACGGCGGCGAGGCGTGGTGCAGCCCCACCTCCTCGCAGATGATCGTCGAGTACTGGGGCCGCGGGCTCACCCCGGAGCAGCTGGCCTGGGTCGACCCGTCGTACGCCGACCCGCAGGTCTGCCACGCGGCCCGGTTCACCTTCGACTACCAGTACGAGGGGTGCGGCAACTGGCCGTTCAACGCGGCCTACGCGGCCACCTTCGATGACCTCCGGGGCGTGGTCACCCGGCTCGGCTCACTCACCGACCTGGAGACGCTGATCGCGGCCGGCATCCCGGCCATAACGTCCCAGTCGTTCCTGAAGGGGGAGCTGACCGGGGCCGGGTACGGCACCGCCGGGCATCTGATGACCGTCATCGGGTTCACCGCCACCGGCGACGTGATCGCCAACGACCCGTTCTCGCCGAGCAACGAGGCCGTGCGACGCGTCTACAACCGGCGCGAATTCGAGAACATCTGGCTGCGGACCAAGCGCTACAACGCCAGTGGCAAGGTCGTCTCCGGCACCGGCGGTGTCTGTTACCTCTACTTCCCGGCGTGTCCGACACCGCGCCGGCGCGCGGCGCTCGCCGCGGTGGGGGTGCTGTGAGGTGAGCAACGTCTCCGCCGCGCCGGCCGCTCCCGGTGGCAAGGTGGGCATATGACCACGCACTCAGCCACGGTCGCCCGTGTCCGCACCGGTGGCCCCAAGGACGACGACGGCCCGAAGATCGTCGAGCACGTCATGGGCTGGACCCTCGTCGTGGTCGTCGCGATGCTCGTGACACAGCTCGGTCTTTTGTGACCTGACACACACCGGCCCCCTTGTCGGACATATGCCGACCCTGTTGTCCAGCGGTCCCCTCAGAGTCGATCAGACTCGAACGAGCAGCTGGTGAAGGTCTGCCATACTGCGGATGTCCCGCCGCCCGTTGGATAACAGGGTCGAAATTGAATATCAGTCAACAGCGCGACGTGGCCCGTCCCCGGGCCCGCAGCACCGAGCGTTCGGTGGCGCGTCGTGCCGAGCTCATCACCATCGGGCGCAAGCTGTTCGCCGACACGTCGTACGACGCGCTCTCCATGGACGACATCGCCCGGCAGGCCCATGTCGCCAAGGGGCTCATCTACTACTACTTCCAGTCCAAGCGCGGCTACTACCTGGCGATCATCCAGGACTCCGTCGCCGACCTGGTCACCTACGCGGCGAGCGGCATCGAGCTGGAGCCGGTGGACCGGGTCCACCGCACCATCGACAGCTATCTGCGCTACGCCGAGCACAACCAGGCCGCCTACCGCACCATCGTCAGCGGCGGCGTCGGTTTCGACACCGAGGTGCACGCCATCCGGGACGGCGTGCGGGAGGCGATCGTGGCGACCATCGCCGAGGGGGCGTACGGCCGCACGGACATCGCCCCGCTGGCCCGCATGGGCCTGCTCGCCTGGGTGTGCAGTGTCGAGGGCGCCGCCCTCGACTGGATCGACCGTCCCGAGCTCTCCCGCGACCAGATGCGCGAGCTGCTGGTGAAGATGCTGGGCGGCGCCATGCGCGCCGTCGAGGAGATGGACCCCGCCTACCCGACCCCGGAGCCCGCCCGCCGCGGCGGCTGACCCGACGCCCGACGCGACAGGACCTTGGGGCGGAGGCTCGTGGTCCCCCGCCCCAAGTCCCCTGTGAACCGGGCTAGTTGATCGCCTTGATCAGCTCGCCGCCCGCGGTGTCACCGCTCAGTTCCCAGAAGAAGGTGCCGCCCAGGCCCTGCTGGTTCTTGTACGTCATCTTGGTCGCGACGGTCGCGGGGGTGTCGTAGCTCCACCAGTTGTTGCCGCACTTGGCGTACGCGGTCCCGCCCACGGTGCCGGTCGCCGGGCACTTCGACTTGAGCACCTTGTAGTCCTCGATGCCCTGCTCGTACGTCCCCGCCGCCGGGCCGGTCGCCGTGCCGCCGGGTGCCGACTGGGTGACGCCGGTCCAGCCCCTGCCGTAGAAGCCGATGCCGAGCAGCAGCTTGGACGACGGGATGCCGAGGCCCTTGAGCTTGGCGATGGTCGCCGAGGTGTGGAAGCCGGCCTTCGGGATGCCGGGGTAGGAGTTGAGCGCCGAGTGCGGGGCCGTCGGGCCGGTCGCGTCCCAGGCGCCGAAGAAGTCGTACGTCATCGGGTTGTACCAGTTGACGTACTGCGCCGCGCCCGCGTAGTTCGCCGCGTCGATCTTGCCGCCGCTCGTGGCGTCGGCCGTGATCGCCGCGGTGACCAGGTTGCCGGAGCCGAACTTGGCGCGCACCGCGGCCATCAGGTTCTTGAAGGACTCCCGCCCGCTGGTGTCACACGTGGCGCCGCAGGCGTTCGGGTACTCCCAGTCGATGTCGATGCCGTCGAAGACGTCGGCCCACTTGGAGTTCTCGACCAGGTCGTAGCAGGACTTGGCGAACGCGGCCGGGTTCCGCGCGGCCTCGCCGAAGCCGCTCGACCAGGTCCAGCCGCCGAAGGACCACAGAACCTTCAGGCCGGGGTGCTTCTTCTTCAGTTCGCGCAGCTGGTTGAAGTTTCCGCGCAGCGGCTGGTCCCAGGTGTCGGCGACGCCGTCCACGGACTCGGCCGCGGTGTAGGTGCGCTCGGTCGCCGCGTAGGAGTCGCCCATCGCGCACTTGCCGCCGGTGACGTTGCCGAAGGCGTAGTTGATGTGGGTGAGTTTGGCGGCCGAGCCCGATGTCTCGATGTTCTTGACGTAGTACTTGCGGTCGTAGGTGCCCCATTCCGTGAAGTACCCGACGACCTTGGAGCCGGCGGCGAGCCGGGGCGAGGTGGCGGGTTCGGCGGTGGCGGTGCCCGCGCCGGCGAGCAGTCCGGCGCCGAGGACGGCCGCGCAGGCGGCGGACACGAGGGTCCTCAGCCGGGTGCGGGGGTGGTGCGAAGTGTGCATCGGGAGGTCTCCTCCGTGGGGGAGAGGGGAGCGTGCGCCGATTGGCATGAACGCGATGACGAGAAGCGCTCCGTCAAAGTAGGAGGACTAGACCAGTACGTCAATGGTTCGGACCAATTTCACCGCCGCGCGGACCAGCCGGGTGTGTCGCTGGATACTTCTTGAAGTAAGCGGTCGTTAACTGGTGACTCGATGTCCCCGATCGGGCATACTCACCGCAGAGCCGCTGGTCAGCAGCTTCCGCAACCCGGGAGCGGAGCACCTGACGGCATCCCGAGAGACCAGGCGGAGCCGCCCCACCCAAGGCGTGCGACCGCCGACGTTCCCGAAAGGGAGGAGAGCGTCGCCATGCCCGACCGCGCCCCGCAGCCGGTGGACCGTCAACTGCCCACGGACGAGGCCCGGGATCTGATCTCGCTCGTCCGCGACATCGCGCAGCGCGAGATCGCCCCGAAGGCGGCCGAGGAGGAGGACGCCGGACGCTTCCCGCGCGAGGTCTTCACCCTGCTCTCCGAATCCGGGCTGCTCGGCCTGCCGTACGACGCCGAGTACGGCGGCGGCGACCAGCCGTACGAGGTCTACCTCCAGGTCCTCGAGGAGCTCGCCGCGGCCCGCCTCACCGTCGGCCTCGGCGTCAGCGTGCACACCCTCGCCTCGTACGCCCTCGCCAGCTACGGCACCAAGGAGCAGCAGGTCGAGCACCTGCCCGCGATGCTCGGCGGCGGGCTGCTCGGCGCGTACTGCCTCTCCGAGCCGGCGTCGGGATCGGACGCGGCCTCGCTGCGCACCAAGGCGGTGCGCGACGGCGACGACTGGGTCATCACCGGGACCAAGGCCTGGATCACGCACGGCGGTATCGCCGACTTCTACACGGTCATGGCACGCACCGGTGAGGAAGGGCCGCGCGGGATCACCGCCTTCCTGGTGCCGGGCGACGCGGAGGGGCTGAGTGCGGCGGCGCCCGAGAAGAAGATGGGCATGAAGGGCTCGCCCACGGCCCAGGTCCACTTCGACGGCGTCCGCGTCGGTGACGACCGGCGCATCGGCGAGGAGGGCCAGGGCTTCGCGATCGCCCTGTCCGCGCTCGACTCCGGGCGGCTCGGCATCGCGGCGTGCGCGATCGGCGTCGCCCAGGCGGCGCTGGACGAGGCGGTGGCGTACGCGACCGAGCGCCGGCAGTTCGGCAAGCCGATCGCCGACTTCCAGGGCCTGCGCTTCATGCTCGCCGACATGGCGACCCAGATCGAGGCGGGCCGTGCGCTGTACCTGGCGGCCGCGCGGCTGCGCGACGCCGGCCGGCCGTTCGCCAAGCAGGCGGCCATGGCCAAGCTGCACTGCACCGACACCGCGATGCGGGTCACCACCGACGCCGTCCAGATCCTCGGCGGATACGGCTACACCGCGGACTTCCCGGCCGAGCGGTACATGCGCGAGGCCAAGGTCCTGCAGATCGTCGAGGGCACCAACCAGATTCAGCGGATGGTCATCGCCCGTCACCTGGCAGGTCCCGAAGGACGCTGAACTGACCACGCCTGACCTGCGGCGCCGTGAGCTCGATCCATTCCGGGTCATGGCGCCCGGGCAGGGTGCGGCCGCGGTCGGCCCACATACGCATCAGATCGCGGTAGATCGGGGGATCCGACTGCTGCGCGGGCGCAGGCGGAACCGTCCCTGCCGGCCGCGGAACGAAGATGCGGCGCTGCGACCCGGTCGCTGAATAGGTGGGGGGCATACCAGGGCAACGCGGAGCCAGGGGGACAAGTCACCGCCCACGGGAATCGGGCGTGAGTTCACGGACGTCCGGCCCCCTCTCTGGTCACCCGACACTGTCTGACGTACCGTCAGCCCAGCCGTCTCCAGGGAGGCTTGCCGTGGCCGACGACGACCGTCCCGTACCGCTGGACGAGTACCCGGTGCACCAGGTGCCGCTGTCCATGAAGTACGTCGCAACCAGCGACCGGAACGCCTACGACCGCTGCATCTTCCACGTCCTCGACCACCAGGGGCGTGCCCTGCTGATCCTGGGCCTCGGGGTGTACCCCAACGTCGGGGTGATCGACGCGTACGCGACCCTCAGGACCGGGGACACGCTGTACGCGGTGCGGGCGTCGGACGCGCTCGGCGAGGACCGGATGCGCCTGGCCGTCGGGTCGTTGCGGATCGAGGTGGGGGAGCCGCTGCGACGGCTCCGGCTGATCTGCGACGACGACGCGTTGTCGTACGACATCACCTGGACCGCCGGCTTCCCCGCCCTCTGGGAGCCCCATCACGTTCAGCGCCGCGGCGGCCGGCTCAGCCTCGAAGGGCGGCGCTTCGTCCAGGCGGGCGGCGTGGCGGGGGTCGTGCGCGCGGGTGGCCGGGAGTTCCGCGTCACCCCGGCCGAGTGGACCGGTACCCGCGACCGCAGCTGGGGGGTGCGCCCCATACCGGGGGAGGAGGGCGGGCGGTTCGCCGAGGAGCACCCGACCGAGGGCTTCCACTGGATCTGGTGTCCGGTGCGCTTCGAGGACCGGTTCCTGATGGTGATCGTGCAGGAGGACGCGGACGGATACCGCTCGCTGAGCGACGCGACGATGGTCCGCCCGGGCGAACGCGATCGCCAACTCGGGTGGCCCCAGGCCGAGATCACCTACCGCTCGGGCACCCGCCACCCCGAACGCGCCCTCATCCACCTCGGCGACGCGCGCAAGCCCCAGGAACTGGAGGTGGAGATCCTCACGTCGTCCCCGCTCGCCGTCGGCGCCGGCTACCCGCCCGCCGACGACTGGCAGCACGGCACCTGGCAGGGGCGCGGCTGGCGCGACCGTCGTACCTACGACCTCTCCGACCCCGCCGCCCATCCCCTCGCCGCGTACGGAGTCACCGACCACGCCGCCCGCTTCCGGCTGGACGGCCGGGTCGGCCACGGCATCTTCGAGCACGGTTCGTTCGGGCGGCACGACCCGAGCGGGTTCACGGACTTCGGCTCGGTAGCGCCATGAGGTCATGGCGCCGCCGGCGCAGAGAAGGCTTGGCGACACGGAGGGAGTCGGCCCCATGACCGCGGCACCTCGACCCCGTACGACGACGCGCGACCCGGACGAACTCGCCCGCCGCCTCACCGACTGGCTCGACACCCGGCTGCCCGGCGCCAAGGCCGCCGGCGTCAGCGTCCCCACCTCGAACGGCATGTCCAGCGAAACCCTGCTCTTCGACATCGAGCACCCTCAAGCGCCCGTCCGCGCCTGCGCGCTGCGGCTCGCGGCGGATCCGGCGGCGTACACGGTGTTCCCGGAGTACGACATGCCCCGGCAGTACCGCACGATGCGCCTGGTCGCCGACCGCTCCGACCTCCCCGTGCCGAAGGTGCAGTGGCTGGAGGAGGACCCCGGCCCCCTGGGGGCGCCCTTCTTCGTCATGGAGCGCGTCGAGGGGCGCGTGCCGCCGGACGTCATGCCGTACACCTACGAGGGCAACTGGCTGCACGCGGCGGGCGACGCCGAGCGCGCTCACCTGGAGGCGGCCACCATCGGGCTGCTGGCCCGGCTGCACGACCAAGTCCCGGCGCAGGAGGCCCACTTCCTCACCCTGCCCGGTGACGGGGACGCGCTGCGGAGGCATGTCGCCGCCCAACGCGCCTACTACGCATGGGTGGTTGACGGACTCGCCCGTTCACCGCTGATCGAGGACGCGTTCGACCGCCTGGAGGAGCTCTGGCCCCGAGATCCGGGCACGCCGGTGCTCAACTGGGGCGACGCGCGCCTCGGAAACGTCGTCTACGACGGTTTCGAACCCGCGGCCGTCCTCGACTGGGAGATGGCGGCACTGGCCCCGCGCGAGGTCGACCTCGGCTGGACCGTCTATCTGCACCGCTTCTTCCAGGACCTGACGGTCGCCTTCGGGCAGCGCGGACTCCCGGACTTCCTGCGCCGCGACCGGATCGAGGCACGCTATGCCGAGCTCACCGGCCACACCCCGCGTGACATGGACTTCTACACGCTGTACGCCGCCCTGCGGCACGCCGTCGTCATGCTGCGGATCGCCTACCGCCAGGTGCACTTCGGTGAAGTCGCCGTCCCGGCGGACCCGGACACACTGATCCTGCACCACGGCAGCCTGCGAGCCATGGTGCAGGGCAGCTACTGGGATTGAGCGACGCGGCCGGTGCGGAGTGCGCTCAGGCGGCGTCGCGGCGCATCACGGGGACCCTGATGGGGCGCGAACCCGGGCCACCGACGTGCGAGAAGGGCTGCGTCCGCCAGTCGAGACCCTGAGGGAGCGTCAACAGCAGGGCGGTGTCCTGCTCCTGGGGCTCGGCCGACTCGTCGGCGGAACGCGCGTCGGAGGCCCTGCGGCCCGTACCGGCGCAGACCGTGAGCCCGAACGGGTTCCACGGCGAGGCGCACAGCGCGTGCTCCGGCAGGACCTCTTCGTCCGCCAGCAGGGCGATGGGCTGCGCGCAGTCCGGGCAGATGACCCGGTACATCTCGAAGGTGTCGTAGGCGTCGAGCTCGTCGTCGAAGTCGTCGGGTTCGACGCCCTCCGGAGCGGGCTCGACAACCGGCTGAAGGCGCTTGGGCGCGGTACGACCAGGGCGCTTAAGACTCTGCATGGGATTCTCCCCCTCGGGCTGGGCCGTGAAGGCGCTGCGGCCTCGACCACAGCAAGCACTTCCCGCCCGATCTCGGCGCTAATCACGGGCACATCACGGAGCCTGTTCGAGGCCTGTGGCGTTCGTCACATGCCGCCCGCAGGTGCCTGGCGCCGCCGCTCTGTCCCTCAGGTGGCGCACAGAGTTCCCGCGGCCAGATCACAAACCGGGTATGACCTGGGCTGCTCAGGTATCCGAGGAGATCAAGCGCACTGTAGGTTCTTCGCCATGGAGGAGCTGGACCGGCAGATCGTGCAGCTGCTCGTCAAGGACGGGCGGATGAGTTACACCGACCTGGGCAAGGCCACCGGCCTGTCCACGTCCGCCGTGCACCAGCGGGTGCGGCGGCTGGAGCAGCGGGGGGTCATCCGTGGGTATGCCGCGGTCGTGGATCCCGAGGCCGTGGGGCTGCCGATGACCGCGTTCATCTCCGTGAAGCCGTTTGATCCCAGCGCTCCTGATGACATCGCGGAGCGGTTGGCCGGTGTGCCCGAGATCGAGGCCTGTCACAGTGTGGCGGGCGACGAGAACTACATCCTCAAGGTCCGGGTGGCCACGCCGCACGAGCTGGAGGAGCTGTTGGCCCGGGTGCGGTCGCTGGCGGGGGTTTCGACTCGGACGACGGTGGTGTTGTCCACGCCTTATGAGGCGCGGCCGCCGCGGGTCTGACCAAGCGCCATTGGGGTGCCGGTCGTTCGTCGGCTGCGGATTCGGTGGTTGGTCGCGCAGTTCCCCGCGCCCTTTTGGCGGCGTTGCAGCGACCCCCTGTCCACAGGTGTCGGAGTCAGGCGCGAGACTGTCCCCATGAGTGAGTCCACCGCCCAGCCGAAGACCGTTCTTCTCCGACGCGGAGAGGTGCACAGCCCCGCCGATCCGTTCGCCACCGCGATGGTCGTCGAGCGCGGGCAGGTTGCCTGGGTCGGATCCGAAGGGGCCGCCGACGCCTTCGCGGACGGGGTGGACGAGGTCGTCGATCTGGACGGTGCCCTGGTCACCCCCGCGTTCACCGACGCCCATGTGCACACCACCGCCACGGGGCTCGCGCTGACCGGGCTCGATCTGTCGGGTGCGGCCTCTCTGGAGGCGGCCCTCGCCCTCGTGCGGGACTTCGCCGCCGCCCGCCCGCACGACCGGGTCCTGCTCGGCCACGGCTGGGACGCCTCGCGCTGGCCCGGCGGCCGTCCGCCGACGCGCGCCGAGCTCGACGAGGCCACCGGCGGCCGCCCCCTGTACCTCTCCCGCATCGACGTCCACTCCGCGGTCGTCACGACGGCCCTGCTGGACATGACGCCGGGTGACCCCGGCGCGGTCGACGCCCCGCTCGTCGGCGATGCCCACCACGCCGTACGCGCCACCGCACTGGACGCGGTCACGCCCGCCCAGCGCGCCGAGGCCCAGCGCGCCGCCCTCGCCCACGCCGCCTCCCTCGGCATCGGCACCGTTCACGAGTGCGGCGGGCCGGACATCTCCTCCGAGGACGACTTCACCGCACTGCTGCGGCTCGCCGCCGAGGAGCCGGGCCCACGGGTCGTCGGCTACTGGGCCGAGCAGGCCGAGCAGGGGATCGCCAAGGCGCGGGAACTGGGCGCGCTCGGCGCGGCCGGAGACCTCTTCGTCGACGGCGCCCTCGGCTCGCACACCGCCTGTCTGCACCAGCCGTACGCCGACTCCGGACACACGGGAACCGCCTACCTGGACGCCACTGAAGTCGCCGCCCACGTGACCGCCTGCACCGAAGCAGGCCTGCAGGCGGGCTTCCACGCGATCGGCGACGCCGCCGTGACCGCCGTCGTGGAGGGCGTGCGCGCCGCCGCCGAGAAGCTCGGCCTCGCCCGCATCCGCGCCGCCCGCCACCGCGTCGAGCACGCCGAGATGCTCACCCCGGAGACCGTCGCCGCCTTCGCCGAGCTCGGCCTGACCGCCTCCGTGCAGCCCGCGTTCGACGCGCTGTGGGGCGGCGAGGACGGCATGTACGCCCAGCGCCTGGGCGCCGAACGGGCCCGCACCCTCAACCCCTTCGCCGCGCTGCTGCGGGCCGGCGTCCCGCTCGCCTTCGGCTCCGACAGCCCGGTCACGCCCCTCGACCCCTGGGGCACGGTGCGCGCCGCTGCCTTCCACCGCACCCCCGAGCACCGCGTCTCCGTACGCGCCGCGTTCACGGCACACACGCGGGGCGGCTGGCGGGCGATCGGACGCGACGATGCGGGCGTCCTCGTGCCCGGCGCGCCCGCCGACTACGCCGTGTGGCGCACCGACGAACTGGTGGTCCAGGCGCCCGACGACCGGGTCGCGCGCTGGTCCACCGACCCCCGTTCCGGCACCCCCGGCCTGCCCGATCTGACCCCGGGCCGCGACCTCCCGCTCTGCCTGCGCACGGTGGTGGGCGGACGAACGGTCTTCGTACGGCCGGGCGAGTGATCTACCGGGGTGGCGCGCATGGGATCCCTTCGCGCGACCCCGGCGCGCGACCTGCGCATCCTCCGCGCTGACCAGCGCATTGGGTGAAGACCCGCAGGTCAAACGGCTATTGACAGGCCAAGGCCCGGGGCCGATAGGTTCGGCCGAGTCCACCACCGGACGCCCGACCGGGGAACCGCGGAACTTCCGGGAACCCGTCGCAACGCCGCTGGGTCAGGGACGGTGTGCCGCACCGGGGCACCGCCACTGGGAGCCAGGCTCAGCGCCCGCGCGGCGACGACGGAACGTCGCGGCCGATCGGGGAGGTGTGACCCGGGTGGGGCCCGGGCGCTCAGTAGACAACGGCTTTCGGTCGACCCGCAGCCAGCGGGTCCCAGGTCGGCCCGAAGGGCGCCGGGCCCCCATCCGCAGGAGGCGCGAACTTCCGCAGAGGCTGCGAAAGCGACGTACAGGGCCCGAGCGGCGTAGCGGGCCCAAATCAGCCAGCCTTACCCAGCTCTTGCGGAATCGACACCACCGTACGAACGTGCTGTCGCGTCAGCGCAGGCCGTGCCCACTATGGTGGACGTCTGCGTACGGATGTGAAGGGGCAGCAGTGAACGACGGCGACGGGGACCTCGCGGCACAGGACCGGGGGAAGCGGTTCGGGCCGCTCGGCACGGCGTTGGTGATCATTCCGACCTACAACGAGGCGGAGAACATCAAGAGCATCGTCGGCCGGGTCCGCAAGGCGGTGCCCGAGGCGCACGTGCTCGTGGCCGACGACAACAGCCCCGACGGCACCGGCAAGTTCGCCGACGAGCTGGCCGCCGGGGACGACCACGTCCAGGTCCTGCACCGCAAGGGCAAGGAGGGCCTCGGCGCCGCCTACCTCGCGGGCTTCCGCTGGGGCATGGAGCACGGCTACGGCGTCCTGATCGAGATGGACGCCGACGGCTCCCACCAGCCCGAGGAACTGCCCCGCCTGCTGACCGCCCTCAAGGGCGCCGACCTGGTGCTCGGCTCCCGCTGGGTGCCCGGCGGCCGGGTCGTGAACTGGCCTAAGTCCCGCGAGTTCATCTCCCGCGGCGGCAGCCTCTACTCCCGTCTCGCCCTGGACCTGCCCCTGCGCGACATCACCGGCGGCTACCGCGCCTTCCGCCGCGAGACCCTCGAAGGCCTCGGCCTCGACGACGTCGCCTCCCAGGGCTACTGCTTCCAGGTCGACCTCGCCCGCCGGGCGGTGAAGGCCGGCTTCCATGTCGTCGAGGTGCCGATCACCTTCGTCGAGCGCGAACTCGGTGACTCCAAGATGAGCCGCGACATCCTGGTCGAGGCGCTGTGGCGGGTCACGTCGTGGGGGGCGCAGGAGCGGGTGGGCAAGCTGCTGGGCCGCGCGAAGCCGTCGGCGCCGGACCGGCGGCCGCAGTCGTAGCCTGCGGCGCGGCCGACACAGTTACTGGTCCACGCCGTGCCGTCATGGCCGTCGGACCGCACCGAGCCGCCCTGGAGGGTCCGCGCCCCGCTGCCGTGCTGGTCGTCCCATGCCGATCCGTCCCCGGTCGTCGGTTCGCGTGGGCGGCATGCTGGCCGGGGCGGGGTGTTCTGGTTGTGAGGCCGCGCCTGGCTGTCGTGTTCGGCGGTCCAGGTGGAGCCGTTCCCGGTCGTCGGTTCGCGTGGGCGGCATGCTGGCCGAGCCGGGTTGTGAGGCCGCGCCTGGCTGTCGTGTTCGGCGGTCCAGGTGGAGCCGTTCCCGGTCGTCGGTTCGCGCGGGCGGCATGTTCGCCGGGCCGGGGTGTCCTGGCCGTGAGGCCGCACCTGGCTGTCGTGTTCGGCTGTACGGGCCGAGCCGTCCCCGGTCGTCGGTTCGCGTGGGCGGCATGCTGGCCGGGTCGGGGTGTTCTGGTTGTGAGGCCGCGCCTGGCTGTCGTGTTCGGCTGTACGGGCCGAGCCGTCCCCGGTCGTCGGCTCGCGCGGGCGGCATGCTGGCCGGGTCGGGGTGTTCTGGTTGTGAGGCCGCGCCTGGCTGTCGTGTTCGGCGGTCCAGGTGGAGCCGTCCCCGGTCGTCGGTTCGCGTGGGCGGCATGTTCGCCGGGCCGGGGTGTCCTGGTCGTGAGGCCGCGCCCGGCCGTTGTGTTGGGCGGTCCGGGCTGAGCCGTCATGGTTGTCGGTTCGCGTCCGGCGCCCGCATGGCCGTCGGTCCACGTCTTGGTCGTCACAGGCATTGCCTACGACCGCCGGACGGCGTCGGCCGTCCGTTTATCCCGCTCTGAGCCGGGCCCAGGCACACTGGACGCATGACGACTGGCGCATCGACCCCCACCTATCCCGCCCGGCCCCGGCGTTCCCGGCTGCGTACCTTCCTGCCGCTGGGTGTCGCCGCGTGGCTGGTGCTGGAGATCTGGCTGCTGACCGTGGTCGCGGACGTGGCGGGCGGGCTCACGGTCTTCCTGTTGCTGGTCGCCGGCCTCATGCTCGGCTCGGTGGTCATCAAGCGGGCGGGCCGACGCGCTTTCCAGGCCCTGAACGAGGCGTTGCAGCGCGGCGGTGCGCCGACGAGCGGCGGTGGCAACGGCCTGATGATGCTGGGCGGCCTGCTGATCATGCTGCCGGGACTGATCTCGGACGCGCTCGGCCTGCTCCTGCTGATCCCGCCGCTCCAGAAGGCCCTCAGCGCTCACGCGGAGCGGACGTTCGAGCGCAAGCTGCGCGAGGCGGCGTCGGGTTCGTTCGGTGACGCCTTCCAGCAGGCGCGCATTCATCGCCCCGACGGAAAGATCGTGCAGGGCGAGGTCATCAGGGACGAGCCGGGGGACGCTCCGCGGGAGCCGAGGCCGCCGCTGACCGGCTGACGGCGAGCCGACACCGCGAGAGCCCGGCGCTGCCTGAGCGCCGGGCACTTTTCTTGCGGGCCGTCCTTGCGGGCACAGCAAACCGCAGGCGCCGTACGTCTCACGCACGGCGCCCGCGGTTATACGCGTTGCCTGGTCAAACCCGGCCGAGCCCCACAGGGACTCGCAAGGGACTACGCCGACTTACGGCTGTCCCGGGGGTGAACCGCGATGTTCATCGCCCCGGAGCGCAGAACGGCAAGACGCTCCTCGAGGACCTCTTCGAGTTCCTCGCGGGTACGCCGCTCCATCAGCATGTCCCAATGCGTACGCGCGGGCTTGGCCTTCTTCTCCTCAGGGCCGTCGCCATCCACGAGGAGTGCCTGGGCCCCGCAGACCTTGCACTCCCACTCCGGCGGGATCTCCGCCTCGACCGAGAAGGGCATCTCGAACCGGTGCCCCTTCTCGCATGCGTACTCCACGGCCTGGCGCGGGGCCAGGTCGATGCCGCGGTCCGTCTCGTAGCTGGTCACCACGAGGCGCGTGCCGCGAAGAGCTCGCTCACTCATGAATCGTGCCTCCCGGGCTTGTCGCCCACAGGACAGGTGTCGCTGTCGTCGTCATCCGGTCAACGTCCGGTCGGCGGTAAAGATTCCCGTTCCGTGTCCCGTTCCGGGTGATGCGTCGCCGTCGTAGCCGCAGCCTTGCTGACCAATGTCGTACCCACCGGCGCCCGGTTTGTCACATCTGATAGCAGATGTAACCTAGCGTTTCGGCATCTTTGACGCGCAGTAACGGTACGCCTGGCAGGCCAAACGCGTACACTACCGCCCTTTGGCTCCGAACGCTAAATCGTCGGTGGCACCGGATTGCCCGCGTCACTGATCGCCCGCCGCACCGGAACCCTCGCGAGCAGGGCGAATCCGATGACGAAGAAGGCCACGAGAGAGATGATTGCGTCCCGGTAACTTCCGGTCAGCTGGTAGGTGATCCCGAACAGAAGGGGCCCCAGCCAGCTCATGCCGCGGTCGCTCATCTCGTACGCCGAGAAGTATTCGGCCTCCTTGCCCGGCGGGACGAGATGGGAGAACAGGGACCGCGACAGGGCCTGGCTGCCGCCCAGGACCAGGCCGATGCCGGCTGCCAGCACGAAGAACCACACCGGAGCCCCGGCCGGCAGGAAGTACCCGGCGGCCAGGGTCACCGTCCAGGCGACCAGCGAGCCGAGGATCGTGCGCTTGGCGCCGTAGGTCCGGGCCATCCGCCCCATCGCCAGCGCCCCCGCCACCGCCAGCACCTGGACCAGCAGCACGGCGCCGATGAGGGTGGACTGGCCGAGGCCCAGTTCCTCGGAGCCGTAGACCGACGCCTGGGAGATCACCGTCTGGATGCCGTCGTTGTAGATGAGGTAGGCGAGCAGGAACGCGAGCGTCAGCGGGTGGCGGCGCATGTCGCGGACGGTCGCCGCGAGCTGCCGGAAGCCCATGGCGCTCGGTGCCTTCGTGGTGGACGCCTTCGCGGTGGGTTCCTTCGCGGTGGGTTCCCTCTCGCCCCCGTCGCTCGTGGACCGGCGGTCGCGCAGCCGCCGGAGCGGGATGAGCGCGAAGGCGCCCCACCACAGGCCTGCCGACGCCAGGCAGATGCGCACGGCCATGCTCTCCGAGACGCCGAAGGAGTCGTGCGCCAGATACAGGGCCAGGTTCAGGATCAGCATCAGCGAACCGGACGCATAGCCGAAGGCCCAGCCCCGGGAGGAGACCGCGTCGCGCTCCTCGGGCGGGGCGATCTGCGGCAGGTAGGAGTTGTAGAGCATCATCGCGACCGACTGCGCAGCGTTCGCGACGATCAGGAGGAAGCCCCCGAGCAGATAGCGGTCGCCGCCGAGGAAGAACATGGCCGTGGTGGCCGTGGCCCCCACGTAGGCGGCCACCGCGAGGAGGGGCTTCTTGCGGCCGGTGCGGTCGGCGGCGGCGCCGACCAGGGGCATCACCAGGACGGCGACGATCACCGACAGGGACACCGAGTAGGCGAAGAAGGATCCCGCACGCACCGGGATGCCCAAGGGATGGACGAACCCGTCCGCGTCCGCCGCCTCCTCGGCGACCGAGGTCAGATACGGGCCCAGGAACACGGTGAGCACGCTCGTCGAGTAGACGGAGCACGCCCAGTCGTAGAAGTACCAGCCGCGCTGCTCGCGCCGCCGTCCGGCGGCCTCGTCGGCCGCGTCCGTCCGCACGGTGTCGGTGCCCACCCGTGCCCTCGCTTCCCCGTGGTGATCCCGCGCGAGGGCGGAGCCCGGACGGGGGTCAGACCCAGACGCCCCGGTCCTCCATGACCTTGCGCAACGTGTCGATGTGATCGGTCATGATGCCATCGACTCCCAGATCCAGGAGCCGGTGCATCGCATCGGGATCGTTGATGGTCCACACGTGCACCTGCAGCCCGCGCGCGTGGGCGGCCCGTACGAAGCGGTGGTCCACCACCTGGATGCCGGACTGCGTCTCGGGAACCTGGGCGGCGACCGCCGAGCGGCGCAGCGCGGCCGGCACACCCCACGAGCGCAACCGCAGATTGAGGACGCCCCGGGTGCCGTACGAGGTGGCGAGGCGGGGTCCGGCCAGCCGCTGGGCCCGGATGACGCGTGCTTCGGAGAAGGAGCCGACGCAGACGCGGTCCCAGGCGTTCGTGCGCTCGATCAGCTCCAGGAAGGGATGGAGCGCCGGCTCCGCCTTGAGATCGACGTTCCAGCGCACATCGGGGAAGGTCTCCAGGAGTTCCTCGAAGAGGGGCACCGGCTCCTGGCCCGCCACGCGCGCGTGCCGCACGTCGGCCCAGGGCAGGTCGGCGATGCGGCCCGCCCCGTCCGTCACCCGGTCCAGGGTCGCGTCGTGGAAGGCGACCAGCTTGCCGTCGCGCGTGGCGTGGACGTCGGTCTCGATGTACCGGTAGCCCAGTTCGACCGCGCGCCGGAACTGCAGCGCGGTGTTCTCCAGGCCGTCCGCCGCTCCGCCCCGATGGGCGAAGGGGATCGGGCCGGGGTGGTCGAGGTAGGGGTGGCGTATCCGCGTGGTGCTCACCGTCGCAGTATCGCGCGCCGGGGTTGCCCGCCGGCAACGACCGTGCTGCCGTCGGATGCCGTGGGAACGGCGAACACGCGCAGGAAGAGCTGGGCGAGCGGGCCGATGGACACCGCGTAGAGGAGGGTGCCGACGCCGACGGTGCCGCCCAGGGCGAAGCCGGTCACGACGACCGCGATCTCTACGGCCGTGCGCATCAGGCGGATCGAGCGGCCCGTGCGCGCGTGCAGGCCGGTCATCAGACCGTCCCGGGGGCCCGGCCCGAAGCGGGCGGCGATGTAGAGGCCGGTGGCCACGCCGTTCAGGAGGATGGCGGCCAGGAGGAGGGGGATCCGTACGGCCAGGCTGTGCACCTGGGGAACCAGGGCGAGCGTGCCGTCCATGGCGAGGCCGATGACGAAGACGTTGGAGACCGTGCCGAGGCCCGGGCGCTGGCGCAGCGGGATCCACAGGAGCAGCACCGCCGCGCCGACGACGATCGACACGACGCCGATGGTCAGGCCGGTGCGTTCGGCGAGGCCCTGGTGCAGCACGCCCCAGGGCTCCAGGCCCAGGCCTGCCTCGACGAAGAGCGCCGCGCTCGCGCCGTACAGAGCGAGCCCGGCATAGAGCTGAGACAGCCGTCGTATGACATGCCCCTGCGTGGACAAAATGTGCCCCCCGGTGGTGGTAGTGGCCTGACGCATGACACCCTGTGGCTTGGGAAGCATCGCCCTCCATGGCCAATTCGGGGAAGGTGGACTGGAAATCATGGCGCAGTGGACTTCTGCGGTGGGTGCCGCGCAGCTCGCCCGGCTCCTCACCTCCCAGCAGGACCGCCCTGCCGGCCCCGGCTCCAAGCGCCCGCCCGCGTACCGGGCGCTGGCCGACGGAATCAGGCTGCTCGTGCTGGAGGGCCGAGTTCCGGTCGCCGCCCGGTTGCCCGCCGAGCGTGAGCTGGCCCTCGCGCTGTCCGTGAGCCGTACGACCGTGGCCGCCGCGTACGAGGCACTGCGCAGCGAGGGGTTCCTGGAGTCCCGGCGCGGGGCCGGGAGCTGGACCGCCGTACCCGCGGGGAACCCGCTGCCCGCACGCGGCCTGGAGCCGCTGCCGCCCGAGGCGCTCGGCTCGATGATCGACCTGGGCTGCGCCGCGCTGCCCGCGCCCGAGCCGTGGCTGACCCGCGCCGTCCAGGGAGCCCTGGAGGAACTGCCCCCGTACGCCCACACCCACGGCGACTATCCGGCCGGGCTGCCCGCACTGCGCTCGATGATCGCCGACCGGTACACGGCGCGCGGGATTCCGACCATGCCCGAGCAGATCATGGTGACGACCGGGGCGATGGGCGCGATCGACGCGATCTGCCATCTGTTCGCGGGCCGCGGTGAACGGATCGCGGTCGAGTCCCCGTCGTACGCCAACATCCTTCAGCTGATGCGCGAGGCGGGCGCCCGGCTCGTGCCCGTCGCCATGGCCGAGGGGCTGGCGGGCTGGGACATGGACCGGTGGCGGCAGGTGCTGCGGGAGGCCGCCCCCCGGATCGCCTATGTCGTCGCCGACTTCCACAACCCCACCGGCGCGCTGGCCGACGAGGACCAGCGGCGGCGGCTGGTGGACGCGGCCCGGTCGGCGGGGACGGTTCTCGTCGCCGACGAGACGATGAGCGAGCTGTGGCTCGACGAGGATCTCGAGATGCCGCGACCGGTGTGCGCCTTCGACCCCGCCGGGTCGACGGTCATCACCGTCGGGTCGGCCAGCAAGGCCTTCTGGGCCGGGATGCGGATCGGCTGGGTGCGGGCGGCTCCGGATGTGATCCGCAGTCTCGTGGCCGCGCGCGCGTACGCCGATCTGGGGACGCCTGTGCTGGAGCAGCTGGCCGTGAACTGGCTGTTGGGTACGGGGGGTTGGGAGCAGGCGGTGGACCTGCGGCGGGGGCAGGCCCGGGAGAACCGGGACGCGCTCGTCGCGGCCGTGCGGCGGGAGCTGCCCGAGTGGGAGTACGAGGTGCCGAAGGGCGGGCTCACGTTGTGGGTGCGGACCGGGGGCCTGTCGGGGTCGCGGCTCGCGGAGGCCGGGGAGCGGGTCGGTGTTCGGGTGCCGTCCGGGCCTCGGTTCGGGGTGGACGGTGCCTTCGAGGGGTATGTGCGGTTGCCCTTCACCGTGGGGGGAGCGGTGGCGGAGGAGGCCGCGGTGCGGTTGGCTGCGGCGGCGCGGTTGGTGGAGAGCGGGGGGAACGGGGCGGCCGCGGAGTCGGTGCGACCGTTCGTCGCATAGCGTCGCCGCCCCGGCGGCACGGCTGCCCGCAGGCTCCGCCGACCGCTATGAGGTCTCGGCGACCACGGCCTCCGCAGGCACCGGCTCCGGCTCCGGCTCCTCCGCCAGCTTCTCCAGCTTGGCCAACGGCTCCGCATCCACCGGCGTCGTCCGCTCCGGGAGCAGATCCAGTACCGCCTGCCGGTGCGCGTCGCTCGTCGCGTCGTCGTACGGGTCTGGGGTCGCCGGGACCTGGAGGCGGTGAACGGGGCCCGTGCCGAGGCGGGCGTAGCCGCGGCCGGGCGGGACGTCGGCGACCGGGGTGGTGTGCGGGGGAGCGCCGAGGACCGTCTCCAGCTGCTCGGCCGTCGCCGGGCCGAGCACGACACGCGCGCGCGTCTGCTGTCGTACGGCATCGCTCAGTGCGTCCATGCCGTCCCACTGGTCGGCCACGACCACCGTGACGTTGACCGCGCGGCCGTGCCGGAGCGGCACCTGGAGCAGGGACTGGGGGTCCTTGCGGTTGTCCGCCGCGGCGAGGTGGGTGAACGCGGTCGGGCGGTCCAGGAGGATCCACAGCGGCCGCTTGGTGTCGTCCGGCGAAGGACGGCCGGCCTGGCGGGCCCGGTTCGTGGCGATCAGCCGTCGTTCGGTCTCCGTCGCCGCCCACTCCAGGCTCGCCAGCGCCCCGGCCAGCCCGCACTCGACGGCCAGGACGCCGTCGCGCCCGATCAGGCAGGCGTACTCGCCGGTGCTGCCGCCCTCGACGATGACGACGTCGCCGTACCGCAGGGCCTGCAGGGCGATGGAGCGCAGCAGGGTCGAGGTGCCGCTGCCGGGCTGGCCCATGACCAGCAGGTGGGGTTCGGTGGAGCGGATGCCGGTGCGCCAGACGACCGGCGGCACGTCGCGCTGTTCCTCGCCGTGGGTGAGGGGGAGCGTGCGCTGGACCAGGGTGGGGTCGGTGAAGCCGAGCACCGTCTCGCCGGGGGCCGTGACGAAGCGCTGGGCGGCGATGTCGGTGGGCAGCGGCGCGAGGACGGTGACGGTGAGTTCGTTGCCCTCCTCGTCCCAGGTGAAGTGGTACTCGCGGCCACGGCCGGACTTGGCGGCCAGCAGGTGCTCGATCCGCGCGCGGGACTCCGTCTCGCCGTCGGTGAAGTAGGCCGGGTAGCGGATCAGCAGACTGCTGACGCGTCCCGTGCCGTCGAACTCGAACTCGGGGAAGGCCTTCTCCCACTCGCCGCCGTGGGTGTACAGCGGTGCCGGGTCCTCGGCGGCGGAGAAGTAGGGGACCAGTGCCTCGTACAGCGATCTCAGCCGTTCCGTCTGCGACTCGTCGGGGCCCTCGGGCGCCGACGGTCTGCGGTCCCGGCCCTGCCAGGCCGCCGCCGCCATCAGCGTGATGACGGCGAGCAGCGGGCCGTACGGAACGAGCGCCACGACCAGGATCACCGAGGCCACCAGGAACAGCAGCATGCTGCGCCTGTCCTTGGGCGTTTCGGCCCACTTGCGCCGCCCGGCCGAGGCCAGCCGGCGCAGCCCGCGGGTGATCGTGATCAGCGGGTGGAGGACGTCAGAGGCGCTGTCGGACGCCGTCCGGGCCAGCTCCCGGCTTCGGGCGAACTGCGTCCGGGCCAGATCCCGGCTCCGGGCGATCTGCGCGCTGCCTGTGCTCAGGATGCGGGGGAGGGGGCGGCGGGCCACTGCTGTCTCCTGGAGGTGCGTACGGGCGGGAGGGGCGGCGTCAGAACTGGATGCCGCCCAGGAGGCTCGCCAGGCTCTCGCCGCCGGCCTTGATGCTCGGGGCGATGGCCGTGCTCGCCAGATAGAAGCCGAACAGAGCCGAGATCAGGGCATGCGACGCCTTCAGTCCGTCCTTGCGGAAGAAGATGAAGACGACGATGCCGAGCAGGACGACGCCTGAGATGGAGAGGATCATGTGAGTGCTCCTGGTTGGTGGGGACAGTCACCGTGAGTACTTCCAGGATCACAGGATGTATCCATACGATAAAAGGTGCAACAGGGTGAAATTCGGCGGATTTCCCTCGGGTGGCGGAGTGTCCTTGGCCGGATGAGCTTGGGTGGTGCGTCCGGCCGTGTCTGCGATGATCTTTGCCGCGGGCGCATCGGGTCATGTGCGGCGCGAGCCAGTACCCTGGCGAATCACTCGTACGGCCGAGCACCGCTCGACGGCCGTACCCTTGCTCCCCGCAGGTCCCAGTAGTCCCCGTGTGCGTAGTGAGAGGCGGTCCGGCCGATGACTGAAGCCCCCGACCCCGAGGTCGTGGAGCTGGCGACCAAGATCTTCGATCTGGCCCGGCAGGGGCAGACCGAGGCGCTCGTGGCGTACGTCGACGCGGGTGTTCCGGCCAACCTCACCAACGACCGCGGCGACTCGCTCGTGATGCTCGCGGCCTACCACGGCCACGCCGACGCGGTGCGTGCCCTGCTCGCCAGGGGTGCCGAGGCGGACCGGGTCAACGACCGAGGCCAGACGCCGCTCGCCGGTGCTGTCTTCAAGGGTGGGACGGAAGTGATCAAGGCTCTTGTGGAAGCCGGTGCCGACCCGGCCGCGGGTACTCCCTCGGCTGTCGACACCGCGCGGATGTTCGGCAAGACGGAACTGCTCGAACTGTTCGGCGCTCACTGACCTGAGTGCTCTGACCAGCTAGAACACGGAAAACGGGGGAGGCGGTACAGGGCCGCCGAAATTTCGGTCGCGGCAGATGGAAGTGCCGAGTCATCATGACGTCGTGATTCACGGACGCGATGGCTGGGCAGGTGTTGCCGCACCGCGCGGGCCGTGATGCGGTCCGCGAGGGCCACTGACGAGAGGCAGAGGAAAATGGTCTACAGCAAGCAGGAAACGGCGGGCGCCCCGACGTGTTGTCACGCGGCCAGGTGAAGCAAGAACCCCGGTTGCGTCGACGCTTGATGTGAGGCTGTTTCCCATGTTCGAACCGGTCATAGCGCCCAGCGGTACGCTGCTCGGCCTGCTCCAGCGGGGCCGCGGCGACGGCACACTGCACGCGCTCACCGCCCCGCGCGCCGAGGCGCTCGCGGCCCTGAACCACTGCGTGCTGCGAGATCCCCGCCACGACTGGCAGGTGGAGAACCGCTCCCTGTACTACGCCCGTCTCTTCCTCGACCTGAGCGGCGAGCTGGACGAGATCGAGGCCCACCTCTTCGACGTCGAGGACGCCCTCGACTCCGACGAGTCGCGCACCGGGCTGGCTCTGGCCGTCCTCGGTCACCTGGCCTCGTACGGCAGGCGGGACGCGCTCGAACTGCTGCGCAGGTACGCCGCCACGGGCTCCAACTGGGCCTGGGCGCTGGACGAACTGGCGCTCCGGGACGACGACGCGGGGCTGCGTGCCCTGGCCGCGCCCGTGCTGGCCCGCTTCCCGGCCGATCCCGAGGGCGAGGCCGAGCTGGCCGCCGCCGTACGCGATGCTTTTGAGCCACGGCCGTGGCGGCTGTGGGCCGAGGATCCGCGCGCATCGATCGCCACGCGCGTGCGTGCCGCTCAGGAGGCCGGTTGCTTCGACCGCTGGCAGCGGCAGATGCGACCAACCGGGCCCCGTCCGGGGTGGAGCGTGCAGGCGGTCTTCGAGTGGGCCCAGCAGGGCATGGAGCGCGGTGCCGCGCTCCATGTGCCCGCCGCGCGATGCCTCACGGCCGTCGCGGGGCCCGAGGACCGGCCCGAGATCGTCGCCGCCGCCAAGGACGGCACCGACGGAGCCCGCTGCACCGCGTTGCGCTACCTCGCCGACAGCAATGATCCGGACGCCCTCGACCTGATCGAGGCGGCCGTGGTCACCGGCTCACCGGCCGTCGTGGAGGCCGCCGTCGACGCATTCGAACGGATGCGCAGTGTCGCCGCCGTCGACCGCGCCCGCGGCTGGGCCCGACGGCCCGATCCGCTGGGCGCCGCCGCCGGACGCATGCTCGCCTGTCGCGGCGGAGCCGAGGACAAGGACCTCGTCCTCGCGGCGCTGCGCGAGGCCGTACGCGGCGAAGGCCCCGACGCGCCGACCCTGTGGACCCTCGTAGACGGCACCGGACGGCTCGGCATCGCCTGCGCCGCCCCCGTCCTGCGCCATATCTACCGCGAGACCGCCTCGTCCCATCTGCGCGGCCGCACGGCCCGCGCCCTCGCCGCCACCGATCCCTCCTTCCCCTCCGGCTTCGCCGTCGAGTGCCTGTGGGACTGCGAGGAGTCCACCCGCGAGATCGCCGCCCGCCACGCCGAGACCGGCGACACACGCGTCGTCGAGCGGCTGCGCCGCCTCGCCGCCGACCCGGCGGAGGAGGACGAGGTGCAGACGGCCGTACGCAGCCGGATCGGGCCGGACACGACGACCGGCTGATCATGGGGCCGGACGCGACGATCCGCTGATCATCCGGGCGGACACGACCGCCGGCTGATCATCGCTCGGGACGTGTGCTCACGCTGTGAAGGTCGGGGAGATCCGCCCGCCGGGTGAACACCGGATGACCTGCGGGTCAGGCACGCATGGACGTGATCTGACCCGCTCGGGGGCGCAGCGGAACGCTCATGGGACGTTTGTCGTTCGGAAAGATCCACTTTGACGCGGCCACGTCCGGTACGGCGACAACACCGGTATGCGTGTCGTCATCGTGACCGAATCCTTTCCCCCCGATGTGAACGGCGTGGCCCACTGCGCGCTCCAGACCGCCCGACACCTCGTCGATCGCGGTCACGCTCCCCTCGTCGTCGCCCCGGCCCCCGCTCCCGGCAACAAGGCAGCCGCGTCTCTGGCGCCCTGCCCCGTCGTCCATGTCCCCTCCCTCCCGCTCCCCGGCTATCCCCAGGTCAGGGTCGCGCTCCCCAGTCGACGCCTCGCCGCCGCGCTGATCCAGCACCAGCCCGACGTCGTGCACCTGGCCAGCCCCTTCGTCCTCGGCGTCCGCGGCATGGCCGCCGCCGCCCGGCTCGGCATCCCCGCCGTCGCCGTCTACCAGACCGACCTGGCCGGATACGCCCGCACCTACATGGGCGCCGGTGAGGCCGCCGCCTGGCGGCGCATACGCTCCGTCCACTCCGCCGCCGACCTCACTCTCGTCCCGTCCAGTGCTTCCATGAACGATCTCGAAACCCACGGGGTTCCCCGGCTCAAGCTGTGGGCGCGCGGCGTGGACACCGCCCGCTTCCGCCCCGAACTCCGCGACGAGGCGCTGCGCCGTGAACTCGCCCCGAACGGCGAGGTCATCGTCGGCTACGTCGGGCGGCTCGCCCCGGAGAAGCACATCGAGCTGCTCTCCGGCGTGTGCGGCACACCGGGCGTGAAGGTCGTGATCGTCGGCGACGGGCCCAGCCAGGCCGCGCTCGCCGAGGTGCTGCCCGGTGCCGTCTTCCTCGGCCGCCGCGGCGGGGACGACCTCGCCCGGATCTTCGCCTCGTTCGACGTCTTCGCGCACACCGGCCCCTTCGAGACCTTCTGCCAGACCGTGCAGGAGGCCATGGCCAGCGGTGTGCCCGTCGTCGCGCCCGCCGCGGGCGGTCCGCTCGACCTCGTCGACCACGGGCGCACCGGCCTGCTGGTGCCGCCGCGCGACGCCTCCGCTGTGCGGGACGCCGTCCAGACCCTGGCCGCCGACCCGGCGCTGCGGGCCGCGTACGGGGCCGCAGGACGCGCCACGGTCGAGGGCCGCACCTGGGCGGCCATCGGCGACCAGCTGATCGGTCACTACGCGGACGTGCTCGCCGCCCGCCGGGCGGTGGTGGCGGCATGACCGGCGCCATGACCGGCCTGCGCATCGTCCGGCTCGCGAACTTCGTCGCCCCCGCCTCGGGGGGCCTGCGCACCGCGCTGCGCGAGCTGGGCAAGGGCTTCAAGCTGGCGGGCCACGATCCCGTCCTGGTCGTGCCGGGCGAGAAGTACAGCGACTGCGACACCGAGCAGGGCCGGGTGATCACCCTGCCCGGCCCGATGCTGCCCGGCACCGGCGGCTACCGCGTGCTCGTCGACAAGCGTCGCGTCGCGTCCCTCCTGGAGGAGCTCGCCCCCGACCGCCTGGAGGTCTCCGACCGCACGACCCTGCGGTGGACCGGCAAGTGGGCCCGCCGCGCGCGGGTGCCCGCCGTGATGGTCTCCCACGAGACCGCCGACGGCGTCCTGCGCACCTGGGGCCTGTCCGAGAACCTGTCCCGGCGCGCCGCCGACGCCCTCAACGTCCGTACGGCCCACACGTACTCGAAGGTCGTGTGCACCACCGAGTTCGCCGAACGGGAGTTCGTGCGGATCGGCGCCCGCAACGTCGTACGGGCTCCGCTGGGCGTCGACCTGATGAACCGGCGTCCCACCCTGCGTGACGCGGCGCTGCGCGCAACCCACGCGCGTGCGGACGAGACGCTGCTGGTGATGTGCTCCCGGCTCTCCGTGGAGAAGCGGCCCGGCACCGCGCTGGACGCCCTGGAGGCGCTGCGCGGGCGCGGCGTGCGGGCGGTGCTCGTGGTGGCCGGGAACGGGCCGTTGCGCGCACGGCTGGAACAGCGGGCGCAGGAGCGCGACCTGCCGGTGACCTTCCTCGGGCATGTCGCCGACCGCAGCCTGCTCGGCGCGCTTCAGGCCTCCGCCGACGTGTGCCTGGCTCCCGGGCCCGCCGAGACGTTCGGGCTCGCCGCGCTGGAGGCCATGGCCTGCGGCACGCCCGTCGTGGCGAGCGCGTCCTCCGCGCTGCCGGAGGTGATCGGATCCGCCGGGGCGACCGCGGCGGACCACGGGGACGCCTTCGCGGACGCCGTGGAGATGCTCCTCGACCGCCCGGAGCGCGAGCGCCGGGAGGCGGCACGCGCGCGTGCGGAGTGCTTCGGCTGGGGCACGGCGGTGGACGCCTTCCTCACCGCGCACGACGCGGCGGTGCCGGCGCGTCCCTTCGCGCGTGCGGAGGGCGCGGCATGAGACCGCTGCGCTACGTCGCCCTCGGGGACTCGTTGACCGAGGGGGTGGGCGATCCCGTCGGGAACGGGTGGCGCGGCTGGGCCGCGCTGCTCGCCGGCGGGCTGTCCGAACCGTCCGCCGAGTTCACCAACCTCGCGGTCAGCGGGGCACAGACGCGGGACGTGCTAGAGACCCAGTTGCCCGCCGCGCTGGCCCTGCGGCCCGACGTCGCGTCCGTCCTCGTGGGCGTCAACGACACGCTGCGCAGCACCTTCGACATAGAGAAGATCGCCGAACGCCTGGACCGGGTCTACGCGGCGTTCACCCGACAGGGCGCCGCCGTGCTCACGGCCTGCCTGCCCGACCCGGGCACGATGCTGGGCCTGCCGGGGGTCCTGGGCAACCCGCTGGCCCGGCGGCAGCGGGCCGTCAACACGGTGGTCCACACGCTGTCCGAGCGGTACGGGGCGGTGCATCTGCACGCGGTCGACGACGTCTGGATCATGGACCGCGCGATGTGGAGCGCGGACCGGCTGCACCCCGGGGAGCGCGGACACCGGCAGATCGCCCTGCGCTTCCACGGGATGCTGGCGCACCGGGGCATCGCGACGGAAACGGCGCCTTCGCCCGAGCCCGAGTTCCCGCCGCCCACCAAGTCGGCGAGCCTGCTGTGGCTGGCCACCGCCGGTACCGCCTGGGTGATCCGGCGGTGCAACGACCTGCTGCCGCAGCTGCTGGGCCTGGCCGTCGACGAGATGCGGCACCGCGCGCGGGGCACCGGCGGCCGGCTCGACCTGCGCGCGGCACAAGAGGTGTCCAGGGCGCTGGCCGCGCTGCCGGGACCGGCGTGGCCTGGGCTGCGCTCGGTTCCGGGGCGGCAGCCCGCACCGGAGGCGGCGTAGCGCGCGCGGTGTGTGGTGCGCGCATGTGTGGCTCACATGTGTGGCTCACATGTGTGGCTCACGTGTGCGTGGCGGGCCTCAGCGACGGCGTACGGCCACGAAGCGCACTGGCGTGCCCGGTACCGCCTGGGCGGCGGCCGGGAGGTCGGCCGCGCGGACGACGGCGATCACCGGGTAGCCGCCCGTGGTCGGATGGTCGGCCAGGAACACGACCGGCCGGCCGTCGGGCGGGACCTGGACCGCGCCCAGCACCATGCCCTCACTGGGGAGTTCACGGATGAGGCGCCGTTCCAGGGCGGGGCCTTCGGTGCGCAGCCCGATGCGGTTGCCGGCCGGGGACACGCTGTAGGCGCGGGAGGTGAAGGCGCGCACCGCCTCCGGCGTGAACCAGTCGTCGCGCGGGCCCAGCGTCACCCGCAGGACGAGTTCGGCGGGGGGCGCCGGCTGCGGGGCGACGTCCACGCGCGCGTGGAGCCCCGTCGGCCGGCCCAGAGGCAGCACCGCACCGTCCGTGAGCGGCGGTGGGCCGAGGCCCGACAGGAGGTCCGTGGAGCGGCTGCCCAGGACCGGCTCCACGGCGATGCCGCCCGCGACGGCCACATAGCTGCGTACGCCGGAGACGGCCGCGCCGACGTCCACCAGCGCACCGGCGGGCACCCGCACCGGAGCGCCCCAGGCGACCGGGCGCCCGTTCAGCGTGACACGGCAGGACGCGCCGCCGACCGCCACGGTGACCGTCGAACGAGGCCGCACCGCACAGCCGTTGAGCGTCGTCTCCAGCACCGCGGCCTCGGGGCCGTTGCCGACCAGACGGTTGACCAGCGCCGCCGCCGGCCCGTCCAGCGCACCCGAGCGGGGTACGCCGAGGTGGGCGTGGCCGGGGCGGCCGAGGTCCTGCACGGTGGTGAGCGCCCCGGCGCGTACGACGGAGAGCGCGCGGTCGGTCATGAGCTCCCCACCGGAACGAAGCGCACGCGCGTGCCCGGCGACAGGAGCGCGGCCGGCACGCGCGTGTGGTCCCACAGGACGGTGTCCGTGGTGCCGATCAGCTGCCAGCCACCCGGCGACGAGCGCGGGTACACGCCCGTGTACGGGCCCGCCAGCGCCACCGCACCCGCGGGTACGGCCGTGCGCGGAGTGGCCCGCCGGGGGACGTCGTAGCGCGGGGGCAGGCCGGTGAGGTAGCCGAATCCGGGGGAGAAACCGCAGAAGGCGACGCCGAATTCGGTGTCCGCGTGGATGCGGGCCACCTCGCGCGGGGAGACGCCCCAGTGCGCGGCGACCTCCGCCAGGTCCGGGCCGTCGTAACGCACTGGCAGTTCGACGACGTCACGCGCGCGTGGGGGAGCGGGCGGCACGTCGGACGTGGACAGTTCGGAGGCCAGGCGGGCCGGGTCGGCGAGGCCGTCGAGCAGCACCGTGCGGGCCGCCGGGACGATTTCGCGGACCGAGAGCGAGCCCGCGGCGCGGCGCCTCAGCAACTCGGCGTGCAGCGCCTGGGCCTCCGCCCCCGAGGACACCTCGACGAGCAGGGCGTCGTCGCCGACGGGCAGCGCCCTCATACGAAGGCCTCCACCCGGACACCCGACTCCTCCAGCCGCGCCCGCACCCGCCGGGCCAGCTCGACGGCGCCGGGCGTGTCCCCGTGCAGGCACAGGGAACGCGCGCGTACCTCGACCCGGGAGCCCGAGTGGGAGGTGACCACGCCGGAGCGGGCCAGGCCGACCGAGCGCTCCACGACGGCCTCCGGGTCGGCGACCACGGCGCCGTCGTGGCCACGCGGCACCAGCGTGCCCTGCTCGGTGTACGCGCGGTCCGCGAACGCCTCCGTGACGGCCGGGAGACCGGCCTTGGCGGCCAGCTCCAACAGCCGCGAGCCGGGCAGGCCGAGCACGGGCAGGGAGGCGTCCGCGAGGAGCACACCGTCGACGACTGCACCGGCCTGCTCCTCGTCGTGCACGACGCGGTTGTAGAGCGCGCCGTGCGGCTTGACGTACGACACGCGCGTGCCCGCCGCCCGCGCGAAGACCTCCAGGGCGCCGATCTGGTAGGCGACTTCGGCCGCCAGCTCGGTGGGCGGTACGTCCATCGCGCGCCGCCCGAACCCCGCCAGGTCCCGGTAGGAGACCTGGGCGCCGATCCGCACCCCGCGTTCGGCCGCCTGCTCGCACACCCGCCGCATGGTGGCCGCGTCCCCGGCGTGGAAGCCGCAGGCCACGTTGGCGCTGGTGACGACGGACAGCAGCCGTTCGTCGTCGGTGAGCTGCCAGCGGCCGAAGCCCTCGCCGAGGTCGGCGTTGAGATCGATCGAGGTCATGAGTCCTTCAGGCTCTCGGGACGGGGTCTTGTCGGGGACTTGGTGTCGGGGCTTGTCACGGGACGCTTCGTCGGGGCTTGTCACGGGACTGTGTGCCGGGGCTTGTCAGGGGCCTTCATGCCGGGGCCTTGCCACCCCTCCCGTCAGGCGACCGCGCCGATGCGGAACTGCTCGTCGCGGGCGTCGGTCAGGAACATCTGGCCCGGTGCGTGGGTGATGGCGAACGGCGGGCGGGAGGCCATCACCGCTGCCTGCGGGGTGACTCCGCAGGCCCAGAACACCGGGATGTCGTCCGGCTCGGCGTCCACCGGATCACCGAAATCGGGTCGGCCGAGATCGGCGATGCCCAGCGCCCACGGGTCCCCGCAGTGCACGGGGTCGCCGTGCACCGCCGGCAGGAGGCTGGTCTCCCGGAGCGCCGCCGCCAGATGCTCCGGCGGCACCGGGCGCATGGAGACCACCATCGGGCCGCGCAACCGCCCCGCCGGACGGCACTGGCGGTCGGTCACGTACATCGGCACATTGCGGCCCTGCTCGATGTGGCGGATCGGGACGCCCGCCGAAGCCAGGGTCCACTCGAAGGTGAAGCTGCAGCCGATCAGGAACGACACCAGGTCACCGCGCCAGTGCGCGCGCACGTCCGTCGGCTCGTCCACCAACTCGCCGTCCCGCCATACCCGGTAGCGGGGCAGATCGGTGCGCAGATCCGCGCCGTCGGCGAGGACGGTCGTCCAGGAACCGGCGTCCGTGACGTCCAGGATCGGACAGGGCTTGGGATTGCGCTGGCAGAACAGCAGCATGTCGTACGCCCAGTCGGCGGGCACCGAGATCAGGTTGACCTGGGTGTGGCCGGCCGCGACCCCTGCCGTGGGGCCCGTGAGGCCCTCCCGGAAGCGGGCGCGTGCCGTTTTCGGGCTCCACGCGTGCGCGTGCTCGTCGACGAGGGTGAGCGGGCGGTCTTCGGTCATGGCGGTGAGGGGGCGGTCTTCGGTCGTGATGAGGGGGCGGTCTTCGGCCATGAGGGTGAGCGGGTGGTCTTCTGTAGGCTTCACACCAGCTCCTTCCCGCGCGTCTCCGGCAGCCCGAGCAGGGCCAGTGCCGCGATGCCGTAGCCGATCGCGCCGAAGACGAGCGCCCCGCCCACGCCCCAGCTGTCGGCCAGGAAGCCGACCGTGGTGGGGAAGACGGCGCCCACCGCGCGGCCGGTGTTGTAGGTGAAGCCCTGTCCCGTGCCACGCACCGCCGTCGGGTACAGCTCGCTCAGGTACGACCCGAAGCCGCTGAAGATCGCCGACATGCAGAACCCGAGCGGGAAACCGAGGACGAGCAGCAGGGTGTTGGCGCCGCCCGGGATGTTCGCGTACACCAGGATGCAGACCGCCGACAGCAGGGCGAACAGCCAGATGTTGCGCCGCCGGCCCAGCCGGTCGGTGAGGTAACCGCCGGTCAGGTACCCGATGAAGGCGCCCGAGATCAGGAACGTCAGATAGCCGCCGGTACCGACGACCGACAGCTCGCGCTCGGTCTTCAGATAGGTCGGCACCCAGGTGGCGAGGGTGTAGTAGCCGCCCTGGACACCGGTGGAGAGCAGCCCGGCGAAGATCGTCGTACGCAGCAGGCCGGGCTTGAAGATCGCCGCGAAGGAACCCTTCTGCGCGCTCTGTTCACGCACGGCCACAGCCTCGGGGGCGTCGTGCACGCGGCGCCGCATCCAGATGACGAGCAGCGCGGGCAGTGCGCCGGTCCAGAACATCACGCGCCACGCCACGTCGTCGTCGACGAGCGAGAAGACCAGCGTGTACATGATCGCGGCCAGCGCCCAGCCGACGGCCCACGAGCTCTGGATCGCCCCGAGCGTGCGCCCCCGGTGCCTGGCGCTCGCGTACTCGGCGACGAGGATCGCGCCGACCGCCCACTCGCCGCCGAAGCCGAGGCCCTGGAGGGCGCGGAAGACCAGCAGCGTCTCGTAGTTGGGCGCGAAGCCGCAGGCGACGGTGAAGACCGCGTAGGTGACCACCGTGATCATCAGCGCCCTGACCCGGCCCATACGGTCGGCCAGCACTCCCGCGAGGGCGCCGCCGATCGCGGAGACCACGAGCGTGACGGTGGTGAACAGGCCGGTCTGGCCGCTGTCCAGGCCGAAGTACGCGGCCAGCGCCACCATGCTCAGCGGCAGCGTGAAGTAGTCGTACGAGTCCAGGGCATAGCCGCCGAAAGCGCCCGCGAAGGCGCGGCGCCCGCGCGGCCCCAGGGCGCGCAGCCAGCCGAACGCGCCGTCATCGGCGGCGCGTTCGTCGGTCGTGGGGTGGGTGTTCGTCATGGCCTGCGGTGGAGGGGTCGTGCTCATGGGCACCTCGCAGAGAGGGGACGGAGGGTGCTGTGGATTGAGCCGTGCCGGTTCGCAGTACCGTAGAGGATTGTTCAACGATCCCTCAATACCCATGTTGGTTCGTTCTTGGCATCTGCGATTGAATTCCGGCATGGCAGAGCAGCTGACCTCACTCGCCGAGGACCGCGCCCTCCTGGGCCGCACCAGCACCGCGGAGCGGGTCGCGGACATCCTCCGCAGCCGCATCGCCGAGGGGTTCTTCCCGCCCGGCACCCGGCTGTCGGAGGACAGCATCGGTGGCGCGCTCGGTGTCTCCCGCAACACACTGCGCGAGGCGTTCCGGCTGCTCACCCATGAACGCCTCCTCGTGCACGAGCTCAACCGAGGCGTGTTCGTGCGGGTCCTGACCGTGGAGGACGTGGAGGACATCTACCGGACGCGCGGACTCGTCGAGTGCGCCGTCGTACGGGGGCTCGGTGAGCCTCCGTACGGTCTGGACGGCCTCGCGGCGGCCGTCGAGGAGGGCCGCCGGGCGTCTGCCGAGGATGACTGGAACGGTGTGGGTACGGCCAACATCCACTTCCACCGGGAACTGGTCGCCCTGGCCGGGAGTGCCCGCACCGACGAACTGATGCGCAGCGTCTTCGCCGAGCTGCGGCTCGCCTTCCACGTGGTGGACGACCCCAAGCGGCTGCACGAGCCGTACCTGGCCCGCAACCGGCAGATCCTCCAGGCCTTGGAGGCGGGGGACAGGGCCGAGGCCGAGAAGCTCCTCCGGGTGTACCTCGAGGACTCGCTTGAGCGGGTTGTGGAGGTCTATAGGCGGCGGGTGACAAGCGCCCCGTAAGAGGCGCGGGGAACTGCGCGACCAGCCCCATGCGGCCCGCAGCCGAGACGCAACCCGCAGTTCCTCGGCTCTCCCAGCGGAGCCCGCTCGTTTGGGTCGTTGTCAGACCGAGGACCTAGTCTGTGCACCGTGACTTCACCCGCACCGACGGACCGTGTTCCGCCCCAGCTCAGCGCGGGGCCGCGCCCTGCTCCGGGCCCGGCCGCCGACGAGGGACTGGCGCGGCGGCTGCGCGCGCTCGCCTGCACCGCGCCGCTGCACGACCTCGACGCGCGCAAGGCCAACCTCGCGGGCGAGTACTCGGTGTACGGCATGGCGGAGGTGGCGCTCGCCGCCATCGACCTGGTCACGCTCAACATGGACTTCGACACGGGCGCCGACCACGACCAGATCGTCGCCCGGCTCATCCCGCGCATCGCCGCCCAGGCCCCTCGGCGTCCCGTCGCCGAGCACGAGCGCGTGGCCCGCTGGGTCCTGGAGAACCTGATCAACGTCGGCAGCGTGGACCGCGGCTTCCGGGCCGTGTACGGCACCTTCACGCAGGACGGCAGCTATGTCCGCCGTGACTACGACTTCAAGCTGATCGAGGAGGTTCCGGGCCCGGGCGGCACGGTGTACCTGCGGACGACGGACGAGGCGGTCAACGTCCTCGTCGGCGCCCTCGACACCGATGTCACCAGCGCCCAGATCGCCGCCGAGGTCAAGCTGGAGGTCCTGATCAACCGCGGCCGCCTCGCCGATGCGCAGCTGGCCGCCGAGCAGGCCCGCTACCGGACCGTGCAGTACTCCGAGACCCTCCGCAAGGCACTGGAGGCGACCCGGCGCAACGTCCGGGCGGTGGACTGGCTGAACGCCGTACCGGACATGATCGCCGAGGCGCTCGACCACGTCGCCGACCGGTACCGGCACGAGAACGCGATCCTCACGAACATCCGCAAGGCACGGGACGAGACCGAGGACCCGGAGCACAAGCGCCGCGCGGCCGAGCTCGTCGACATCGTCAAGGACTGCATCCGGCGCCACACCCAGCTGCAGCCCCGCCTGCTGGAGGCCGGGCCCCTGTTCCGCGCCGAGCAGGACCGGCAGGCCTTCGCGACACCGATGACGACGTCGGGGATAGACCTGTACGGGCATCTCGTCGCGCCCGTGCTGCCCCTGCCGCTGGAGCAGGCGGTCCGGGTCACGGATGCCTTCTTCGCGCGCGGGACCGGGTTGCGCACACCGGCGTCGGTCCGGGTCGGCGACCTCGTCGACCTCCTGCTGACGCCACCGGTGGAGCGGGAACACCTGGGGGCCGAGATGCCCGAGCCGGATCTCATCGCCACACCGGACGACAGCCGGTTCAGCGAGGAGCAGCTGGCCGCCGCGATGAACCTGCTGGACCTGCCGGCCGACGCCCCGCGCCGGCTGTCCGGTCTGCTGGCGGACGCCCGTCGCCAGGACCCCGACCTCCCGTATCTCGTGGCCCTGCTGGCGGTTCACGCGGCCAGTCCACCGGTCGGGACCGCCTACCGGCAGGGGGAGGAGAAGCTGCTGTTCGCCGTGGACGACGGGACGGAGCTGGACGATCCCGAGTTCGGCGGGGCCGACCTGATCGTGGGGACGGCCCTGCTGGACGCGGCCGGGATGGCCGCCGACAGGACGGAAGCAGCATGAGCGAACACCGGCAGGGCGCAGCATGAGTGAGCAACACCAGAGCAAGGAGCACCAACCGTGAGCGAGCACGTCGAGTGGAGTGACGCGGAGGCCCCCGCCCCGTCGGCGACCGCCGCCGTCACCCCCGCGGACGCCGCCGACGCGGCCCGGCTCGTTGCCTTCGGCCTGCAGCCCAAGCTGCAGCCCGCCCGGGACCAGGAGTACACCGAGCTGCTGCGGCGCTATCGCGAGGACCCCCCGTTCGCGCGGCTCGCGGACGCCGTGGCCGCGGGGCTGGGACTGGTCGTGCTGGAGGTGTCCCCGCGCGCGGGGATGGCGGTGACCGCCGCCGAGGACTCGGTGTTCGCCGTGCGGATGGGCGACTACGCGCGCCGTACGTCCGCCGACGGCAGCGACCGGTTCCTGCACGGGCTGGCCCATCTCGCCGTCGCCGCCATGGCGTTCCCCCGGCCCGAGGACCTCGCCGACGACGGCTACATCGGCCGGGTCACGGTCAACGGCGTGGACGCCTTCGTACGGCAGGCCTGCCGCCGGCTGGAGGAGCGGGCGGCCGAACAGGGGGAGAACACCGACCCCGCCACGGACGCGCCCGGGCTGGAGGCCGCCTGGCGGATCTGGGTCAGACGCAGCGCCACCGGCGCCACCAAGGACGCCCGCCGGCTCGCGGGCTCCACGACCGGCATCATCGGCAAGGCGGTGGCCTTCCTCACCGACTCCGGGTTCCTGCAGCGCACGGGCGACGACAACGGCGGCACCTACCGGACGACCGCCCGCTACCAGCTCCAGGTGCGCGACATGGCGGGCAGCGCCGCCATGGCCGAACTGCTGGAGCTGGGCGTGGTCCCGGTCACCGACGGCACGCCGACCCTGCTGCCCGCCGAGGACACGGACGACCTGGAGCTGGTGGCCGAAGCCGGCCTGCCGTTCCACTCCGCCTGACGCCCCGACCCCGTCCCTGATCTTCCGAACGTCCCTGATCTGACGAAGACTTACGAGAGTCCGCCATGTACGAGCTGTCCCGGGTCCGCCTCTACTCCATCGGACCGGCCGGTGCGCGCTACGCCGACACCGTGCTTGACCTGCGCGGTGTGGGCGAACCCGTGCCCGACCCCGCGCCGACGCAGGCGGAGTTCTTCGAGGAGGAGCCCGTCGGCCCGCCGCGCCGGCCGGCGCCCGCCGGGGTGCTCTTCCTGGAGAACGGCGGCGGTAAGTCGGTCCTGCTCAAGCTGATCTTCTCCGTGATGCTGCCGGGCCACCGCAACACCCTCGGCGGCGCCAGCTCCGGTGTGCTGCGGAAGTTCCTGCTCGCCGACGACTGCGGGCATGTCGCGCTGGAGTGGCAGCACACGCTCACCGGCGAGTGCGTCGTGGTCGGCAAGGTGAGTGAATGGCGCGGACGCCAGGTCTCCAACGACCCGCGGAAGTTCGCCGAGGCCTGGTACTCCTTCCGGCCGGGTCCCGGGCTGTCCCTGGACAACCTGCCCGTCGCCGAGTCCACCGCCGTACGGCCGCCCGTCGAGGGCCAGTCGGGGGCACAGGGGCGCCGGCGCACCATGAAGGGCTTCCGGGACGCCATCACGGAGGCCGGCAAGGCGTATCCGCATCTGGAGGTGCACTGGGAGGAGATCCACGACCGCTGGATCGAGCACCTCGGTGACCTCGGCCTCGACCCCGAACTCTTCCGCTACCAGCGGGAGATGAACGCCGACGAGGGTGAGGCGGCCGGCCTCTTCGCGGTCAAGAAGGACTCCGACTTCACCGACCTGCTGCTGCGCGCCGTGACCGACACGCGCGACACCGACGGACTCGCCGACCTGGTCAGCGGCTTCGGCAACAAGCTCGGCCGACGCGCCGAGCTCATCGCCGAGCGGGACTTCACCGCCGGGTCCGTGGACCTGCTCGGACGGATCATCGAGGCCGCCGAGGCACGCTCACGCGCGCGTGACATCCACGCCGGTGCCGAGCGGCGGACCCGGACCCTGGCCCGGCGGCTGTCCGCGCGGGGCGCCCAGGAGCGCGTGCGCGCGGGCGACCTCGCCCAGCGGGTCACCGCCGCCGCGTACGCCGTCACGCACGCCGAGGCGGCGCGCGAGCGCAGCGCGCTGATCGCGGCCGAACTCGCCTACCGGCACGCCTCGCTGGCGCTGGCGGCGGCCGAGAAGTCCGCGGCCGCGCAGAAGCGCGAGCTCGCCGACGCGCGCACCCTGCACTCCGCCTGGCAGGCCGCCGAGGCCGTGCTGCGGCACCGCGCCGCCGCCGACCGCGTCGCGCGCGTGGCCGCCGCGATCCGGGAGGCCGAGCGGGACGCGGCCCCCGCGCTCGCCGCCCGCGCCAAGGCCGCCGTCGATCTCGTACGGGCCCTGCACGCGGCGGCGGAGAGCGCCGAGACCCTCGCCAACGAGGAGGAGGAGCGGTCCGCCGCCCTCCAGGAGGTCAGCGAGTCCGCGTACCGGGACTCCACCACGGCCGCCACCGAGGCGCAGCGCGCCCGCAGCGAGATCGGGCACCTGAAGCAGCGCTTGTCCGAGGTCGAGCAGGAGACCGCCGAGGCCGTCCGCGCGGGCTGGCTCGACGACAGTGCACCGGACGCCGACCCGGCTCGGGCGGCCCTCGCTGCCAGCGACGCCGAGAAGACGGCCGTCGCCGCCTGGGACACCGCCCGTGAAGCCTCCCGGCGCGCCTCGGAACATTCCCGCGAGGCGGCGTCGGCCGAGTCCCGCGCGGAGCTGACGGCGGCTCGCGCGGCGGACGCCGCCGCGGCGGCGGAGCGGTCGTACGAGGCCGAGCGCCGTCTCGCCGAGAGTCTGGCGGCGGAGGAGCGGCTCGCGGAACTGCTCGGCCTGTCCGGGGAGCCCGGCACGAAACGCGGGTCCGTTCCTGCTCCGCGCACGGGCGACGACGGCAAGGGGAGCACGGCCGCGCGCGACGACGCCCAGGCGCTCGCACCGAGCACCTCCCCTGAGGGCTCCCTCACGCCACAGGAGCTGGACCGGTTCGCCGACGAGCTGCGCGAACTGCTCGACGACGCCGTCTCCGGCGCCGAGCGTCATCTCTTCGAGCTGCGTACGGCAGCTGCCGACGACTCCCGGATCCTCGGCGCGCTCGGTGACGGCGGTCTGCTGCCGCCCGGCCCCGACGTGCTGGCCACCGTGGAGTTCCTCGGCGAGCAGGGCATCCCCGCGCTGCCGGGCTGGCGCTACCTCGCCCAGGCCGTCGACCCGGCCGACCACGCGCGCGTGCTGGCCGCACGGCCCGAACTGGTCGACGGTGTGATCATCACCGACCCGGACACACACGCGCGGGCGCGCGAGGTGCTGAGCGACGCGGCCCTGCTGCCCCGGTCGGCTGTCGCCGTCGGTACGGCCGCCGCCCTGCTGGCCCCGACACCCGCGCCGGATGCCCAGAGCGGCGACGTCTTCCTCGTGCCGCCGAACCCCGCCATGCACGACGAGCACGCCGCCGACGAGGAGCGGCAGGCACTGCGCGCGCGGGCGACCGAGCGGGACGAGCAGATCCGCACGCTGGCGGCACGACTCGGCAAGGACCGGGAACTGGCGGCCCGGCTCGCCTCGTGGCGTACCGGCTGCCCGGCCGGCCGGCTGGTCGAGCTGGCGCAGGCGGCCCGGGACGCGCGCGCGTTCGCCGAGGAGTCCGAGGCCGAGCTGGCCGAGGCACGGACCGTGCGGGCCGAGGCCGACGAAGCCGCCGCCGAGGCCGCCCAGGTCCGCGACGAGCGGCAGGAGGCCGCGCAGAAGGCCCGGCGCGCCGCCGACGCCCTGGCCGGGCTGGCCTTCCGGCTGCGCGAGCGGGCCGGCTGGCAGGTCAAGCTGCGCGAACTCGCCGACGAGGCCACGGAGTCCGAGGCCCGGGCCCAGGTCTGCCTGGAGCGTGCCCGCGCCGCCGACGAGGACCGCCGCGCCGCCCAGCGCGCCGCCGACGACGCCCGCCGCACGGCACGCGCGCTGCGCGCCGAGCGCTCGGAGATCGCGGGTGCCCCCGACGACGTGCCGGACACCGACGCGGACGCCCCCAAGGCGTCCCTGCCCGCACTGCGCGAGGCGTACCGGGCTGCCTCCCAGGTGTACGAGAAGGTCGGCGTCGGCGCCGACCTGCGCGCAGAACAGGCCCGTGCGGAGAGCGACGAGAGCGCGGCGCGCGCGGAGCTGGACCGGCTGAGCAACAAGGTCCGTACCCGGGCCGAGCAACTGCTTGAGTCACCCGACGGCTCGGACGGGCCCTCCCGGCAGGCAGCCGCCGCGCGCGCGGAGGAGCTGGTCCAGCTCCTGGAAACCCGGATGTCCAGCGCCAGCGAACAACTCGGCCGGCTGCGCGGCGAGGCCGAGCGGCACGCCCCCGAGGCCGGCGAGGCGCACACCGAGCTGTCCGAGGAACTCCAGCCGCGCGACGCCGAGCACGCACAGGCGCTGCTGCGCACCGCCACCGCGGAACTCGCCTCCCGCACCGAGGCGTTGGCCCAGGCCCGCGAAGCCCACGCGGAACTCCTCCAAGCGCACCGCGCCGCCGAGGACGCGGCCGGCGGCTTCGACGAGATCGCCGCGATGCTGCGCGACCTGCTGCGGGAGCACGCCACGGACGAGGACCAGGAGGTGCCGGAGCCCTACCCCGGCAGCCTGGAGGAGGCCCGGCAGTCCGCCGCCGAGGCCCGGCGGTCGCTGCGCGGCTGCGCCGCCGACCTGTCCGCCGCCGAGGCAGCCGTGCGCGAGGCGAGCGACGTGCTCGTACGACACGCCAACTCCACGCGGTACGAACAGGTCCGCACCCCCGCTCGCCAGCAGATCCGCGAACTGCCCGCCTCCGCGCTGCCGGAGCACGCGCAGAAGTGGGCGGACGCCTTCGCGCCCCGACTGCGCGTGCTCACCGACGAGTTGGCGCAACTGGAGCGCAACCGCGACTCGATCGTCGACCGGCTCCGCGGGCTGGTCGAGTCGGCGCTGGCAACCCTGCGATCCGCCCAGCGGCTCTCCCGGCTGCCCGAGGGGCTCGGCGAGTGGTCCGGGCAGGAGTTCCTGCGCATCCGCTTCGAGGAGCCCGACATGGCCACCCTCACCGAACGGCTGGGCGAGGTCATCGACGAGGCGACCCGGGCGGCGGTGAAGAAGAACTCCGACCTGCGGCGGGACGGTATGTCCCTGCTGCTGCGCGGTGTTGCCGCCGCGCTCCAGCCGAAGGGCGTCGCCGTCGAGATCCTCAAGCCGGATGCCGTGCTGCGCGCGGAGCGCGTGCCCGTCGGTCAGATGGGCGACGTGTTCTCCGGTGGACAGCTGCTCACGGCGGCCATTGCTCTGTACTGCACGATGGCCGCCCTGCGGTCGAACGACCGGGGCCGGGACAAGCACCGGCATGCCGGCACGCTGTTCCTGGACAACCCGATCGGGCGCGCCAACGCGACCTACCTGCTGGAGCTCCAGCGTGCCGTGTCGGACGCACTGGGTGTCCAACTCCTCTACACCACCGGCCTGTTCGACACGACGGCGCTGGCGGAGTTCCCGCTGGTCATCCGACTGCGCAACGACGCGGACCTCAGGGCGGGGCTGAAGTACATCAGCGTCGAGGAGCACCTCCGGCCGGGACTGCCTCAGCAGACTTCGGCCGGAGAGGCGGTGCGCAGCGAGATCACGGCAACCCGGATGTTCAAACGACCGGCCCCGACGACGAGTTGAACCGACCCTGCGGTGAGCGGCTCGTGTTGCGTCGGCTGTGCCGCGCCTCGAGTTCCATCGGGCTCAGGGGTGCGACAACTGGCCGGCCCCACCACGGCGGCGTATTCGCTTCTGCGTGCGCTCGGCCTGCCGCGCCTGCCGTCGCGCTCGGCGCCGCTCGCGTCGCAGGGCGCGCGCTGTGCTGCTGGGTGTCGAGACCACGCCATGGCGCTGGTTCCACACCTGGCGGGTCACCCAGACGTCGAGAGCGCCCCAGGTGGCCACCACTGTGCTGACCACGCTGCTGATCACCATCGGGAACGCCAGCCACGACCCGGCCAGAGTGCTCAGAAAGGCGACCATCGCCTGGATCAGGGTCACCGCGATGATCAGTACCGCCCGTACTGCCGCCGTGCGCACCGGATCCGGCATCCGGCGCCGGCGGGCGGGCTCGGTCACCCACAACGGCCGGTAGGCCGACGGCTCTTGGGCCGGCCTGTCGGCACGGCCGCTCGTCGCCTCGCGTCCGCCCGCGGGAATGTCGCGATCCAGTGCTTCGGGGCCGCGCCGCGCCGTCACATGCGCCGTCGCGCCTTCCTCGGTCGTGTCGCACCTCTCCGCCGTGCCCATCACCGTGTCACTCCCCACCACCGGCAGACCGCCCGCACCGTGTCCGAAGACTTTGCTCCCCGTTGGCTGCCCGGCTTGCGCTGTTTTACGCCGCCCAGGGGCGGGATGCGGCTCCTGTGGCCCATTCCGCCCCCATCTCCCGTAGAGAAGGACGATCGACGCGTGCCGAAGATTCCCGAGAAGGATAAAGTTCCGGCCAACTGACCTGGAGATGCGGCCGGATCCGCCCTCCGGGGTGCCCAGGGTTTGCGGGAGGCAATCTCCCGCAATGGCCGGACAACTCCCCATGTCTCGCCACCAGCGCGGAAGTTCAGATTCCGGATGTCTCTTCGAGTTACTTGTGCGTCGGTAGTAGGCTCGCGCCCATTGTTGACGCACATGTGTGCCCCCTGATCGATGGGGGTTTGAGCTGGGGGAGGCCATGCACTTTCGCGGGAAGTCGATCCGCCGGAAGATGGTGGCGCTGCTTCTCGTGCCGCTGGTGTCCCTGACCGCGATCTGGGGCTTCGCCACGGTACTCACGGGGCGAGGTGTGGCCCAGCTGTTCACGGTGTCGTCCCTCGTCGAGAAGATCGGCTACTCCACCGAGGACGCGGTCCGCGTACTGCAGCAGGAACGCCGTCAGGCGCTGGTCTATCTCTCCGACCGCCGGGCCTCGGACGCGCTGTCCGCGCTGCGGGTCACCCGGAAGGCCACCGACGCAGCCGTCGCCGAGATCCGCAAGAACGCCAAGGACCCCGACGTCCGCGACGGGTTGGACCAGGGCGACAGCGAGCGTCTCACCGCCGTACTGGACGCCTTCGACGGCATCAACCCCCTGCGTCGCAGCGTCGAGGACGGCACGGTGACCCGCGCCGAGGCCCTCAACCAGTACAACCTTCTCGTGGACCCCTGCTACGCCCTCCTGGCCTCCCTCGACGGCGTCGACAACGTGGCGATGGACAAGCAGGCCCGTGCCCTCCTCAACGTCACCCGCGCCCGGGAACTCCTCTCCCGCGAGGACGCGTTGCTCAGTTCCGCCCTCGTGGTCGGGAAGCTCTCGCGGGACGAGATACGCCATGTCTCCGATCTCATCGCGCAGCGCACGCTCATGTACGAGATGAGCCTGACGGACCTGCCCTCCTCCGAACGCGAACGCTACGAGCGCTTCTGGAAGAACGCGTCCACCGCTCCGCTGCGCGCCGCCGAACAGGCCGTCATCGCCTCCCAGCCCGGCAAGCCCAGCACGGTCGACGCCAAGCACTGGGACACCGCCGCCGGCAGCGTCCTCGACGAACTCAGCAAACTCAACGACGACGCCGGCGCGCGCTATCAGGAGCGCGTCAGCCCCGTCGCCATGGGCGTCATCCTGAAGGCGGCGATCGCCGGTGTCCTCGGTCTGCTCGCCCTGCTGTTCTCGCTCTTCCTGTCCGTGCGCATCGGCCGCGGACTCGTCCGCGACCTGCGGCAGTTGCGACTCGAGGCCCACGAGGCGTCCGGTGTACGGCTGCCCAGCGTGATGCGCCGCCTCTCCGCCGGCGAACAGGTCGACGTGGAGACCGAGGTCCCCCGCCTGGAGTACGACAAGAACGAGATCGGCGAAGTCGGACAGGCCCTCAACACCCTGCAGCGCGCCGCCGTCGAAGCCGCCGTCAAGCAGGCCGAACTGCGCGCCGGTGTGTCCGAGGTCTTCGTCAACCTCGCCCGCCGCAGCCAGGTCCTCCTCCACAAGCAGCTCACCCTCCTCGACACCATGGAACGCCGGACCGAGGACACCGACGAACTCGCCGACCTGTTCCGCCTCGACCACCTGACCACCCGCATGCGGCGGCACGCCGAGGGCCTGGTGATCCTCTCCGGCGCCGCCCCCTCCCGGCAGTGGCGCAAGCCCGTCCAGCTCATGGACGTCGTGCGCGCCGCCGTCGCCGAGGTCGAGGACTACGAGCGCATCGAGGTCCGTCGGCTGCCCCGGGTGGCCGTCACCGGACCGGCGGTCGCGGACATCACCCACCTCGTGGCCGAACTCCTGGAGAACGCCACGGTGTTCTCCCCGCCGCACACCGCCGTCCAGGTCCTGGGCGAACGGGTCGCCAACGGCTTCACCCTCGAAATCCACGACCGCGGCCTCGGCATGGCGGCCGACGCCCTGCTGGACGCCAACCTCCGACTCGCCGAGACGCCCGAGTTCGAACTGTCCGACACCGACCGGCTAGGTCTGTTCGTGGTCAGCCGGCTGGCCCAGCGGCAGAACGTCCGCGTCTCGCTGCAGCCGTCGCCGTACGGCGGCACCACCGCCGTCGTCTTCATCCCCGACACCCTGCTCACCGACGACGTCCCTGACACCAACGGCATCGGATTCCGTCTCGACCGGCCCGCGCCCTCGAAAGAGGCCGAACTGGAGGAGTCGCGCCGCGCCGCCCTCGCCCAGGTGCCGGCCCGCGTGCCCGGCCTCCCCGCCTCGCTCCTGGACGGCCCGGTCGAGCTGGAGGCCCCCGTCGATCTCGATGCCCTCAGCGATTTCCCGGATGCCCTCGACGAAGAGGACGGCGAACGCGGCGGCCTCTTCCGCCCCCGTCGCAGCCTCGCCGAGGTGGAGAAGGAGGCGAAAGGCCCGCACGACGCCGCCCACGCGGTCCCCAGCATCCATCGCGGACCGGACCGCGCCGACCCGGACGCCGACATGAGCGCCCCCGTCCCGCTGCCCCGCCGCAGGACACCCAAGCTGGTCAGTTCGCACGGACGCCCGGTCACGGAGCAGCGCTCCCGGCGAGAGGAGGCGGACACGGCGCCCCCCACAGGCCCGAACCGCCCGGAGCCGGACGGCCTCGCTCCGCTGCCGACCCGTCGGCGGGGTACCGGATCCCACGGCGACCTGCCCGGCGCCCCGAACCGGACCGGTGACCGCGCCGGCACCTCGCCCACCGGCAACGACCTCGCCGAGCGGCCGGAGCCCGCGGCTCTCCCCAGGCGCACACGACGGCCCGCGCTCGCGTCGGGCGGCCCCGACGACACCGTCCCGCGCACGGCTGCCGCGCAGGGGGAGACCGGATCCGGCACGGCGCCGCTGCCCCGGCGCGTACGGCAGGCCAGCCTGGCTCCGCAGCTCAAACAGGGCCCCGCTCGGCGCACCGAGGAGGGGACGGAGCTCGCCGAGCGGGACGCGGGCGAGGTACGCAGCCGAATGGCCTCGCTCCAGCGCGGCTGGCAGCGCGGCCGCCAGGAGAACGCCGCGGGCGACGACGCCCAGAGCGGCACAGCACCACAAGGAACAACTAAGGGGGACGGTCGATGACCGCACCGAAGGCGACCGGCCACACCGCGACCAACCAGGCCGGCGAGCTCAACTGGCTCCTCGACGACCTGGTGGACCGCGTCGCCAGCATCCGCAAGGCCGTCGTCCTCTCCGGCGACGGCCTGCCGACGGGGGTGTCCAAGGACCTGACCCGCGAGGACAGCGAGCACCTGGCTGCCGTCGCGTCCGGGTTCCACAGCCTCGCCAAGGGTGTGGGCCGCCATTTCGAGGCGGGCAGTGTCCGGCAGACGGTCGTCGAGCTCGACGACGCCTTCCTGTTCGTGACGGCCGCCGGTGACGGCAGCTGCCTCGCGGTGCTCTCGAACGCCGACTCGGACGTCGGCCAGGTCGCGTACGAGATGACGCTCCTCGTCAAGCGGGTCGGCGTGCATCTGGGCACCGCTCCGCGCACCGATCTGCCCTCGGGCGGGTAGTGGGATGGCATGAGCGCTGAGGGTCAGGGAAGAAGCCACTGGTTCGACGACGAGGCCGGACCGGTCGTCCGCCCGTACGCCATGACGCGCGGCCGCACCACCAGTGCGGCCCAGCACCGCCTCGACCTGATCGCGGTGGTCGTGGCCGAGCCGCACGCGGACGACCCGGAAGCGGACTCGACACTGTCCCCGGAACACGTGGACATCGTCGATCTGTGCCGTGACGCCCCCCAGTCCGTCGCCGAACTCTCCGCCGAACTCGACCTGCCCATCGGAGTCGTACGGGTCCTCGTCGGGGACCTCGTGGACGGGGAATTCGTCCATGTGAACCGGCCCGTACCACCTGCGGAGCTGGTCGACGAGAGTATTCTGCGTGACGTGATCAACGGCCTGCGGGCGCTGTGAGCAGCGCGGAAGCGGGGTAGTGACGTGACAGGCTGGCAGTTCTGGGTCGACCGAGGCGGCACGTTCACGGACATCGTCGCGCGACGCCCGGACGGCCGGCTGCTGACGCACAAGCTTCTGTCGGAGAACCCGGCGCGATACTCCGACGCGGCCGTGGCGGGCGTGCGCGACCTCCTGGCGGGCTCCCAGGACTCCATCGAGGCCGTCCGCATGGGCACGACCGTCGCCACGAACGCCCTCCTCGAGCGCAAGGGCGAGCGGACGCTGCTGGTCATCACCCGCGGCTTCCGCGACGCACTGCGCATCGCCTACCAGAACCGACCCCGCATCTTCGCCCGCCGGATCGAACTCCCCGAGCTGCTGTACGAACGCGTCTTCGAGGTCGATGAGCGCATCGCCGCCGACGGCACCGTCCTGCACGAGCCCGATCTGGACGCGCTCGCCGGCCCGCTCCAGGAGGCGTACGACGACGGCATCCGCGCCGTCGCCGTGGTCTGCATGCACAGCCACCTCCACCCCGCGCACGAACAGGCCGTCGGCGAGCTCGCCGCCCGCATCGGCTTCCCGCAGATCTCGCTGTCCAGCGAGGTCAGCCCTCTGATGAAACTCGTCCCGCGCGGGGACACCGCCGTCGTCGACGCCTACCTCTCGCCCGTGCTGCGCCGCTACGTCCGGCACGTCGCCGACGAGCTCGAAGGCGTACGGCTGATGTTCATGCAGTCCAACGGCGGTCTCGCCGAAGCCGGGCAGTTCCGCGGCAAGGACGCCATCCTGTCCGGCCCCGCGGGCGGCATCGTCGGCATGGCCCGCATGTCCCAGATCGCCGGCTTCGACCGCGTCATCGGCTTCGACATGGGCGGCACGTCCACCGACGTCTCGCACTTCGCGGGCGAGTACGAACGGGTCTTCACCACGCAGATCGCCGGCGTCCGGCTGCGCGCGCCCATGCTGGACATCCACACCGTCGCGGCCGGAGGCGGCTCCGTCCTCCACTTCGACGGCTCCCGCTACCGCGTAGGGCCGGACTCGGCGGGCGCGGACCCGGGACCCGCCTGCTACCGGGGCGGCGGCCCGCTCGCCGTCACCGACGCCAACGTCATGCTCGGCCGCATCCAACCCGCCCACTTTCCCAGGGTGTTCGGCCCCGACGGCGACCAGCCCCTCGACGCCGCACTCGTCCGTGACCGCTTCGCCGCGCTCACGCGCGAGATCCGCGAGCAGACCGGCGACGACCGCACCCCCGAACAGGTCGCCGAGGGCTACCTGCAGATCGCGGTCGCCAACATCGCCAACGCCGTGAAGCGGATCTCCGTCCAGAAGGGCCACGACGTCACCCGCTACGCCCTCACCACCTTCGGCGGCGCCGGCGGTCAGCACGCGTGCATGGTCGCCGACTCCCTCGGCATCCGCACCGTCCTCGTGCCGCCCATGGCCGGTGTTCTCTCCGCCCTCGGCATCGGCCTCGCCGACACCACGGCCATGCGCGAACAGTCCGTCGAGGCACCCCTGCAGGCCGCCTCGATGCCCGGCGTCCTCAAGACGGCGGACGACCTGCAAGCCGCCGCCCGGGCCGAACTCCTCGACGAGGACATCCCCGAGGACCGCATCACCGTCACCCGCCGCGCCCAGCTCCGCTACGACGGCACCGACACCACCCTCACCGTCGAGCTCACCGAGCCCGACATCATGAGGCGCGCCTTCGAAGAACGTCATCGCGCCACGTACTCCTTCACCCTCGACCGCCCGATCGTCGTCGAAGCCCTCTCCGTCGAAGCCACCGGCATCACCGAACCCCCCGATCTCTCCGCTCTCGCCCTCTACGACGCAGCCCCTGAAGCCCGCCTCGCCGCCCCGGAGACCGTCCGCCTCCACACGGGCGGCACCTGGCGCGACGTACCCCTTTATCGCCGCGAGGATCTGCCTCCCGGCGAAACCGTCACCGGCCCGGCGATCATCACCGAGGCCAGTGCGACGACCGTCGTCGACGACGGCTGGCAAGCGGCGACGACCGACGACGGGCATCTGGTCATGGAACGCGTGGCGGTTACGCAGAGTTCCGATCTCGACACGAAAGCCGACCCGGTTCTTCTTGAGGTCTTCAACAACCTCTTCATGTCCATTGCCGAACAGATGGGTGCCCGGCTGGAATCCACGGCCCAGTCCGTCAACATCAAGGAGCGTCTGGACTTCTCCTGCGCGCTCTTCGACCCGGACGGGAACCTGGTGGCCAACGCCCCGCACATCCCCGTCCACCTGGGCTCGATGGGCACGAGCGTCAAGGAGGTCATCCGGCGTCGAGGCGCTCGGATGAGCCCCGGCGACACCTACGCCGTCAACGACCCCTACCACGGCGGCACCCACCTGCCCGACGTCACCGTGATCACCCCGGTCTTCGGCACGGGAGGCACGGTGGACACGGAGCGTGAGCCGGAGATCCTCTTCTACGTCGCCTCACGCGGCCACCACGCCGAGATCGGCGGCATCGCGCCCGGCTCCATGCCCGCCGACAGCCGCACGCTCGAAGAAGAGGGAATCCTCTTCGACAACTGGCTGCTCGCCGAGAACGGCCGCTTCCGCGAGGAGGAGACCCTCCGCCTGCTCACCGAGGCGCCCTACCCCTCCCGCAACCCGAGGACCAACCTCGCCGACCTGCGCGCCCAGATCGCCGCCAATCAGAAGGGCGTGGACGAAGTCGCCCGCATGATCGAGAACTTCGGCCTCGACGTCGTCCAGGCGTACATGAAGCACGTCCAGGACAACGCCGAGGAAGCGGTGCGCCGGGTCATCGACGCCCTCGACGACGGTGAGTACGCCTACGAGACCGACTCCGGCGCCGTCATCCGGGTACGCGTGCGCGTGGACCGCGAGAAGCGCAGCGCCACCGTCGACTTCACCGGCACGTCCCCGCAGCTGGCCACGAACTTCAACGCCCCCTTCTCGGTCGTCAACGCCGCAGTGCTCTACGTCTTCCGCACGCTCGTAGCCGGCGACATCCCGCTCAACGACGGCTGTCTGCGACCGCTGCGGATCATCGTGCCGCCCGGTTCCATGCTGGCGCCCGAACCCCCGGCAGCGGTCGTCGCGGGCAACGTGGAGACCTCCCAGGCGATCACCGGCGCTCTCTACGCCGCACTCGGGGTCCAGGCCGAGGGCTCCGGGACCATGAACAACGTCACCTTCGGCAATGAGCGCCACCAGTACTACGAGACCGTCGCCTCCGGATCCGGCGCGGGCGACGGGTTCCCCGGTGCGCCCGTCGTCCAGACCCACATGACCAACTCGCGGCTCACCGATCCAGAAGTGCTGGAGTGGCGCCTGCCCGTGCAGCTCGACGAGTTCGCCGTACGACGCGGCAGCGGTGGCGCGGGGCGGTGGCGCGGTGGCGACGGCGCCGTACGCCGCATCCGGTTCCACGAGCCCATGACCGTCTCCACGCTGTCACAGCACCGCAGGGTCCCGCCGTACGGCATGGCGGGCGGTGCGACCGGAGCGCTGGGAGCCAACCGCGTGGAACGCGCGGACGGCACGGTCACCGCGCTCGGCGGCAGCGACTCCACGGACGTCGCACCCGGCGACGTACTCGTCATCGAAACCCCCGGCGGCGGAGGCTACGGCCCACCGTCGCGCGACCCCCATCAAGCAGGAGAAGAGATCGATGATCTTCGGGCGTTCTGAGCGCGGGAAGCCTCCGGTCGAGCCCGTCACGCTCAAGATCCTCGTGGCCGGCGGCTTCGGCGTGGGCAAGACCACCCTCGTCGGCGCGGTCAGCGAGATCAGGCCGCTGCGCACCGAGGAACTGCTCACCGAGGCCGGACGCCCGGTCGACGACACGAGCGGTGTCGAGGGCAAGCGCACCACCACCGTGGCCATGGACTTCGGCCGTATCACCCTGCGCGAGGACCTGGTCCTGTACCTCTTCGGCACGCCCGGCCAGGAGCGGTTCTGGTTCATGTGGGACGAGCTCTCCGAGGGCGCGCTCGGTGCCGTCGTCCTCGCCGACACCCGCCGCCTCGAGGACTGCTTCGCGGCCGTCGACTACTTCGAACGGCGCTCCATACCCTTCCTCGTCGGCGTCAACTGTTTCGAGGGAGCGGCCCGCTACCCGGCGGAAGACGTCCGGCAGGCCCTCGACCTCGACGACGACGTCCCGCTGCTGCTCTGCGACGCCCGCGACCGTGAGTCCGTCAAGGAAGTCCTGATCGGCGTCGTCCAGCACGCGATGGCCTATCAGGCGGACCGCCGCCAGACCGTGACCACCTGACGCCTACCGCACAACCGTGACTTCCACCCCACCCGCACGGCCCGTACCCCCGCCGACCGGGGTACGGGCCGTGGCTCATGGGGGCACGGTCAGTTGTCGCCGTCCTCTTCCCAGCCGAAGCTCTTCTCCACCGCCTTGCGCCAGTTGTGGTACTCGCGGTCGCGTACCTCGGCGGGCATGGCGGGCGTCCACTCGGCGTCCTTCGCCCAGTGCGCCTTGAGCTCGTCCAGGTCGTTCCACACCCCGGTGGCCAGCCCCGCCGCGTACGCGGCACCCAGGCAGGTCGTCTCGGAGACCTTGGGCCTGATCACCGGCACATCGAGCACGTCCGCCTGATGCTGCATGAGCAGGTTGTTCTTCGTCATGCCGCCGTCGACCTTCAGGGTCGTGATCTGCACCCCGGAGTCCTGGTACATGGCCTCCACGACCTCGCGGGTCTGCCAGCTCGTCGCCTCCAGCACCGCGCGCGCGAGGTGCGCCTTCGTGACGTACCGCGTCAGTCCGGTGATGACACCGCGCGCGTCGGAACGCCAGTACGGCGCGAACAGTCCGGAGAAGGCCGGCACGATGTATGCGCCGCCGTTGTCCTCGACGCTTGCCGCCAAGGGCTCGATCTCGTCGGCGGTGCGGATAATGCCGAGCTGGTCGCGGAACCATTGGACCAGCGCGCCCGTTATGGCTATCGCCCCCTCCAGGCAGTACACGGGCGCCTCGCTGCCGATCTTGTAGCCCATGGTCGTCAGCAGTCCGCTCTTCGACGGCACCGGCCGGTTGCCCGTGTTGAGCAGCAGGAAGCTGCCCGTGCCGTAGGTGTTCTTCGCCGTGCCCACGTCGTAGCAGGCCTGCCCGAACACGGCCGCCTGCTGGTCGCCCAGCGCAGAGGCGACGGGCACGCCGGACAGCTGGCCGACGGCGGTCCCGTACACCTCGGCGGAGGACCTGATCTCCGGCAGGACCGCCTCGGGCACGTTCATGGCGGACAGGATCGAGGAGTCCCACTGGAGGGTCTCCAGGTTCATCAGCATGGTGCGTCCGGCGTTCGTCACGTCGGTGACGTGGTGTCCGCCGTCGGTGCCGCCGGTGAGGTTCCAGATCAGCCAGGAGTCGATGGTGCCGAAGGCGATCTCGCCGTTCTCGGCGCGGTTCCTGAGGCCCGGCACGTTGTCCAGCAGCCAGGCAGCCTTGGGCCCGGAGAAGTAGCTGGCCAGTGGCAGCCCGGTCTGCTCACGGAAACGATCCTGCCCGTCCGGGCCGCCGAGTTGGTTGCACAGCGCCGCGGTACGTGTGTCCTGCCACACGATCGCGTTGTGCACCGGCTTGCCCGTCGCACGGTCCCACAGGACGGTCGTCTCGCGCTGGTTGGTGATGCCGAGTGCGCTGAGCTGGTCGGCACGCAGTCCGGCCTTGGCGATCGCACCGGCGACCACCGCCTGCACCTTGGACCAGATCTCGGTCGCGTCGTGCTCCACCCAGCCCGGCTTGGGGAAGATCTGGCGGTGCTCACGCTGGTCGACGGCCACGATGGCGCCGTCCTGGTTGAAGATGATGCAGCGGCTGGAGGTGGTGCCCTGGTCGATAGCGGCGACGAACTTGTCCGTCATGACGTCCCCTTCGTCGGTTCCTTCAGAAGGCTGCGTTGAAGATGAGCCCGGACAGTGCCCCGCCGATCAGCGGTCCCACCACCGGGATCCACGCGTAACCCCAGTCCGAGGTGCCCTTGTTGGGGATCGGGAGCAAGGCGTGGGTGATGCGCGGGCCCAGGTCACGGGCCGGGTTGATGGCGTATCCCGTGGGCCCGCCGAGCGACAGACCGATGCCGACCACCAGGAACGAGACGATCAGAATCGCGGTGCCGGACTCGCCCAGTCCTTCGGTCAGGCCGAACGCTAGGATCGGCAGAACCAGCGCGACGGTCGCGATGATCTCGGTGATCAGGTTCGCCACGGGATTGCGGATCGCGGGCGCCGTGGAGAAGATCCCGAGGGTCGGCTGAGCGATGTCGTCGTCGGCGTTGGCCTGGAACTGGGCGAAATAGACCAGCCAGCACAGGACCGCGCCGAGCATCGCGCCGACCATCTGCCCGGCGATGTAGACCGGGACCTGGTCCCAGTCCCCGGTGTCGATGGCGATCCCGAGCGTCACGGCCGGGTTGAGGTGCCCTCCGGACAGCGGCGCGGCGGTGTAGGCGCCGGCCATCACGCCGAATCCCCAGCCGAACGTGATGACGATCCAGCCCGCGTCCTTCGCCTTTGAGTAGTTGAGTACGACGGCGGCCACCACTCCGGCCCCGAAGAGGATCAGAATCGCAGTACCGATGACCTCACCGAGAAATACGTCTCCGTTGCTCATGGCGGCTCCTAGGCCCTGGCCGGGACGATCGGCCCCGGTTCTCCGTGCGGGGTGCGTTTCCCATGGCGACTTCAGCCGGGGGCAGGGATGTCCCGCGCCCCGCCCGGCGTCCGTGACGAGCGTGCCGTCGCAGCCGACTCGCCCGTGGGGGAAGGCGCCTTGGTGCAGGCGGAACCGCGCGGCGCAGTGCGTGGATACGCCGAGAATGTACGGCGATGTCGACCGACACCGGGAAGTGTTCACCGGTGTCCAGGGGGCGTCAAGGTCGCCGACGCCACTGGTTGGGGGCGCACCGACGGGTCACGGACCGTCGCCGACGCGGCTCGTGGCACGCCCGTTCGGGTAGAGGACGGACACCGAGGCCCTGCTGAGGCCGGCAGGAGAGGCCAGTTCCTGCTGGACCCGGCAGGGGTCCAAGGCCATGGCTGTGCTGAGGCCGTACGGACGCCGTTCGGCACCGCCGACCTGGTAGGAAAAGAGTCTCACCCCTTACCCGGGTCCGCCACCGCCCACTCGGCCCGGGCCGGCTCCGCCGCCACACCGCGCAGGACCTCGTGCCCGGACAGCCCCGCGCGGCCCAGCACCCAGCTCGCCCCGTTGAGCGACTTCGCGGCCTTCTTCAGGGGAGCCAGACAGGCGGCCGCCTGCCGGTGGTCCGTCACACTCCCGGGCTCGCACAGGACCGTGGCCAGGGACAGCGTGACGGGACGCCCGCCGGCGGACCAGGGCGCGTCCAGCACGGAGGCGGCCAGCGGGCTCAGCCCTTCCGGATCAGCGAGCACGAGAAAGTCGTCTCCGCCGATGTGACCCACTCGGGTGCTGCCGGACGCCGCGTGCTGCAGCGCCCGTCCGACCGACCTGATCAGCTCGTCGCCCGCGGCGAAGCCGGCACCGTCGTTGACCTGCTTGAAGTCGTCCACGTCCAGCCAGCTCAGCGCGAACATCCGCCCGTCCGCGATCCGCCGGTCCACCTCACCGGTGATCGCGTCGGACCCCGGCAGCCGGGTCAGGGGATTGAGCCCCGCGGCCTCCTCGACCCGCGTCTCGGCGAGCGCACGCACGAGGTCGGCGAGCCGTACGACGCCCACACACCGGCCGTACCGGTCGACCACGGCCACATCGTCCGACGTGCGGTCGCGCCCGCCGACGGCGACCACGTCCAGTACCTCCCACGCGGTGGCGTCGACGCCCACCGTGCGCGGCGGATCTCCGAGCTTGGCCGCGGGCCGGTCGGCGTACAGGGCATGGCCGTAGCGGCCCGACATGGACAGCAGGAAGCGCGAGCGGTGCACCGACCGCACCGGCACGCCGCCCGCGTCCACCAGCAGCACCCCGGACACGTCCGGCGAGCCGGTCAGCAGCGCCCGCACCTGGCCTGCGGACGCGGCGGCGGGCAGCAGGGCGGCCGGCCGCACGAACTCCAGCACCGACGGCCCCGAGCGTGGCGTCACCGCGGGTCCGGGGGAGCGCGGCGGAACGTACACCTCCGCCGCGGGCAGCCGAGCCGGTGGAGCGAACAGCTCCCCCTGAGCCAGCTGCGCACCGGCCGACTGGGCGGATGCGCACTGCAGCTCCGTCTCCACGCCCTCGATACACAGCAGGGCTGCCAACTCATCGCACAGCGTTCGCATGCCTCGCACCGCAGCCGGGCGCGTCAGCATGGAGGCGTCGAGTTTCAGCAGGTCAGGCACCATGTCGGTGAGCAGCCGCAGCGGCACGTCCCCGTCGCCGACGCCATCCGCGCTGATCCGGAACCCCTGGTCCCGCAGCGAGCCGATCGCCTCCAGCAACGCACGCTGAGGCACATGCGTGTACGGCGGGCCGATGTCGATCGTCACCTCCCATGGCAGCCGCCCAGCGGCACGCACGGCGTCGTGCAGCGGTGTGAGCCCACCGAGGTCGGCAAGGGTCCCGGCGAACACGTTGACGTACAGAGGCAGCAACGTCTCCTTGCGCGCCGCCGCGCGGAAAGCCAATGTGGCGAGCCGCCCGTCGAGTTCAGGATCGCGGCGGGCCTCGGCCAGGACGTCGCCGGTCTCCGGGCGGGCGAGTATCTCCAGGCCTGCGACTCCTCCGGTCGTCAGGTTGACCACCGGTTGGAAAGCGAAGCGGAGAGTATCCGTCCAGGAGTCCACGGGAGCATGATGGCGACCGCCGGAGCACGCCCGAGCCCAGTTCATGAGACGTTCACGCAGGTTTCCGGGTTGGTCACAGTGCGTAGCAACCCGCCGTGCCGTCCTAGGTTGTACGACGGTGAGGTCGCTCGCACGTCCACGCGCGCATGCCCGACGCCGTCGCCGCATCACCGCACCGCGATCAACGCCGATCCGTGCCCGAACAGCCCCTGGTTCGCCGCGATCCCCACGCGAGCCCCGGTGACCTGCCGGTCGCCCGCATCGCCTCTCAACTGCCAGGTGAGCTCGCAGACCTGGGCGATCGCCTGGGCCGGTACCGCCTCCCCGAAGGAAGCCAGCCCGCCGCTCACGTTCACGGGTATGCGTCCGCCCAGTGTCGTCGCGCCCTCCCGCAGCAGCTTCGCGGCCTCTCCTTCGCCGCACAGCCCCAGATCCTCGTACCACTGCAACTCCAGAGCGGTGGACAGGTCGTAGATCTCAGCGAAGGAGAGCTCCTCCGGACCGATACCCGCTTCGTCGTAGGCCGCGTGCGCGATCGACTCCCGGAACGTCTCGGCCGCCGGTTGCACCGCCACCGCCGAGTCCGTCGCCATGTCGGGCAGATCCAGGACGGTGGTGGGGTAACGGGGTGTCACTGTCGACACTGCCCGGATCCGTACGGGATCCCTGGCGCCGTACCGACGTGCGAACTCCATGCCGGCCAGCACGATCGCCGCCCCTCCGTCCGAGGTCGCGCAGATGTCGAGCAGGCGCAGGGGATCGGCGACCACGGCGGACGCGGCGACCTCGTCGGCGGTGACCCGTTTGCGGTATCGCGCATAGGGATTCAGCGCGCCGATCGCGGCGTTCTTCACCTTGACCTGGGCGAAGTCCTCCGGTGTGTCCCCGTGCACGGCCATCCGGCGGCGCGCGTACAGCCCGAAGTAGGCCGGATTGGTCGCGCCGAGGACGCGGAAACGCAGCCAGTCCGGGTCGTCCGGCCGGTCGCCGCCCGCCGGCCGGAAGAACCCCTTGGGTGCCGCATCCGCACCTACCACCAGCACCGCATCCGCCAGCCCCGAAAGTATCTGAGCCCGCGCGGTGTTGACGGCCTGCGCCCCGGACGCGCACGCCGCGTACACGCTCGTGACCCGTGCGCCCTGCCAGCCGAGCGCCTTTGCGAACGTCGCCCCGGCGACATACCCCGGATAACCGCCCCGCACGGTGTCCGCGCCGACGATCGACCCGATGTCCCGCCACTCCAGGCCCGCATCGGCAAGTGCCGCGCGGGCCGCCAACGCCCCGTACTCGACGAAACTGCGCCCCCACTTCCCCCAGGGATGCATGCCCACCCCGAGTACCGCCACGTCTTCCGTCATGCCGTCACCCCCGTCGGCCGCCACTGCCACGTCGTCCAGGTCGTCTCCGCGTCCTCATGCAGGACGCCCGGAACGACCTCCACCTCCATGCCCACCGTCAGATCGGCGACGGTGACCCCGGGAACCGCCTGCCCGAGCACCACGAGGCGCTCGGCTGCCAGCTCCACAGCGATCAACGTGTACGGCTCCCATGGAAGTTCCGGGTCGGTCACATAGGGTGACGGAGGCCGGTACCGGCTGTCTGTGTACGACCAGACGCGTCCGCGCCGTGAGAGCGGCACCTCCTCCAAGTCGCCGCCAGGGCAGCCCGGGTTGCGGCAGTGAGTGTCCTCGCGGGGAAAGAAGACCGACGTGCAGATCGAGCAACGGGTGCCGAGGAGCCGGAAATCGCCCTCGTCACCGGCGAACCACCCGGCGACCACAGGTGTACGCGTGCGCGGCATAGCCCCTCCTGGCAAGGATCTGACGGGATGTCAGAAGTGTGCCACGTGCGACCGGAAAGCGGCAGGGCGGCCCGACCACCGGACTGCATCCGATCGCTTCCCCGGCGGAACACATTCCTGATAGATGCAGGAGACATGACACGACTCTCCACCGCGGTACGGGGACTGGTCACCACGCTCGCCACCTTGCTGGCCGTGACCGCAGCTCCCGCCACCGCCCAGGCGAAGACCGAGCCCAGAGCGCCCAAGGACTTCGTGGCGCTGAGAACCATGGATCCAACCATCCTCCAGGAGATGCGGTACTTCACCCCGCACAACTTCGTGGGCGAGCGCATCGACGGCTACCGGCAGCCCCTCTGCATCCTGACCCGGCCCGCAGCCGAAGCGCTCCACAAAGCCCAGAAGCAATTGCTGCGCCAGGGCTACACGCTCAAGGTGTACGACTGTTACCGGCCGCAGCGCGCCGTCGACCACTTCGTGCGTTGGGCCGAGGACCTCGACGACCAGGCCATGAAGGACGAGTTCTACCCGAACGTCGACAAGACCCGTCTGTTCGTGGACGGTTACATCGCGGAGAAATCCGGCCACAGCCGCGGCTCCACCATGGATCTGACGATCGTCCGGCTGCCGGCGAAGCCCACCCGGCCGTACGTACCGGGAGAGCCCCTCGTGCCCTGCTACGCACCCAGAAGCGAGCGCTTCCCCGACAACTCCGTCGACATGGGCACCGGCTTCGACTGCTTCGACACCCTCTCGCACACCCTCGACCCGCGCATTCAGGGCGAACAGCGTGCCAACCGGCTGCTGCTCAAGAACACCCTTGAAGCCCTCGGATTCGTGAACCTCGCCGAAGAGTGGTGGCACTACACCTACAAGCCGGAGCCCTACCCGGACACCTACTTCGACTTCCCCGTGTCCTGGAAATCCCTCGCCCGGCAGTAGTGACCGGCCCCCGGAAGACGCCCTTCCCCTGATCGGATACAGTCCGCCGCGTGTCCGAAACTCAGCACTCCGGCCCCAACTCCGCAGCAGGCTCCCACTGTTCGAGCTGCGGCGCGCCCTACGGAGAGGGCGTCTCCGGCTGGCCCCGCACCTGCCCGGCATGCGGCACCGTGGCCTACCGCAACCCGCTGCCGGTAGCGATCGCGCTGCAGCCCGTGTACGACACCAAGGGCACCGCCCTGGTCGTCATCACGCGCACTGTCGGCCCCGCGCGCGGAGGCATCGCCCTCCCCGGGGGCTACATCGACGACCGCGAGGACTGGCGGCAGGCCGTCGTCCGAGAACTCAAGGAAGAGACCGGTATCGACGCGGCCGGCCGCGATGTACGCCTCGTCGACGCCATGAGCTCTCCCGACGGGCACCTGCTGCTGTTCGGCCTCCTTCCGGAACGGCCCGCCGACCGTCTGCCGACGTCGGCCGCCACGGACGAGACCGAAGGCTGGCACCTCCTGCGCAGGCCGGAGGAGCTGGCCTTCCCGCTGCACACCCTGGCCGTACGGGCGTTCTTCGAGGGCCGTTACCTCTGAGCTCACCGCTCGCCGAGCCCTCGTATACGCACCGGACGGGGTGACGTGATCACGCCGTCCTCGTGCTCCCGCTCGACGATCAGCTTTCCGCCCTCCCAACGGGTGACGTAGCGCTCGATCTCCGGTTCGTCCCAGCCGTCACCCGCATCCGGCACGACCAGCCCGCCCCCGGTACGTCCCGGGGCGGGCGCCCACACCTCCAGTTCCAGCCCGCCGTCGTCCCCACGTACGGGGACGACGGCACCCGCGCGCGCGAGTACCGGGATCCGGGACAGGGGCGCCTCGACGAGCACCTGCCCCGGTCCCTCATACGCCCGCTCCGTCACCGTGTCGTACCAGCGCCCTCGCGGCAGCTGCACCGTGCGCCGCTGAGCGCCCGGATCCAGTACCGGAGCCACCAGCAGACAATCGCCCAGCAGAAACGCATCCTCGCAGTCGCGCAGAGCGCGCTCCTCAGGTGCCGGCCACCACAGCGGACGCACATACGGTGCCCCTGTCCGCCGGGCCAGGTGTGCCAGTGTCACGAAGTACGGAAGCAGCCTCCGGCGCTCGACGAGCGCCACGCGCGCGTGCTCCAGCACCTCGGAACCGAACTCCCAAGGTTCCCTGCGCCCCGCCCGCAGACTCGCGTGCGTACGGAACAGCGGCAGATACGCGGCCAACTGGAACCACCGCAGATACAGCTCCGGCGAAGGACTCCCATCGAACCCGCCCACATCCGGCCCCGAGTAGGGCACCCCGCACAGCCCGAGGCCCATGACCAGCGACAGCGCCGCCCGCAGCCCTGGCCAGCCCGTGGCCACATCACCGGACCAGGTGCCCCCGTAGCGCTGCATGCCGGCCCATCCCGAGCGGGAGAACACGAAAGGGCGCTCCCCGGGCACGAGTACGCGCAGCCCCTCGTATCCCGCCATGGCCATGCACAGGCCGTAGACGTTGTGCGCCTCCTGATGATCCCCGTCCCGCCCTTCCAGAGAATGCCGGGCCGAACGAGGCAGAGTCGACTCCCCGAAGGCAGCGAAGGACGTCGGCTCGTTCATGTCATGCCAGAAACCCGAGAAACCCTGCCCCAGCCGCTCCTCGTACAGACCGCCCCACCACTGCCGCACGCGCCCGTGCGTGAAGTCGGGGAACACCGCCTCGCCTGGCCAGACCACTCCGCGAAAGAGTCGCCCCGAGGCGTCCCGGACGAACACGTCCCCGGCGGTCCCGCTGTCGTACACGGAATTGCCCGGCGTGGCCTTGACCGCCGGGTCGACGATCGACACCAGGCGGATCCCGTCCCGCCGCAAGTCCTCTGCCAGCTGCGGCAGTTTCGGGAAGCGCTCCTGATCGACCGTGAACACCTGATGTTCGTCGTAGTGGTCGATGTCCAGATGGACCGCGTCCAGCGGCAGGTCCCGCTCCTGGTAACCCGAAACGATCCGCCGCACCTCCTGCTCACTGCCGAAGCCCCACCGCGCGTGATGATGGCCCAGCGCCCACGTGGGCGGCAGCGCGGCAGCGCCGGTGAGGGAGGCCCAGACGAGCAGCACGCGCGCGGGAGTGCCCACCATCACCCAGCAGCGCAGCGGACCCCCGTCCATCCTCAGCTCGCTGGTCCCCGCGCGGTCATGCCCGGAACCGGCGCCCTCCTCGCCCTCGCGCAGTGTCACCGTGCCGTCCCACGAGGTGTCGTGGAACACCAGGTGCGTGGCCGCGTCGGCCACCACCAGCTGTACCGGCATGGTGATGTACAGCGGGTCGTCGTCAGGGCCGAACGCATGGCCCGGGTCGGTGTTCCAGAGCCTGTACGTCCCGTCCTTCAGCCGCGGCCCCGACGCCCGGCCGCCCAGCCCGAAGAACCGTGCGTCCGCGGCCACCTCCGACCGCTGCATCCAGCGTGCCGGCCCACCGCCGACCGGCTCCCACCAACGCGGCGGCAGATCGCGGCGCAGTGTCACACCACCCGGAGTCTGTACCTCGACCGCGCCGTGCCGTGACACCACGACCGTCACCCGCTCGGCCACGACCCGCCAGCCACCGTCCTTGTCCGGCTCCAGCACGGCCCTGGGATCCGGTTCGGGACAGCGGCCCGCGAGCGCGTACGACGGCTCGGGAGCGGCACCGTCCCAGCCCCAGAAGACGGCCCCGTTCACGGTGACGATGACGCGCAACTCGGACCGGCCGAACCGTATGACGCCCCCGCCCGGACCGGGCTGCACCTCCTGCACGGTCCCTGGAACCCGAGCGCGCTCGGCCCCCCGAGGCGGCAGCCCCACCGCGTCGGCGCGCTTCCTGCGCCACGCCGCTTGTACGGTACGCAACCCCTGGGCCGCTCCCACAGAACCGACCGCCATTATCGAACGCACCAGGTCACGACCGTCCATGCTGCTCAGCCTGCCATTCACTGCCCCACGCCCGCGTGCCGTTCAACTTCCGTTCACCCGTGTCGGGACCACATCTTCACGACACGGACTATGTGGAGCGCACCCTGGTGCAGAAGTCGATCACATGGCATCGTCCGTGTCATCCGCGTCACGCGCACACCCCAGCCGTGCGTGGAAGACGCACACGACGCGCACAGTCCAGGAGCCGCCCCAATGTCGACCGTGAATCCTCAGCCGCTCTGGCAGCCAGATGCGCAGCGCATCGCGCAGGCGCAAGTCACCAGGTTCCAGGCCTGGGCCGCAGAGAACCACGGTGCCCCCGCCGAGGGCGGATATGCGGCCCTGCACCGCTGGTCGGTCGACGAACTGGACACCTTCTGGAAAGCCGTCACCGAGTGGTTCGACGTACGCTTCTCCACCCCGTACGCGCGCGTGCTGGGCGACCGCGCCATGCCCGGCGCCCAATGGTTCCCCGGCGCCACCCTGAACTACGCCGAGCACGCCCTGCGCGCCGCGGCGACCCGCGCCGACGACCCGGCGCTCCTGTACGTCGACGAATCCCACGAACCCCGCCCCGTGACCTGGTCCGAGCTGCGCCGCCAGGTCGGCTCCCTCGCTGCCGAGCTGCGCGCCCTCGGCGTACGCCCCGGAGACCGCGTCAGCGGCTACCTCCCGAACATCCCGCAGGCCGTCGTCGCCCTCCTCGCCACGGCCGCCGTCGGAGGCGTCTGGACCTCCTGCGCCCCCGACTTCGGCGCCCGCAGCGTCCTCGACCGATTCCAGCAGGTCGAACCGGTCGTCCTGTTCACCGTCGACGGCTACCGCTACGGCGGCAAGGCGCACGACCGCCACGACATCGTCGCCGAACTCCGCCACGAACTGCCCACCCTGCGCGCCGTAGTGCACATTCCCCTCCTCGGCACAGAGGCCCCCGAGGGCGCACTGGAGTGGTCGGCCCTCACCGCAGCCGACATCGAACCCGTCTTCGAGCAAGTGCCCTTCGACCACCCCCTCTGGGTGCTCTACTCCTCCGGCACGACCGGCCTGCCCAAGGCCATCGTCCAGTCCCAGGGCGGCATCCTCGTCGAGCACCTCAAACAACTCGGTCTGCACTGCGACCTCGGCCCCGAGGACCGTTTCTTCTGGTACACCTCGACGGGCTGGATGATGTGGAACTTCCTCGTCTCCGGCCTGCTCACCGGCACCACGATCGTCCTCTACGACGGCAGCCCGGGCTATCCCGACACGGGCGCCCAGTGGCGAGTCGCCGAACGCACGGGAGCCACTCTCTACGGAACCTCGGCCGCGTACGTCATGGCCTGCCGCAAGGCCGAGGTGCGCCCCGCCCGCGACTTCGACCTCTCCAAGGTGCAATGCGTCGCCACCACAGGGTCACCGCTGCCACCCGACGGCTTCCGCTGGCTGCACGACAAGGTCCGCGACGACCTCTGGATCGCCTCCGTCAGCGGCGGTACCGACGTGTGCTCCTGCTTCGCGGGAGCCGTGCCCACGCTGCCCGTGTACATCGGCGAACTCCAGGCCCCCAGCCTCGGCACCGACCTGCAGTCCTGGGACCCCAGCGGAAAGCCCCTCATCGACGAGGTGGGCGAGCTCGTGGTCACCAACCCCATGCCGTCCATGCCGATCTACTTCTGGAACGACCCGGACGGCAGCCGGTACCACGACAGCTACTTCGACACATATCCCGGCGTGTGGCGCCACGGCGACTGGATCACCGTGACCTCACGCGGCTCCGTCGTCATCCACGGCCGCTCCGACTCGACACTCAACCGCCAGGGCGTCCGCATGGGGTCGGCCGACATCTACGAAGCCGTGGAGCGACTCCCCGAGATCAAGGAATCCCTCGTCATCGGCATCGAGCAGCCCGACGGCGGCTACTGGATGCCCTTGTTCGTGCACCTGGTCCCAGGAGCCGTGCTCGACGAGACTCTCTTGAACCGCATCAAACAGACCATCCGCGAACAGCTCTCACCACGTCACGTCCCCGACGAGATCATCGAGGTCCCCGGCGTCCCACACACCCTCACCGGAAAGCGCATCGAGGTCCCGGTCAAGCGTCTCCTGCAGGGCACACCCCTTGAGAAGGCGGTCAATCCGGGTTCCATCGACAACCTCGACCTGCTGCACTTCTACGAGGAACTCGCCCGCAAGCGCGACTGACCGACGCGCACCGGCCTCGGAGTCTTCACCGACGCCGAACTTCGAGGCCGGTCGACGGACCCCACCTGTCCGACCTGCGCGAATACCGGCTGCTCGGGTCCGCAGGGACCTCAGCCCCACGCCATTGTCAGTACCCCCGGTTACTGTGAGTGAGCATTGATCGACTGCGCACAGGGGGAAAGATGGCGCACACCGACCACCAGACGATGCGACGCGTCCTGCGCCGCGAAATCGCCGGCACGATCGGCCTGCTGACCGACGAGCACGACTTCCGTGCCATGCGGTGCTACCGCAGCTTCACCTTCGACGACCACAAGAAGTATCTGGAACAGGTGGAAGCCCTCCTCAGGACGCGGGCCTCCCAGGGCAGCCATACGACGATCGCTCTCTTCGATCCACAGGAATACGCAGAGTTCTGCGCGGAAACGGGCCTCGACCCCGACGTCCCGTCGAGCCGCACCCGCTTCACCGCCGAACTCGCGAGCACCGGACCCACCGTCCCCTACGAGGGGCAGCCCCTGGCAGAGCTCGTGCCGGCGCTCGTCGACGAAGCCGTCCGACAAGCCACCTGGGAGTACGCATCCACACTCCTGGCGCGACTCGGCACCTGCGCCACCTGCGGCGAGGACATCGGCCGCGCGGCCTTCGTCCGTGCCTCGAGCCTCCTCGTCCGGATCCTCGACACGGCCCAGCCGGGAAGCCGACACCTCGTGTGCAGCGTGACGGGGACGCCGGAAACACTCGTCGCCGTCCTGCACGCCGACGAAAGCACCCCGGGCGCCACACACCTCGACGAGGCGGAAGCCCTGGAGTTCACGACGGTTCTCGCCCTCGGCCTCGCCACCAAGAGCCCCGGCGGACTCGTCATGCGCACCAGCGCCCCCGGCACGTCCGACCGCATCTACGGATGGCGCCTGCGTGCAGACGGTCTGGAACCTCTCACGGCAGGCGAGGTCTTCGACGCCTACTGCACCGACATCGAATCCGGAGACATCATCGGCCCGGAATCGGGCGTCGACTACTGCGTGCCACCGCATCTCGGCGATGAGGAGGCGACTCGGGGTCACGACCACTGAGCGCAAGGGGGCGCCCCACCCGTAGGTGGAGCGCCCCACAAGATCGCCACGCAGCCCGCCGGCTCCGCTATTCGCCGGACAGCACCGCCTGAGCCGCGTTGCGCGCCTCTTCGGCACTGTCCGCCGCCCGTGCCGCTGCAGCGGCACGCTCACACTGGGCCAGCGTGAACTTCGCCAGCGTCGCGCGGACATAAGGAATCGAAGCCGAGCCCATGGACAGGGAGGTGACACCCAGACCGGTCAGCACACATGCCAGCAGCGGGTCGGACGCCGCCTCACCACAGACACCGCAGCTCTTGCCCTCGGCCTTCGCCGCCTCGGCCGACAGCGCGACCAGGTCGAGCAGCGCGGGCTGCCATGGATCCTGCAGACGGGACACCGCACCCACCTGCCGGTCCGCGGCAAAGGTGTACTGCGCGAGGTCGTTCGTGCCCAGCGACAGGAATTCGACCTCCTGCAGGATCGAACGCGCCCGCAGTGCGGCCGACGGAATCTCCACCATCGCTCCGAACTTCGCCTGCAGCCCGGCCGCACGGCACGCGTCCGCGAACGCCTTCGCATCGGTGCGGTCCGCCACCATCGGGGCCATGACCTCGAGGTAGACGGGCAGCCCCTCCGCAGCCTTCGCGAGTGCCGTCAGCTGCGTGCGCAGCACCTCGGGGTGGTCCAGCAGCGTCCTCAGACCGCGCACACCCAGGGCGGGGTTCGGCTCGTCGGCCGGCGTCAGGAAGTCGAGCGGCTTGTCCGCACCCGCGTCCAGGACGCGTACGACGACCCGGCCCTCGGGGAAGGCTTCGAGAACCTGCCGGTAGGCCTCGACCTGCTTCTCCTCCGACGGCGCCTTCTTGCTGTCGTCGAGGAAGAGGAACTCGGTGCGGAACAGACCGACGCCCTCAGCACCCGCCTCGACTGCGGCCGCCACGTCGGACGGCCCGCCGACGTTGGCCAGCAACGGCACCTTGTGGCCGTCGGCCGTGGCACCCGGACCCGTGGACGCCGCGAGCGCGGCCTTGCGCGCGGCGGCAGCCGCTTCCAACTCGGCCTTCTTCTCTTCGCTGGGGTTCACGAAGATGTCACCGGTGCTGCCGTCCACGGCGATGACCGTGCCCTCGGCGAGCTCACCGGCACCCGGCAGCGCGACCACGGCCGGGACCCCGAGCGCCCGGGCCAGAATCGCGCTGTGGCTGGTGGGCCCACCCTCCTCGGTGACGAAGCCGAGGACGAGGGCCGGGTCCAGCAGCGCCGTGTCGGCCGGGGCGAGGTCCCGCGCGACCAGGACATAGGGCTCGTCGCTGTCCGGGACACCCGGCATCGGAACCCCGAGCAAACGAGCGACGATACGATTCCGCACGTCATCGAGGTCGGCCACACGGCCGGCAAGGTACTCACCGGCACCCGCCAGCAGCTCGCGGTACGCGGCGAAGGCGTCGTACACGGCACGCTCGGCCGTGCTGCCGACGGCGATACGGCGGTCCACGTCCGCCATCAGCTCGGGGTCCTGGGCCATCATCGCCTGGGCCTCGAGTACGGCCTGGGCTTCGCCCCCCGCCAGATTGCCGCGTGCCATCAGGTCTGCTGCCACAGCTTCCACGGCCTTGCGAGCGCGCCCCTGTTCACGCTCCGCATCCTCGGCCGGAATCTGCTTGGCAGGCGGCTCGAGGACCGCCGTTCCCATGTGCCGAACCTCGCCGATCGCCACACCGTGGCTCACGCCGACGCCTCGCAGCGTTGTCTCCATCTCACCCGTCTCCGATAGTGCGGCGGGTCCCGCCGCCGCGGTGGTTGTCGTCCCTACTTGCCGTCGTAGGACGGCGCCGGTGTCACTTCCAGACGAAGAGACTGTCGCCGGACTTCACATCGCCGTCATCACGCAGATCGGAGAGGGCCTCGGCCGTGGCCTCGAGCGCCACGATCGGGCACACCGGGGACTTGCCGGCTTCTTCGACCGCCGCCGGGTTCCAGCGCACGATGCTCTGGCCGCGCGCCACGGTGTCGCCCTTGTTCACGAGCAGCTCGAAGCCCTCGCCGTTGAGCTGCACGGTGTCGATACCAAGATGAGTGAGCACACCATGACCCTCCTCGTCGACGACGACGAAGGCGTGCGGATGGAGAGAGACGATGACTCCGTCAACGGGCGACACAGCCTCGGAGGGCTCACGCACGGGGTCGATCGCGGTGCCCGGGCCGACCATGGCCCCGGAGAAGACAGGATCTGGTACGGATGCCAGTCCGACGGCGCGTCCTGCCAGCGGGGACGTCACGGTGGTCATGGGAAGCCTCCCAGGGGTGGAGATCGATATGGGCCGTCGCTGCCTGTGCCGGACGGCGCACTGTTCAGCAGCGTATGTCACGTGAAGTGCCGGTTCCGCTCCGCCTTGCGAAGTGGTCTAGACCATACCCCATCTCGATTTGCCCCTGCTCTGCGGCCGCGTGTACAGTCGTACTCCTGCGTGGGGCCGAGTGACGCGACCAAGCGTCCTTGCCTGCCAGCACCCAACTTGTCAGATCCTATCTCGGGGTCACTTTCTGCATGCCTGCAGACGGTGGTCAGAGAGACGGAAAAACACTGATAGAGTTGGAAACACCGAAGGGAAGCGCCCGGAGGAAAGCCCGAGAGGGTGAGTACAAAGGAAGCGACCGTTCCTTGAGAACTCAACAGCGTGCCAAAAGTCAACGCC
>NZ_JBITLW010000016.1:198804-268169 GCF_044465645.1 Streptomyces sp. NPDC049627 | reverse complement strand
GTTGATAGGCCGGATCTGGAAGCACGGTAACGTGTGGAGGTGACCGGTACTAATAGGCCGAGGGCTTGTCCTCAGTTGCTCGCGTCCACTGTGTTAGTTCTGAGGCAACGACCGTTGCCGGTTTGAGCAGAACGCATAAAAGAAAAGTGTGCTTGTTCGCTCGAAACCATTAGGGTTTCGGTGGTCATAGCGTGAGGGAAACGCCCGGTTACATTCCGAACCCGGAAGCTAAGCCTCACAGCGCCGATGGTACTGCAGGGGGGACCCTGTGGGAGAGTAGGACACCGCCGAACAATCTTTGGGAAGGACCCCTGGTCACCAGCGTTCAGCTGGGACCAGGGGTCCTTTCGTTTTTAGAATGCTTGCGGTACCGAAGACAGGAGTCACCATGTCCACCAACTCTCCCGACGATCGACCGGAGCGCGACCAGCGCCGACGGGACAGTGGTGACCGCGGCGACCGGGGAGATCGGGGGGATCGCCGAGGATTCCGCAGCGACCGCGGTGACCGCAGCGACCGTAGCGACCGCGGTGACCGTGGTGGCTTCCGGCGGGACAGCGAGCGCCGTGACGACCGGTCCGGTGGGCCGCGCCGTGACAACGACCGTGGTGGCTACGGCCGTCGGGACGACCGTCGAGGCGATGACCGTGGCGAGCGTGGCGGCGACCGCGGTGGCTTCCGCCGTGACGACAGCCGTGGCGGCTACGGCGGCCGGCGGGACGACCGGCGTGAGGGTGATCGTGGGCCGCGTCCGGCGTTCCGGCGTGACGACCGGTCCGGTGGTCCGCGCCGCGACGACCGGGACCGCGATCGTGGCTTCCGTCGGGACGGGGACCGAGATCGCCCCGCCTTCCGACGGGATGACCGCAGGGACGACCGTCGCGACGACGACCGTGGCTACGGCCGTCGCGATGACCACCGCGGTGGTTACGGGCGTCGGGACGACCGTCGAGGCGATGACCGTGGCGAGCGTGGCGGCGAGCGCGGTGGCTTCCGCCGTGATGACCGCCGAGACGATCGGCGTGATGACCGCCGTGATGACCGCCGTGACGGGGATCGTGGGGGCTTCCGCCGCGACGACCGGGACCGTGACCGTGGTTTCCGTGGCGACGACCGCGATCGTGGGTTCCGTCGGGACGACCGGGGTGACCGTGGTGATCGCGGCGACCGGGGTGGGATCCGTCGCGACGAGCGTCGGGGCGAGGACCGTGGGGACCGTGGCGGGTTCCGGCGTGAGGACAGCCGGGGTGAGCGCGGTGGATTCCGCGGGCGTGACGACCGTGGCGGCCGTGGGTTCCGGCGTGACGACCGGGGTGGACGCCCCGGCGGGTTCCGTGGGCGCGACGACCGGCGTGACGACCGGCGCGGCGGCGGTCGGTTCCGTGACGAGCGTGACCGCGACCGCGACCGCGAGCCGATCAAGCGGCTGCCGATCCCCGAGGACGTCACGGGCGACGAGATCGACAAGGACGTACGGCAGGAGCTGCAGAGCCTGCCGAAGACGCTCGCGGACGATGTCGCCAAGAACCTTGTGATGGTCGCTCGGCTCATCGACGAGGATCCCGAGGGCGCGTACGGCTACTCAAAGGTGGCCCTGCGGCTCGCGTCGCGCGTTGCCGCCGTACGGGAGGCCGCTGGGTTCGCCGCGTATGCCAACCAGAAGTACGGTGAGGCGCTCGGCGAGTTCCGGGCCGCTCGGCGGATGACCGGCAACACCGATCTGTGGCCCGTCATGGCCGACTGCGAGCGCGGGCTCGGGCGGCCGGAGAAGGCGCTGGACATGGCCGGCGCGCCCGAGGTGCAGAAGCTGGACAAGGCCGGGCAGGTCGAGATGCGGCTCGTCGCGGCCGGCGCCCGGCGTGACATGGGGCAGCTCGACGCGGCCATCGTGACGCTGCAGAGCCCCGAGCTGGCCTCCAACGCCGTACAGCCGTGGACCGCGCGGCTGCGGTACGCGTACGCCGACGCGCTGCTCGGAGCCGGGCGGCAGGGTGAGGCTCGGGAGTGGTTCGCCAAGGCTGTCGAGGCCGACAAGGACGGCAGCACGGACGCCTCCGACCGGCTGGCCGAGCTGGACGGTGTCGAGTTCGTCGACGCCCTCGACGAGAACGAGGGTGAGGGTCCGGGCGCGGACGACGGCAGCGACGAGCAGGTTCAGGCCCGGCCCGATGAGGGCGACAAGGAGTGAGCTGAGCGTGACGTGAGGGCGGGATCCCGGGCAGGGGTCCCGCCCTTCGGCGTTCCAGGGGGCTTGTGGCGTTCAGAGGTCCAGGGCGCGCAGGACCAGGCCCGAGGCGGGCTTCGGGCCGAACGACGTCGACTTGCGGGGCATGGTGACGCCCTGGCGGGCGAGGTCGCGTACGACGTCCTCGCGGACGGGGTGCATCAGGACGGCCGTACCGCCGTCGCGTTCCGCCTTTCGCACGGTGGCGGCGGTGTCGTGGATGTAGGCGATGCGGGTGGGGTCGTCCTCGGGGATGTGCCAGACATGGGCGAGGAGTGTGGCGTGCAGGACGGTCGCGTCCAGGGTGCGCCAGGCGGCGGGGCGGTCGGCGGGGACCGTACGGGCGAGGAGGGCCGCGTCCGGCCGGTCGACCAGGTGGAAGGAGCCGTCGCCGGCGATGAGGAAGGCGTTGCCCGCGCAGGCGGCGTCGGCCAGTGTCTCCAAGGCCTGCGGGAGGGGGACTTCGAGGCGGCGTACGCGGAACAGGCCGTCGAGGGCGGCCAGGGCGTCCCGCACCGTCAGGCCGTGCAGGAGGCGGTGGATCGCGCGGACGCGGAGGGGGTAGCGGGCCGTGTCGACCAGGAGCACCAGGCCGTAGTCCCAGGCGCTGGGCGAAGGGTGTTCCGCGCGGAGACGGCGGTATGTCGCCCAGCGGTGGTGGCCGTCGGCGATCAGGGCCTGGTGGCGGGCCAGATCGGACTGGACGCGGGCCAGGTCGGCCGGGTCGGTGATCGACCACAGGCGGTGGCTGAAGCCGTCCTCCGTGGTGGTCGCCAGGAGCGGCGGGCCTTCGACCGTGCGCTCGATGACGGCGGTCGTGTCGGCAGCCGTGCCGTTGCCGCGGTAGGTCAGGAGGAGGGGTTCGAGGTTCGCCGACGTGGCGCGCATCAGGGCGGCGCGGTCGGCGACGACGTGCGGCATCACGTCCTCGTGGGGCAGGACCAGGCCTTCCGCCGGCTCCGTCACGCGCAGGGCGCCGATGATGCCCCGCTGGAGCATGCCGTCGCCGTCGTGCTGTTCGTAGACGTAGAGGCCGGGCTCGGTGTCGGTGGTGAGGACGCCTTCCGACAGCCAGCGGCGCAGGGTCTTCGCGGCCTGTTCGTTGCGGGCGCCGGGGGTGGCGGCCTGGGGGAGGATCAGGCGGACGATGTTGTAGGGGTCGGCGTCCTGGAGGTGGTGCAGGCCGTCGGGACGGACGACGACGTCGTACGGCGGTGATGTCACGGCGGCAAGGCTGCCGACCCGGTCGGGGTCGTAGCGGAGGCCTCGGAACGGGGTGAGTTCGAGGCCCCGGTGCGCCGTTGCTTCCGGGTGACCTGCTGTGTTCATCCCGGCATCGTACGGGTGTCAGTGGCATGGGGGATGATCGGGGGAAAGCCGTCGAACGAGGAGCGATGCGGAATGAGCCAGAGCGTCAGGACGAGGCCCGAGGGCAGTGGCCAGGCCCTGAGCGAGGCGTACGACACGGCGCTGCTCGACCTCGACGGTGTGGTGTACGCGGGAGGCCACGCGATCGTGCATGCCGTGGAGTCGCTCGCCGCGGCCCGCGCGGGCGGGATGCATCTGGCGTACGTCACGAACAACGCCCTGCGGACGCCGGACACCGTGGCCGCGCATCTGACGGAGCTGGGGATACCGACGGGGGCGGACGACGTCATCACCTCGGCGCAGGCGGTCGCGCGGCTGATCAGTGAGCAGGTGCCGGTGGGCGCCCGGGTGCTGGTGATCGGCGGTGAGGGACTGCGGGTGGCGCTGCGGGAGCGTGGGCTGGAGCCGGTGGAGTCGGCGGAGGACGATCCGGTGGCGGTCGTGCAGGGGTACGGCGGGCCGGAGCTGCCGTGGGGGCGGTTCGCGGAGGCCTGTTACGCCATCGCGCGCGGGGTGCCCTGGTTCGCGTCCAACACCGACCTGACGATTCCGAGCGCGCGGGGGATCGCGCCGGGCAACGGGGCGGCGGTGGAGGTCGTACGGATAGCGACCGGCGCGGAGCCGCGGGTGGCGGGCAAGCCGTTGCCTCCCATGCACCGGGAGACGATCCTGCGGACCGGCGCCGAGCGGCCGCTGGTGGTCGGGGACCGGCTGGACACGGACATCGAGGGGGCGTTCAACGGGGATGTCGACTCGCTGCTGGTGCTGACCGGGGTGACCGACGGCGCCCAGCTGCTGGCCGCGCCGCCGCAGCACCGGCCGACGTATGTCGACGCCGATCTGCGGGGGTTGCTCACCGGGCAGCCGGAGGTGGTCCAGGACGGGGGCGGCTTCCGGTGTGGCGGCTGGACGGCGACCGCCGGGGCGGAGCGGCTGGAACTCGATGGCGAGGGTGCGGGCTTGGACGGGCTGCGGGCGCTGTGCGCGGCTGCCTGGACCGTGGCCGGGGAGGGCTCGTGCGGGCTGGATGCGGGGAAGGCGCTGGCGCGGCTGGGGTTGTGAGTCGTCGCCGACACGGGATCGTGGCTGAATGGGAGGGTAGGCTAACCTAACTGCGTGTTGGTCGACAGTCCTCCCGAACAGCGCGCGGAACCCGAGTCCGCGCCGCCAACCCGACGGGCGATACGTGCCGTTGGGCTGCTCGTCTCTGTCCTGGTCCTGGTGGTCGTCGCGTTGGCGAGCATCGCGATCGGGGCGAAACAGCTGTCCTTCGGAGAGGTCTGGCACGGCTTGTTCGAGGCCTCCGGGACCTACGGCGACGTCGTGGTCGACGACCGGATCTCGCGCACCGTGCTCGGACTGCTCGCCGGCGCCGCCCTCGGCCTCGCGGGTGCCGTGCTGCAGGCCCTCACCCGCAACCCGCTCGCCGATCCCGGCCTGCTCGGCATCAACGCGGGCGCCTCCGCCGCCGTCGTCACCGCCATCACCTTCCTCGGCGTCACGAGCCTGAGCAGCTATGTCTGGTTCGCCTTCCTCGGCGCGGCCGCGGTCGGGGCGATGGTCTGGTTCCTCGGCGGCAGCAGGGGTGCCACACCGGTGCGGCTCGCGCTGGCCGGTACGGCGATCAGCGCCGCGCTGTACGGCTATCTCCAGGCCGTGATGATCGTGGATGACGCGGCGCTCAACAAGATGCGCTTCTGGACGGTGGGTTCACTTGCCTCGGCGACCGACGAGACCATCACGCAGGTACTGCCGTTCCTCCTCGCCGGCACCGTCCTCGCGCTCGCGCTCGCCCGCCCGCTGAACGCCATGGAGATGGGCGACGACACGGCCAAGGCCCTCGGCGCCCATCTGAACCGCACCCGCGTGCTGTCGATGCTCGCCGCGACCGTGCTGTGCGGGGCGGCGACCGCCGCCTGCGGGCCGATCGTGTTCGTCGGCCTGATGGTGCCGCATGTCGTGCGCTCCTTCACCGGCCCCGACCTGCGTTGGATCCTGCCGTACGCGGCCGTCCTGTCGCCTGTGCTGCTGCTGGGCGCCGATGTCCTCGGCCGGATCGTCGCCCGGCCCTCCGAGCTCCAGGTCGGCATCGTCACCGCGATTCTCGGCGGGCCGGTCTTCATCTTTCTCGTACGACGGCGGAGGACGGCGCAGCTGTGAAGGCCCCAGTGAAGAGCGCGGCGCAGTCCGCGCGTGGCAACCGCGCCGTGCGCGGCCCCGGCGGCTTCTCGCTCCGGCTCGACGTCCGGGCTCTGACCGTCGTCGTCCTGCTGCTCCTCGCCGCGCTCGCCGCGAGCATCCTGCTGATCGGCACCGGCGACTTCCCCATCCCGGCGGGCGACGTGCTCAAGGCGCTGGCCGGCGACGGCAACCCGGGGCAGGAGTTCATCATCAACGAGCTGCGCCTGCCCCGCGTTCTCGTCGGTCTCCTGGTCGGTGCCTCGCTCGGGCTCGGCGGTGCGCTCTTCCAGGCGCTGTCCCGCAATCCGCTGGGCAGCCCGGACATCCTCGGCCTCGGACAGGGGGCCACGGCCGGGGCGCTCGTGGTGATCGTGCTGTTCTCCGGGAGCGCCGGCCAGGTCACCGTCGGCGCGCTGGTGGGCGGGCTCGGGACCGGGCTCGCCATCTATCTGCTCGCCTGGAAGCGGGGTGTGCACGGTTATCGCCTGGTCCTGGTCGGTATCGGCATGTCCGCGATCATGACGGCGGTCAACGGCTATCTGCTGACCAAGGCCGACCTGGTCGACGCAGCCCGCGCGGTGGTGTGGATGACCGGATCGCTCAGCGGGCGTGACTGGGCGCAGGTGTGGCCGCTGCTCGCGCTGTGCGCCGTCCTCGTGCCGCTCGTCCTCGGCAACGCGCGCGGGCTCAGGATGATGGAGATGGGTGACGACGTCTCGTACGCCCTGGGGGTGCGCGTCGAGCGCGTACGGCTGCTGCTGATGCTGTCCGCCGTCCTGCTCACCGCGGCCGCGACCGCCGCCGCGGGCCCCGTCAGCTTCGTGGCGCTCACCGCCCCGCAGCTCGCCCGGCGCCTGACCCGCTCGCCCGGACCGAACCTGCTGCCCTCCCTCTGCATGGGCGCCACCCTCCTGGTCACCGCGGACTGGGCCTCCCAGCAGGTCTTCGGGGCCGACCAGATGCCCGTGGGCGTGGTCACCGGCGTACTGGGCGGCGTCTATCTGCTGTGGCTGCTCGTCAGCGAGCGAAGGGCCGGCCGGATATGAACAAGAACATCCGAAGGAGCACTGTGAACCGCCTGTCCGCCGACAACGTCACCCTCGCCTACGACCAGCGGGTCATCGCCGAGCAGCTGTCGGTGGAGATACCCGACAACTCCTTCACCGTGATCGTCGGCCCGAACGCGTGCGGCAAGTCCACGCTGCTGCGGGCGCTGTCCCGGATGCTCAAGCCCAGCCAGGGCCGGGTGCTGCTGGACGGGCAGGTCATCCAGTCGATGCCGGCGAAGAAGGTCGCGCGCACGCTGGGGCTGCTGCCGCAGTCGTCGATCGCGCCCGACGGGATCACGGTCGCCGACCTGGTGGGCCGCGGCCGCTATCCGCACCAGGGGATCCTGCGCCAGTGGTCGACCGAGGACGAGCGGGTCGTGCAGGAGTCGATGGAGCAGACCGGGGTCGCCGAGCTCGCGGATCGCTATGTCGACGAACTGTCCGGCGGTCAGCGGCAGCGCGTGTGGATCGCGATGGCGCTCGCGCAGCAGACACCGCTGCTGCTGCTCGACGAGCCGACGACCTACCTCGACATCCAGCACCAGATCGACGTCCTCGACCTGTGTGCCGAACTCCACGAGGAGCAGGGGCGCACCCTGGTCGCGGTGCTGCACGACCTCAACCACGCCGCCCGGTACGCCACGCACCTCATCGCTCTGCGCGACGGAAAGATCATCGCCGAGGGCGCGCCGAACGACATCGTCACGGCCGAGCTGGTCGAGGAGGTCTTCGGGCTGCGCTGCCAGGTGATCGACGACCCGGAGACGGGCACGCCGCTGGTGGTTCCGGCGGCGCGCAAGGCGCGTACGGCGGCGAGGGCGGTCGCCACCGAAGCTTCCTGAGGATCCGCTTACTGAGAATCCGCTTCCTCGGAATCCGCTTCCTGAGGTCCGCTAAAGAAGCTTCCTGAGCAGCAGCAGGTCGCGCACGCCCGCGTGCAGCTTCACCCGGCCCGAGCCCCAGGCCTTGGCGAAGTGCAGCTCGCCGTCGACCAGCGCGACCAGGTCGTCGCCGGTCATGCCGAGTCTGATCTGGGCCTTCTCGCGGGGCGGGCCCTGGAACGTGTCCTGGACATGGATACGGCCGCCCGTCATACGTCCGGCGAACGTGACGTCCAGGTCGGTGATGTGGCAGCTCACCGAGCGGTCCAGGGCCGCGGCCGTGCGGGCGTCCCCTTCGGCACGCTGCATGTTGTCCGAGAGCTTTTCGAGTGCGGCGCGGCACTCCTCGATCGTGGCCATCGCGATCGACGTTACCCCAGGGCTTCGCGGTAGCGTCTGGGCATGAGCGACTCTGTGCCCGAGACCACGGTGCCGGTGGAAGCGGTGGTTCCGGAGCCGGACGGTCCGGTCGAATCCGAGTACGACCGCGAGTACGACCCCGCCGCCCCCGCCCCGCTGAACATCCCCCGCACCCTCACCGGCAACGCCGACGTGGACGCCCAGCTGGAGCGGCTGGGCGATGCCGACCACCTCGCCACCGACGGGCACATCGAGGTGTACGAGGATGTACATCGGGGGCTGCGCGACGCGCTGACCGCGCTCGACGCCCGCCCGGGACCTCCGGCGCCCCCACGGCCGAACGAGCACAGGAGCTGAACCGAACGTGGCAGGAGTCGCACGTCGCCGTCTGGATGCGGAGCTGGTCCGCCGGAAGCTCGCGCGCTCGCGCGAGCACGCCAGCCAGCTGATCGCCGCCGGGCGGGTCACCGTCGGGAAGACCGTCGCGACCAAGCCCGCCACCCAGGTGGAGACCGCGGCGGCGATCGTCGTCGCGACCGACGGCAGCGATCCCGAGTACGTGTCGCGGGGCGGGCACAAGCTCGCCGGTGCGCTGGAGGCCTTCGTACCGCAGGGGCTCCGGGTGGAGGGGCGGCGGGCGCTGGACGCCGGGGCGTCGACCGGGGGATTCACCGACGTGCTGCTGCGGGCGGGAGCCGCGCATGTCGTCGCCGTCGACGTCGGATACGGGCAACTCGCCTGGACTCTCCAGAGTGATGAACGCGTCACCGTCAAGGACCGTACGAACGTACGCGAGTTGACGCTTGAAGAGATCGATGGTGAGCCTGTGGATCTTGTCGTGGGGGATCTGTCCTTCATCCCGCTCGGCCTGGTGCTGCCCGCCCTGGTGCGGTGCGTGAAACCGGACGCCGACCTGGTGATGATGGTCAAGCCGCAGTTCGAGGTGGGGAAGGAACGGCTGGGGAGCGGCGGGGTCGTCCGCAGTCCTCAGCTGCGGGCCGAGGCCGTGCGCGGCGTGGCCGACAAGGCGTGGGAACTGGGTCTCGGGGTGAAGGGCGTCACGGCCAGTCCGTTGCCCGGGCCCTCCGGGAATGTCGAGTACTTTCTGTGGCTGCGTGCCGGGGCGCCCGCTCCGGACCCGGCCGACGTTGACCGAGCAGTTGCGGAGGGGCCGCGTTGATGCAGAACCGAGCTCGTACTGTTTTCCTGCTCGCCCACACCGGGCGGCCCGCCGCCATCCGCAGTGCCGAGCTCGTGGTCAAGGGGCTGCTGCGGTCGGGGATCGGCGTGCGGGTGCTGGAGGCGGAGGCGGAGGATCTGCCCCTGCCGGACGAGGTGCAACTCGTCAAGGAGGCGACTCCGCAGTGCCTCGACGGGTGCGAGCTGCTCATAGTGCTCGGCGGTGACGGGACGCTGCTGCGGGGCGCCGAGTTCGCCCGGGCGTCCGGGGTGCCGATGCTGGGCGTCAACCTCGGGCGGGTCGGGTTCCTCGCGGAGGCCGAGCGGGACGATCTCGACAAGGTTGTCGACCGGGTCGTGACCAAGGCGTACGAGGTCGAGGAGCGGATGACCGTCGACGTCGTCGTGCATCAGAACGGCGACGTCGTGCATACCGACTGGGCGCTGAACGAGGCGGCCGTGCAGAAGGCGGGCGCCGAGAAGCTGCTCGAGGTCGTGCTGGAGATCGACGGGCGGCCGGTGACGGGGTTCGGGTGCGACGGGATCGTGCTGTCGACTCCGACGGGGTCCACCGCGTACGCGTTCTCTGCCGGTGGGCCGGTGGTGTGGCCTGAGGTGGAGGCGCTGTTGATGGTGCCGATCAGTGCGCATGCGTTGTTTGCGAAGCCGTTGGTGACGTCGCCGGATTCTGTGCTTGCCGTGGAGGTTCTGCCGCATATCCCGCCGGGGGTGTTGTGGTGTGACGGGCGGCGGACTGTGGAGTTGCCGCCGGGGGCGCGGGTCGAGGTGCGGCGGGGGGCTGTGCCGGTGCGGTTGGCTCGGTTGCATCATGCGTCGTTCACTGACCGGCTTGTGGCTAAGTTTGCGTTGCCGGTTTCCGGGTGGCGGGGGGCGCCTCACTAGCCATCTGTGGGGGGTGGTTCGGATTCATGGCGGCTGCGGGTGGTCTGTGGCTGGTCGCGCAGTTCCCCGCGCCCCTGGGAACCTCCACTCCCCTGGGTGACATGTGCGGCCGATACACATTCGTCACCTGGACCTTCACATGACTGGGACCGGGGGCCGTCGCACGCCCCGCCCTCGACCTCGTAAGGTCGTGTCCGTGTTGGAGGAGATGCGGATACGGTCGCTCGGAGTCATCGACGACGCCGTCGTCGAGCTGTCGCCCGGGTTCACCGCTGTCACCGGTGAGACGGGTGCGGGCAAGACCATGGTGGTCACCAGCCTCGGGTTGTTGCTCGGTGGGCGGGCGGACCCGGCGCTCGTGCGGATCGGGGCCGAGAAGGCTGTCGTGGAGGGGCGGGTGACCGTCGACTCGGACGCGTCGGTCGCCGTGCGCGCCGAGGAGGCCGGGGCCGAGCTCGACGACGGGGCGCTGCTGATCAGCCGTACCGTTTCCGCCGAGGGGCGGTCACGGGCGCACCTGGGTGGGCGGTCCGTTCCGGTGGGCGTTCTCGCCGAGCTCGCCGACGAGCTCGTCGCCGTGCACGGGCAGACGGACCAGCAGGGGCTGCTGAAGCTGTCCCGGCAGCGGCAGGCCCTCGACCGGTACGCGGGGGACGCCGTCGCCGGGCCGCTGGCCAAGTACGGCGAGGCCTACCGGCGGTTGCGGGCCGTGTCGGTCGAACTGGAGGAGATCGTCACGCGCGCGCGTGAGCGGGCCCAGGAAGCCGACATGCTGCGCTACGGGCTCGACGAGATCGCGGGCGTGGAACCGCGGGCCGGTGAGGACACCGAGCTGGCGGAGGAGGCGGAGCGCCTGGGGCACGCGGAGGCCCTGTCCTCGGCCGCCACGGCCGCTCATGCCGCACTCGCCGGTAATCCCGAGGACCCCGAGGGCATCGACGCCGCCACGCTCGTCGCGGGCGCCCAGCGTGCCCTGGACGCCGTTCGGTCGCACGATCCGGCGCTGGCCGCGCTGGCCGACCGGATCGGCGAGATCGGAATCCTGCTGGGCGATGTCGCCGGGGAGCTGGCGGGGTACGCCGACGACCTGGACGCCGACCCGCTGCGGCTGTCGGCCGTCGAGGAACGGCGGGCCGCGCTCGGCGCGCTGACGCGGAAGTACGGTGAGGACGTCGCCTCGGTGCTGGCCTGGGCCGAACGCAGTGCCGCGCGGCTCACCGAACTGGACAGCGACGACGAGCGGCTCGAGGAGCTGACCGCCGAGCGGGATGCGCTGCGGGCCGAGCTGGGCGGGCTGGCGCAGGCGCTGACCGATGCGCGGACGGAGGCCGCCGAGCGGTTCGCCGCCGCCGTGACCGCCGAGCTGGCCTCGCTCGCCATGCCGCACGCGCGCGTGTCGTTCGCCATCCGGCAGACCGAGGATCCGGAAGGGGTCGAGGTCGGCGGGCGCACGGTCGCGTACGGGCCGTCCGGCGTCGACGAGGTCGAGCTGCTGCTCGCTCCGCATCCGGGGGCGCCGCCGCGGCCCATCGCCAAGGGCGCGTCCGGCGGTGAGCTCTCGCGCGTGATGCTCGCCGTGGAGGTCGTGTTCGCGGGGACGGATCCCGTGCCGACGTATCTCTTCGACGAGGTCGACGCCGGTGTCGGCGGCAAGGCGGCGGTCGAGATCGGGCGGCGGCTCGCTCGGCTCGCGAAGACCGCGCAGGTCGTGGTCGTGACCCATCTTCCGCAGGTGGCCGCGTTCGCCGACCGGCAGTTGCTCGTCGAGAAGACCAACGACGGCTCGGTCACCCGCTCCGGTGTGAAGGTCCTCGAAGGGGAGGAGCGGATCCGGGAGCTGTCCCGGATGCTCGCCGGCCAGGAGGACTCGGAGACCGCTCGCGCGCACGCGGAGGAGTTGCTGGCGACGGCTCGGGCGGACGTGTAACGGCTCCACCGCTCTGGGCGGGACGGCCGTGTCGACCGGGGCGCAGGGCGCGGGGCGGTCGGGCTGTCATGGCGGCATGGCTTGGCGGCCGTGGCCCGGGCCGGTAGCCGGGGTCGAGATCGGCGCTCGCGGCCGGGTCGGCAACTGGGGCCGGGCTTGGCACTGCTGGCCGGAGCCGGTGGCTGTGGGCGGACACGGCCCTGCAGGTGCGGTGTGCATGGGCCAGGGCCGTGTGTCGGAGTGCCTGATGGGCCTGATGTCGGGGCGGCGCGGCGCCTTGGACAAGGCCTGCCCCGGAGGCGGTACGACACGTGCATGTGTTCGGGTGGAACCCGGGGTTCCTCACCCGTGCAGGTGACTCGCCCCGCCGTGGCGCCCGGCCTCCGCCCTCCCGCCGTTCACGGAACACCCGTACGTGCTGGCATCCTTGGCGTAAACACGTCGTACGCGTAGGGATCCTCGCGGTACACCCCCTCCGCCCGATCCTTCTGTACTTTCTTCGTGACCGCCCACCCACAACCAGGAGCCCGGCCACGTGACCCCCGTGAGCAGCCCCTCACCGCACGGCCAGTCGTCGCTGCGCACCGTGCAGGTGCTGGGCGGCGGCAACGCCGGCAGTAGCGCACATGTGCGATCGCTGGCCTCGGGGCTGGTCGCGCGGGGCGTGCGGGTCACCGTGTGCGCCCCTGTCGAGGCCGATCACCTCTACGACTTCACCGGCGCCGGTGCCGAACACGTGCACGTGCCCAGGAGCAGCGACCCCGCCTCCGTGGCCGCGCTGCGGGCGGCATGCGCGGACGCCGATCTGGTGCACGCGCACGGGCTGCACGCCTCCTTCCGTGCCGTGCTCGCGCTGGGCGGCCGGCGCACTCCGCTCGTCGTCACCTGGCACGACCGGGCGTATGCCGAGGGGGCCCGCGCCCATCTCGTACGGCTGTTGGAGCGGCGGGTCGTCAAGGCCGCCTCCGTCGTGCTGGGAAGCACCTCGGCGCTGGTCGACCGGGCCCGCCGGACCGGCGCGCGGGACGCGCGGCTCGCCGCCGTCGCGCTGCCCGGGCCGCGCCGCGGCGTCGAGCACGACGACCCCGACCGGCTGCGGCCCAAGGTCCGCGCCGAACTCGGCGCCACCGGGCGCCCGCTGCTGATCGCCGTCGGCTCGCTCGAGCGGCATCGCGGATACGACGTGCTGCTGGACGCCTCGCGCGCGTGGCGGCGGCTCGATCCGCTGCCGTTGGTGGTGATCGCGGGGGAGGGCGAGCTGCGGGCGGGGCTGCAGCGGCGGATCGAGGACGAGGGGCTGCCCGTTCGGCTCATCGGGCGGCGCGACGACGTCTGCGAACTGCTCGCCGCCGCCGACATCGCTGTCCTGCCCAGCAGGTGGGAGTCGCGGTCCGTGCTGGCCCAGGAGGCCCTTCACGCGCGCGTGCCGCTCGTCGCGACCGACGTCGGCGGCATCCCGGAACTCGTCGGCGACGCGGCCGAACTCGTCCCGTACGGCGACCCGGAGGCGCTCGCCGACGCCGTCGTACGGCTGCTCGGCGACCCCGAGCGGCGGGAACTCCTCAAGGAGCGGGGCGTGCGCCAGGCGGCCACCTGGCCGACCGAGGACGAGACGGTCGCTCAAGTGCTCAGTGTCTACGACGAGTTGACTCAGCCCCGGCCGATGGTCTAGGCGCTCCGCGGTCGCCCCTCCTACGGCACGTGCCTGCGCGCCCGCAATGCCAGACTCAACGCCAGTACCGTCTGCGGGTCGTCGAGGTCGGTGCCGAGCAACTCGCCGATGCGGGCGAGGCGGTTGTAGAGCGTCTGCCGGTTCAGGTGCAGTTCGCGGGCCGTCTCCGCCTTGCGGCCCGCATGCGCCAAGTACGTCTCCAGGGTGGGCAGCAGGGGCGGTCTGGAGCGGTTGTCGTGGTCGCGGAGCGGACCGATCGCGCGATCCACGAAGGCCGCGAGGTCCGGGTGGTCGCGCAGCCGCCACAGCAGCAGGTCGATGTCCAGGCGGCGGGCGTCGTACCAGGGGCGGTCGGTCAGGCCCTGCGCCGCCGTCGCCGTCTCCGCCGCATGCCTCAGGCCCGCCGAGGCCGCCGCCCAGCCGCCGGCCACCCCGACGACCACGACCGGCGGCTGCGCCCCGGGCCGCTGGATCCCGGCCCGCTCCACGCCCGCCCGCAACGCCGCCGCGACCCGGTCCGCGACCGTCGACCGCTCCGACTCCGACCGCAGGCCCAGCAGCACCAGGACCCGGCCCTCCACCGGCCGTACGCCCAGCAGGACCGGCACGCCCACCGAGGCCAGCTCCTCCGCGACCGCACGCGCCAGCACCGCCCAGCCGCCGCTGGGGGACAGCGCGTCCCCCAGCCGCATCACCACCGGCAGCAGCGGGCTGTCGCCCGGCTTGAAGCCCAGCACACGTGCCTGCGCGGGGGCGTCCTCGGCGGCGATACGGCCCTCCGCGAGGTCGGTCAGGAAGTCCCCGCGTCCGCGGGCCGCCAGTTCCTCCTCCTGCCGCGCCTGCATCAGCACCACGGCCAGAATCCCCGCCGCCCGCTCGGCGGCCATGCGGTGGACGGGCGTGAGCGGGCCCCGCACGGGCAGCAGGACGAGCCGCGCCCGCACCGAACCCGTCCCGGGCCCGCCGCCCGGCACATCCACCAGCACCGACCCGGCAGGCGGCGGCGCGTCCCTGTGCTGCCCCCGCAGCCCCTCCCACACCTGCAACGGATCCGCACCCTCCGGACCGGCCCCGGCGGCATACAGCAGCCGACCGTCCGTCGTCTCCAGGAAGACCGGGTTGCCGCTGAAGTCGGCCAGGATGCCGAGCACCTGGGGCACACCGCCGCCGCCGAGCAGTGCTTCCGTGCACCGGCGGTGCACCTCCTCCACCCGTTGCAGCAGCGCGTAGTGGCCGTTGACGATCTCGGTGTGGACCTCCTCGGTGACCGTCACGAAGGGCACCTCGCGATGCAGCTGGACCAGCGGCAGGCCGGCCGCCCGGGCCGTGTCGACCAGTGCGGCGGGCAGGCGCGTGAAGCGCGGGCCCAGTTCGACGACGAGGGCCGCGATACCGCGCTCGGCCAGGGTGCGCACGAACGCGCGCTGGTCGGCCGGGCGGGTGCCGAGGCCGTAGCCCGTGGTCAGCAGCAGCTCCCCGCCCTTCAGCAGCGAGGCGATGTGCGGCACCTCGCCCGCGTGCACCCAGCGCACGGTCCGCCCCAGCCGGTCGGCGCCCGCCAGGATCTCGGGCAGTCCGCTGCGCAGCCCCGGCAGCTCCAGCGCCCGCCGCACGGTGATCCCCGCGCTGTGGGTGCCGAATCCGCTGTCCGTACCGCCTGCGCCGCTGCCCGTACCGCCCGTACCGCTGTCCATGAGCCGGACGCTACCCGCGGGGACGCTTCCCCGACATCTCCGGGCGGGTACGGCAACGATCACCGGCTCCCGACGCCCGGCAGGCGGAGCCTCACGCCGGCCTGATGTTGTGGTTGAACCGGAAGACGTTGTCGGGGTCGTACCGCCGCTTCAGCTCGGCCAGCCGCCGGGTGTTCCCGGCGCCCAGGCCGGCCACCACCCGTTCCGCGCCCTCGTCGCCGATGAAGTTCAGATAGACCGCACCGGTGCTCCACGGCCGGACGTCGTCGCGGACGTCACGCACCCACCGGATGCAGCGCTCGTCGTCCGCAGGGTCCTCCCACATGCCGTAGGGGTGCACCGCCCAGGGCGCGTCCCGGTACGGCACCGGATACTCGTGCGGGCCGGCGGCGATCGCGCCGCCCTGCGGGAGGAGGGCGTGCTGGGTGCCGGTCGGTACCGGCATGCTCTGCCCGTCGGCGCAGTAGACGTCGACGAAGTCGTCCGGCGCGCCCGTCAGGTACTCCGCCGACCAGTAGTGCCGCATGCCGGGCGGATCGTCGATCATGCACTGCACGTCGGCGTACGGCATCGCGCCGACGATCTCGGCCTCGTGCGGCAGCGCCAGCAGCGGCTCGGCGTACTTGCGCATGTCCTGCTCGGCACCGGCGTACGTCAGCAGCGCACCGCACAGCAGCGTGCCGACCAGAGCCGGCGGTACGAACTCCTCGGGCGGGCCTGTGAAGTGCAGGATGCCGCCGCCCACCTCGTCGGGGCCGGACTCGATCACGTCCCGGAAGGTGCGGACGGCGTCCGGTGCGAACTCCGGCCGGTACAGCAGCAACGCGATGGCGAACTCGGGCAGCTCGTGCAGCTTCAGCGTGATCGCGGTGGCGATGCCGAAGTTGCCGCCGCCGCCGTGCAGGGCCCAGAACAGGTCCGGGTTCTCGTCGGCGCTCGCATGGGTCCGGGTGCCGTCGGCGGTGACCAGCTCGACCCCGAGGAGATTGTCCACCGCGAGCCCGCAGCAGCGGTCCAGCCAGCCGGTGCCGCCGCCGAGGACGAAGCCGCCGACGCCGGTGGTGGAGGCCCGGCCGCCGGTCGTGGCCAGGCCGTACGCCTGAGTGGCGCGGTCCAGATCGCTCATCGTGGCCCCGCCCGCGACCCGTACCGCCTCGGCCGCGGGATCGACAGTGACCGCGCGCATGTGGCGCAGGTCGACGACCAGACCGTTGTCGTTGAGCGCCATGCCGGCCACGCTGTGCCCGCCACCGCGCACCGCGATGTTGAGATCCAGGTCCCGCGCGAAGCGCACGGCCCGCACGACGTCGTCCTCGTCCACGCACTGCGCGATCACCGCGGGCCGCCGGTCGATCATGGTGTTGAAGACGGCCCGAGTCTCGTCGTAGCCGAAATCGCCCGGGGCGAACACATCACCGGAGAGATCCTGACGCAGCGCGGCGAGGGCCGCGCCCGCCTTGGAGCGGGAAGCCATGGCAGCCCCCCTTCCGACCAGGGGGAATCGCTTGCTTCCAGGCTAGGCGGGCCTGCCCTGTCCGTCCTGTTGGGCGGTACGTCGGTCCGGTCAGCCGCCGTACGCCCCGGAAGCCGTCAGCCGCAGGGCGGTGTCGATCAGCGGAACGTGGCTGAAGGCCTGCGGGAAGTTGCCGACCTGGCGCTGCAGGCGCGGGTCCCACTCCTCGGCCAGCAGACCGAGGTCGTTGCGCAGGGACAGCAGCTTCTCGAACAGCTTGCGGGCCTCGTCGACGCGGCCGATCATCGCCAGGTCGTCCGCCATCCAGAACGAGCAGGCCAGGAAGGCGCCCTCGTCGCCGGGGAGGCCGTCGACGCCCTCGTCGTCGCCCTGCGTCGGGTAGCGCAGGATGAAGCCGTCCTCGGTGGACAGCTCGCGCTGGATCGCCTCGATGGTGCCGATGACGCGCTTGTCGTCCGGCGGCAGGAAGCCCATCTGCGGGATCAGCAGCAGCGAGGCGTCCAGCTCCTTCGAGCCGTACGACTGCGTGAAGGTGTTGCGCTCCTTGTCGTAGCCCTTCTCGCACACGTCCCGGTGGATGTCGTCCCGCAGCTCGCGCCAGCGCTCCAGCGGGCCGTCGGCGTCGCCGGACTCGATGAGCTTGATCGTGCGGTCGACGGCGACCCAGGCCATGACCTTGGAGTGCACGAAGTGGCGGCGCGGGCCGCGCACCTCCCAGATGCCCTCGTCCGGCTCGTCCCAGTGGTCCTCCAGGTAGCGGATCAGCTTCAGCTGGAGCAGCGAGGCGTAGTCGTTGCGGGCCAGGCCCGTCATGTGGGCCAGGTGCAGGGCCTCGGTGACCTCGCCGTACACGTCCAGCTGGAGCTGGTGCGCGGCGCCGTTGCCGACCCGGACCGGGGCCGAGTTCTCGTAGCCGGGCAGCCAGTCCAGCTCGGCCTCGCCCAGCTCGCGCTCGCCGGCGATGCCGTACATGATCTGCAGGTTCTCCGGGTCGCCCGCGACCGCCCTGAGCAGCCACTCCCGCCAGGAGCGGGCCTCCTCGCGGTAGCCGGTGCGCAGCAGCGAGGACAGGGTGATCGCCGCGTCCCGCAGCCAGGTGTAGCGGTAGTCCCAGTTGCGCACGCCGCCGATGTCCTCCGGCAGCGAGGTCGTGGGTGCCGCGACGATGCCGCCGGTCGGGGCGTACGTCAGCGCCTTCAGCGTGATCAGCGAGCGGATCACCGCCTCGCGGTAGGGGCCGTGGTACGTACAGTGCTCGACCCACTCCCGCCAGAAGTCCTCCGTCGCCTCCAGCGACTGCTCCGGCTCCGGCAGGGCCGGCGGCTGCTTGTGCGAGGGCTCCCAGGAGATGGTGAACGCGATCCGCTCACCCGGGGCGACCGTGAAGTCCGAGTAGGTCGTCAGCGACTTGCCGTACGTCTCGGCCTCCGCGTCGAACCACACCGAGTCCGGGCCGGCGACGGCGACGGTACGGCCCTCGTGCTTGTGCACCCACGGCACCACCCGGCCGTACGAGAACCGCATCCGGAGCGCCGAACGCATCGGCACCCGGCCCGAGACGCCCTCCACGATGCGGATCAGCTGGGGCGCGCCGTCACGCGGGGGCATGAAGTCGATCACCCGGACCGTGCCGCGCGGCGTGTCCCACTCGGACTCCAGGATCAGGGAGTCGCCGCGGTAGGTGCGCCGGGCCGCGGTGGGCGGCGGGGCGTCGGAGGCATGGGCGGGGCCGAGCCGCCAGAAGCCGTGCTCCTCGGTGCCCAGCAGGCCGGCGAAGATGGCGTGCGAGTCGAAGCGGGGCAGGCACAGCCAGTCCACTGTGCCGTCCCGGCAGACCAGTGCGGCGGTCTGCATGTCTCCGATGAGTGCGTAGTCTTCGATGCGCCCGGCCACGTGCAACTCCAGTCGAACGGCCACGTCACCCCCTCCTGGCAAGGGGGCTCTCGCTAGTGCGGTCAAGGGGTGGTTGTAATGCGTCGTTGAGCCGTGAAGCAAAGCAGTCGCTTCCGCCCTGAGGCAAACGACAGTCTCTTCTCAACAATCTCTGCTCAACGAACTGACGAGCTCTCGTTGTTCCGGGTGTGACGGGCGGGGGTGGTGCCGTGTTTGCCGGCCGGGCTCGGCAGCGAATGTCCGAGCAGGATACGACGCACGTAGATGATCTGCGTGCCGCTCCGGGCAACCCGGGTCGGCCGAACGGGTGAGCAATGGGTGACCGATGCGCGGGAAACCGGTGAAGGGTGCGGATGCGTGCCGGCTCGTGCGCGGAGCGTGGCCGGAAGCCATCGGTCCGAGTCGCTGATACCCTGGTAGCCCGTGGACCGGTGGGCCTGAAGACCCCCGAACCGCACTTCAAGATCGCGACCACGGGAGCCCCCTCTTGGCCATGACGCCAAAATCCACGACGACCAAGCACATCTTCGTCACCGGGGGTGTCGCCTCCTCGCTCGGCAAGGGCCTGACGGCCTCCAGCCTCGGCATGCTGCTCAAGGCGCGGGGCCTGCGCGTCGTCATGCAGAAGCTGGACCCGTACCTCAATGTCGACCCTGGCACGATGAACCCCTTCCAGCACGGTGAGGTGTTCGTCACCAACGACGGCGCCGAGACCGACCTGGACATCGGCCACTACGAGCGTTTCCTCGACCGCGACCTGGACGGGTCCGCCAACGTCACCACCGGTCAGGTGTACTCGACGGTGATCGCCAAGGAGCGGCGCGGCGAGTACCTGGGCGACACCGTGCAGGTCATCCCGCACATCACCAACGAGATCAAGCACCGCATCCGCCGCATGGCGACGGACGAGGTGGACGTCGTGATCACGGAGGTCGGCGGCACGGTCGGCGACATCGAGTCGCTGCCGTTCCTGGAGACCGTCCGCCAGGTCCGTCACGAGGTCGGCCGGGACAACGTCTTTGTGGTGCACATCTCGCTCCTGCCGTACATCGGCCCCTCGGGAGAGCTGAAGACGAAGCCGACCCAGCACTCGGTTGCGGCCCTGCGGAACATCGGTATTCAGCCGGACGCCATCGTGCTGCGCTGCGACCGCGAGGTGCCGACCGCGATCAAGCGCAAGATCAGCCTGATGTGCGACGTCGACGAGGCCGCCGTGGTGGCCTGCCCCGACGCCCGCTCGATCTACGACATCCCGAAGACCGTGCACGGAGAGGGCCTGGACGCCTACGTCGTCCGCAAGCTGGACCTGCCGTTCCGGGACGTGGACTGGACGACCTGGGACGACCTGCTCGACCGCGTCCACAACCCCGACCACGAGATCACCCTCGCGCTGGTCGGCAAGTACATCGACCTGCCGGACGCCTACCTCTCGGTGACCGAGGCGCTGCGCGCGGGCGGCTTCGCCAACAAGGCCCGCGTGAAGATCAAGTGGGTCACCTCCGACGACTGCAAGACCCCGGCCGGCGCCAAGCAGCAGCTCGCCGACGTGGACGGCATCTGCATCCCGGGCGGCTTCGGCGACCGCGGTGTGCTCGGCAAGGTCGGCGCGATCAAGTACGCCCGCGAGAACAGGATCCCGCTGCTGGGCCTGTGCCTGGGCCTGCAGTGCATCGTGATCGAGGCGGCCCGCAACCTCGCCGACATCGGCGACGCGAACTCCACCGAGTTCGACCCGGCCACCTCCCACCCGGTGATCTCCACCATGGCCGAGCAGCTCGACATCGTCGCCGGTGAGGGCGACATGGGCGGCACCATGCGGCTGGGCATGTACCCGGCCAAGCTGGCCGAGGGCTCCATCGTGCGCGAGGTGTACGACGGCAAGGAGTACGTCGAGGAGCGGCACCGTCACCGGTACGAGGTGAACAACGCCTACCGCGCGGAGCTGGAGAAGAAGGCCGGCATCCTGTTCTCCGGGACGTCGCCCGACGGCAAGCTCGTCGAGTACGTGGAGTACCCGCGCGAGGTCCACCCTTACCTGGTGGCCACGCAGGCCCACCCCGAGCTGCGTTCGCGCCCGACGCGCCCGCACCCGCTGTTCGCGGGCCTGGTGAAGGCCGCGGTCGAGCGCAAGAATTCGAAGTAACACATCAGTTGTACGGTGGCCGGGGTGCAAACCTTCAAAGGTGGGCACCCCGGTTTTCTTCGCGCACGTGGAAGGGCAGGGCATGACGATCAAGGACACCCCCGAGGAGTGGGAGATCCGTGCGACGGACACCCCCTTCGTGGGCAACAAGACCTCCGTCCGCACGGACGACGTGGTCATGCCCAACGGCTCGGTGGTACGCCGCGACTACCAGGTGCACCCCGGCTCGGTGGCCGTCCTCGCCCTCGACGACGAGGACCGCGTCCTGCTCATCAAGCAGTACCGGCACCCGGTCCGGGAGAAGCTCTGGGAGATTCCCGCGGGCCTGCTCGACATCCCCGGTGAGAACCCCCTGCACGCCGCCCAGCGCGAGCTGTACGAGGAAGCCCACGTCAAGGCCGAGGACTGGCGGGTGCTGACCGACGTCTACACCACCCCGGGCGGCTGCGACGAGGCCGTACGGATCTTCCTCGCACGGAATCTGTCCGAGGCCGAGGGGGACCGCTTCGAGGTGGAGGACGAGGAGGCCGACCTGGAGCACGCGCGCGTGCCGGTCGACGAGCTGGTCCGGGGCGTGCTCGCGGGCGAGTTGCACAACAACTGCCTCGTCGTCGGCGTGCTGTCCCTGGCCGCCGCGCGGGCCTCCGGCGGGCTTGACGGGTTGCGGCCGGCGGAAGCGGAGTGGCCGGCGCGGCCGTTCGCTCCGCTGGAAGCGCCGGGCGGATGCGCCGTAGGGGCGCGGTGATCTGCGGACTGCGGCGGCGTCGTGGCTGGTCGCGCCCACGCGGCGGAGCCGCATGTCGACACAGCCCCGCGCCCCTGAGGGGCGCGGCCCGCACACCCGATTGATGGTGTCGGTCCTACGATCTGCTGATCCGGTCGGGGGATGTGTCCGCCGTGCTGCGCCCGGATCGTCGCGGAGCGTGAACTAGGCTCTGGAGACGCCCTGGCCGGAGTCCCGGCGGGCTTGCGCGTGTGGTGGGACGGGAGTGTGCCCCGTGACGGATCAGGTGGTGGACACAGGCGGCGTGCGGGTGTCGACGCAAGGGTCCGACGAGAACCAATTCCTCGGTCGTACACGCGAGTTGAAGGAACTCCGCGCCGACATCGAGCGCGCGGGCCTGGACACCCTCTCCGGCCGCAAGGCGCCACGCGCGCGCGTGCTGCTCATCGCGGGCCGTCCGGGCTCGGGTCGCACCGCCCTCGCCGAGGAACTGGTACGGCAGGTGGCGGACCGTTACGCCGACGGAGTGCTGCGCGCCCGCCTGAGCGAGCCCGACGGCACCCCCGTTCCCGTCGCGCGCGCCGCCCGCGAGCTGCTCACCGCCCTGGGCCGGCCGGTCCCGCCCGGCGCCGGCGAGGACGACCTCACCGCGGCCCTGCGCGAGGCCCTGGCCGGGCGCCGGGCCCTGCTCCTGCTGGACGACGCGGCCGAGTCCGAGCAGGTCGACGCCCTGCTGCCGGACGCACCGCAGTGCCTCGTCGTCGCCGTCTCCGGTGGACCGCTGACCGGCATCACGGACGTGCGGCCCTGCACCGTCGGGGGCCTCGACACCAAGTCGGCGGTGGAGCTGCTGTCCCGGCACACCGGTTCGGTCCGCATCACCGTCGACCCGCGGTCCGCCGAGGGCCTCGCCGAGGTGTGCCAGGGGCAGCCCGCCGCGCTGATGCTGGCGGGCGGCTGGCTCGCCGCCCGCCCCAAGGCGGCCGTCGCCGACCTCGCCAAGCAGCTGCAGGCCGAGAGCGACGAGGGCACCGCGCTCGGCCGGGTCTTCCGCCTCGCCTACGCGTCCCTGCCGGTCAACGCCGCCCGGATGCTGCGCCTGCTCACCCTCGCCCCGGGCGGCTTCGTCGACCCGCACACCGCCTCCGCCCTGGCCGGCTGCTCGGTCGACGGCGCCCGCAGCATCCTGGACGACCTCGTCGCCCTCGGCCTGCTGCACACCGTCGCATCACCGCTGCCGCAGTACGAGGTCCCGGCCTGCCTGTACGCCCACCTCAAGGCCCGCACCGAGACCCAGGACCGTCCCGCCGAACTGCAGCTCGCCCGCGCCCGCATGCTGGAGCGGACCGTACGGCTGCTGCAGTCCTGCCGGACGATCACCGAGACCGACAGCCCCGAGACCCGCCAGAAGCTGCTCGCCATGCCTCAGGCCTTGCGCTTCCCCAACCCCCGGGCGGCCGCCGACTGGCTGACCCTCCGCAGGCCCGCCCTGCTGGCCTCGGCCCGGGCCGCGGTCGCCGACGGGGAGCTGGACACCCTCGCCCGCCGCCTGATGTCCCAGCTGGTCAGGGCGCTGGTCGTGCACGTCGGAACCCACGCGGCCGCCGACGACCTGTACGCCGTCCACAGCCTGGTCCTCGACGTGGCCGAGCGGCAGAACCTCCCGCGTGAGAAGGCCGCGGCCCTGCTGAACCTCGGCGACGTCGACGCCCGGACGGGGCGCACGCAGGCGGCCCTGGTGCGCTATCGGGCCGCGCTGGACGCCGGACGCGAGGCGAACGACCCGTACGCGACCGGCCGCGCGATGGAATCCGTAGGCGGCGCCCACCTGGAGCTCGGGGACTACGACCGGGCCGCCGACTGGTTCGGCAGGGCGCTGGCCCAGCGGCTGGCCCGCGACGAGCGCGCGGACGCCGCCCGGCTGTACGGCCGGATCGGAGCCGCCCACACCTTCGCGGGCCGCTACGGCGAGGCGCTGCGGAACTGGCGGGCCGCGGTCGCCGGGCACCGCAAGAACGGCGATCTCGCCGCTCACGCACGGGCGTTGAGCGAGCTGGCCCGAGTCCAGGAGTACGCGGGGCGGCCCGAGGAGTCGCTGCGCACCTGCCAGGAGGCGGTGGAGTGGGCGCGACGTGCCGAGGACACGCGGCTGCAGGGAGCGCTGTACCTGCGGCTCGCCGACACCCTGGAGCACCTCGGGGATCCCGCGGCCGCGCAGCTGCACCGGGGCGCGGCCCGGCGGATGCTGGGGGAGGAGCCCGAGGAGCCCGATGCGGACGAGCCTGGCAGCGAGCAAGCCACTTTCGAGCCGGAACAAGACCCTAACGCCTACGAAATCCGTAGTACATCCGCAGAAGATTGATGCATTGAAAGGCTAGACAGCGGGAACACCTTCATTAGACTGGCTCTGCCGCACCTTCTCCTGCGGTGTCTCCCGGTGTGCCCTGCATGCACGGGTATGTCATGTAATGCCCCCACACCCTCTGAGCCAAGGACCGTGATCGACGTGAAGGTCGGCATCCCCCGCGAGGTCAAGAACAACGAGTTCCGGGTGGCCATCACCCCCGCCGGTGTGCACGAGCTGGTGCGCAACGGCCACCAGGTCGTCATCGAGCAGGGCGCAGGCATCGGCTCGTCGATCCCGGACGAGGAGTACGTCGCCGCCGGTGCGCAGATCCTGCCGACCGCCGACGAGGTGTGGGCCACCGCCGACCTGCTGCTGAAGGTCAAGGAGCCCATCGCCGAGGAGTACCACCGCCTCCGCAAGGACCAGACGCTCTTCACCTACCTGCACCTGGCCGCCTCCAAGGAGTGCACGGACGCGCTCATCGAGTCCGGCACCACGGCGATCGCCTACGAGACCGTCGAGCTGCCCTCCCGCGCCCTGCCGCTGCTGGCCCCCATGTCCGAGGTGGCCGGCCGCCTCGCCCCCCAGGTCGGCGCCTACCACCTGATGGCGGCCAACGGCGGCCGCGGCGTCCTGCCCGGCGGTGTCCCGGGTGTGCTGGCCGGCAAGGCCGTCGTCATCGGCGGTGGCGTCTCCGGCTGGAACGCCGCCCAGATCGCCATCGGCATGGGCTTCCACGTGACCCTGCTCGACAAGGACATCAACAAGCTCAAGGAGGCGGACAAGGTCTTCGGCACGAAGATCCAGACCGTCGTCTCCAACGCCTTCGAGCTGGAGAAGGCCTGCCTGGAGGCCGACCTCGTCATCGGCGCCGTCCTCATCCCGGGCGCCAAGGCGCCCAAGCTGGTCACCAACGAGCTGGTCTCGCGGATGAAGCCGGGAAGTGTCCTTGTCGACATCGCGATCGACCAGGGCGGCTGCTTCGAGGACTCCCGTCCCACGACGCACGCCGAGCCGACCTTCCCGGTCCACAACTCGGTCTTCTACTGCGTCGCCAACATGCCCGGCGCGGTGCCCAACACCTCCACCTACGCGCTGACCAACGCCACGCTGCCGTACATCGTCGAGCTGGCCAACCATGGCTGGGTGGAGGCGCTGCGCCGCGACCCCGCCCTGGCCAAGGGCCTCAACACGCATGACGGTCAGGTGGTTTACCGCGAGGTCGCGGAGGCGCACGGCCTGGAGCACGTGGAGCTCGAATCGCTGCTCGGCTGAGCCGATCGACTAAGTCACTTTCTGGTAAAGGCGATACGTCAACACGAGTCGTCAACCGTACGCACCCGGCCGGACCTTGCTCAAAAAGGTCCGGCTGGATGTGTGTATGGTCACTTTGCGGCACTCGGTCAACTCGCCTCGAACGCAACCCTTCGGGCGATTCGTACACCGGTGAAACCTGCTGTGCGACGGCCGTACGCCCTTGACAGCGCGATGTTTCATTGTCGACACATCTGCCCGGTCCGGCGGATTGTGTTGCTGCGGACCGCCGACACGCCATAGAGTCGCCAACCGTCGGCATGGTGCCACGCTGACCTGTCTAGAAGTTTCCTGGTCACCAAGGAGGTAAGACGACTTGTGAATGAGTCGACATTTTCTCCCGGGGGTGGTCAACCAGGAATGCCTGTACGGGGCCAGGGTCCCGCGGGATTCGAGGCTGTCGGCTCCGTCGCTGTCCGAACCTTCGCAGCCCACCAGAGCCAGACCAGCCCCCACACGGCTCTGTCAGCACACCAGAGCATGGATGGCCATCACGTGAACGCCATGGCCGGCGACGGAAGTGGCGCGCCCCACAACCATTTCGCCGACTACGACGAACTGCCCGAAGGGCACTTCTACGACCCCGACGCGGAGTACGAGCCCGACCCCGAGTACGCGGCCACGCTCGCGCCCGACGCTGCCCGCCAGCGCCGTGAGCGCATCGGCCCGACCGGGCGCCCGCTGCCGTACTTCCCGATCCCGGGTCCGCTGACCGACCACGGCCCCGCGAAGATCATCGCGATGTGCAACCAGAAGGGCGGCGTCGGCAAGACGACGTCGACCATCAACCTGGGTGCCGCGCTCGCGGAATACGGACGCCGGGTCCTGCTCGTCGACTTCGACCCCCAGGGCGCGCTCTCGGTCGGCCTCGGCGTGAATCCGATGGAGCTCGACCTCACGGTCTACAACCTGCTCATGGAGCGGGGCATGTCGGCCGACGAGGTGCTCCTGAAGACGGCGGTCCCCAACATGGACCTCCTCCCGAGCAACATCGACCTGTCGGCCGCCGAGGTCCAGCTGGTGAGCGAGGTCGCGCGCGAGTCCACGCTCCAGCGCGCGCTCAAGCCGCTGCTGCCCGACTACGACTTCATCGTGATCGACTGTCAGCCCTCGCTGGGCCTGCTCACGGTGAACGCGCTGACGGCCGCCCACAAGGTGATCGTGCCGCTGGAGTGCGAGTTCTTCGCCCTGCGTGGTGTGGCGCTGCTGACCGAGACCATCGAGAAGGTCCAGGAGCGGCTCAACCCCGAGCTGGAGCTCGACGGGATCCTCGCCACGATGTACGACTCGCGCACCGTGCACAGCCGTGAGGTGCTCGCGCGTGTCGTCGAGGCGTTCGACGACCACGTCTACCACACGGTCATCGGGCGCACGGTCCGCTTCCCGGAGACCACGGTCGCCGGTGAGCCGATCACCACGTACGCCTCCAACTCCGTCGGTGCCGCCGCCTACCGCCAGCTCGCCAGGGAGGTGCTCGCCCGGTGTCACGCCGAGTGAGTCTGCCGGGGGCCGACGAACTGTTCCGTACGACAGGGGGAATGGCGCTCCAGCCGTCCACTCCCCGGCGCCCGGCCAACGGCGAGGCCCGGGTGCCGGCTCCCGCGGGGGAGAGCGACGCCGTGGCCGCGGAGGACGCACCGCAGTCGGTGCCCGCGCAGGGCGGCGACGGTGACGGCGCGGAACACGTGGCCGCCGACGCGGAGTCCGCCGGCGCCGGCGAGTCGCGCAGCCGGGCCGCGGCCGCGGAGCGTTCCGCCCGGCGTCAGGAGGCGCAGGAAGGTTCTGCCGGGGCGTCCGCGGGTGCCTCCGGCGGGAATGCCGGGTCTGCTGCCGCCGCTTCCGCCGCCGCGCCGCGCAAGCGTGGCCGGACGGCCTCGCGTCGGCCCAGCGGCCGCGAGCGGCACGACGAGAAGATCACCGTGTACGTCTCCGCCGAGGAGCTCATGGACCTGGAGCACGCGCGTCTGGTGCTCCGCGGTGAGCACGGGCTGGCCGTCGACCGTGGGCGGATCGTCCGCGAGGCGGTGGCCGTGGTCCTCGCCGATCTGGAGACCCGCGGGGACGCCAGCATCCTCGTACGACGGCTTCGCGGGCGGTAGCGGTAGCCTGCGGGGGCTATGACCTCGAACGACGTTCCCCCTCACGGCGCCGGTTCCTCCGGTGGCCGTCGGCGTGCGCTGGGGAGGGGGCCGGGCGCTTCGCGGGTGGCTCCGCCGGTTGAGGCGGCGCCCGATGCTGTGGTGGCCGATCCTGTGGTTCCGGATCCTGTGGTTCCGGATCCTGTGGCTCAGGAGCCCGAGGTTGCCGAGGTCGTGGTCCGGGAGCCGGAGCCCGAGGTCGCCGCCCCTGAACCTTCCGCCGAGCCGCCTGCCCAGCAGGACGAGACGGAGTCCGGTGACGACGGCGTCTTCAAGGTCCGGCTCGCCAACTTCGAGGGCCCCTTCGATCTGCTCCTCCAGCTGATCTCCAAGCACAAGCTCGACGTCACCGAGGTCGCGCTGTCCAAGGTGACCGACGAGTTCATGGCGCACATCCGGGCGATGGGGGCGGACTGGGACCTCGACGAGACGACCGAGTTTCTCGTCGTGGCGGCCACCCTGCTCGATCTGAAGGCGGCCCGGCTGCTGCCCTCCGCCGAGGTGGAGGACGAGGGCGACCTGGCGCTGCTGGAGGCGCGGGATCTGCTGTTCGCGCGGCTGCTGCAGTACCGGGCGTACAAGCAGATCGCCGACATCTTCAGCCGGCGGCTCGACGACGAGGCCCGGCGCTACCCCCGTACCGTCGGGCTCGAACCCCACCATGCCGAGCTGTTGCCCGAGGTCGTCATCAGCATCGGGGCGGAAGGATTCGCCAGACTCGCGGTCAAGGCGATGCAGCCCAAGCCCAAGCCGCAGGTGTACGTCGACCACATCCACGCGCCGCTCGTGAGCGTGCAGGAACAGGCCGGGATCGTCGTCGCGCGCCTCAGGGAGCTCGGTGAGGCCAGCTTCCGTGCCCTGGTCGAGGACACCGACGACACCCTCACCGTCGTAGCGCGGTTTCTGGCACTGCTGGAGCTCTACCGCGAGAAGGCCGTCGCACTGGACCAGGAAGCCGCCCTCGGCGAGCTGATCGTGCGGTGGACCGGTGGGGACGGGGAGGACGCGCCCCTGGTGACCGACGAGTTCGACCGGCCGCCCGAGCCGCCCAAGGAGGAGAAGAAGGCGTGAGTGAGGAGACCACCGAGGTTCCGGTCGGGCTGCGTACCGTCGCCGACCTCGACCTCAAGCCCGCCCTGGAGGCGATGCTCATGGTCGTGGACGAGCCCGCGACCGAGGAGCACCTGGCGAAGATCCTGGAGCGGCCCAGGCGGCAGATCGCCGACGCCCTGCGGGAACTGGCCGACGAGTACGCCGTGCAGGGGCGCGGATTCGAGCTGCGGTTCGTCGCCGGCGGCTGGCGTTTCTACACCCGCCCCGAGTACGCGGCCGCCGTCGAGCGGCTGGTGCTGGACGGGCAGACGGCCCGGCTCACCCAGGCCGCCCTGGAGACGCTGGCCGTGGTCGCGTACCGCCAGCCGGTCAGCCGCAGCCGCGTCTCGGCCGTACGCGGAGTGAACTGCGACGGTGTCATGCGCACCCTCCTGCAGCGCGGGCTGGTCGAGGAGGCGGGCACGGAACCCGAAACAGGTGCGATCCTGTACAGGACGACGAACTACTTCCTGGAGCGGATGGGCCTGCGCGGTCTGGACGAGCTCCCGGAGCTCGCGCCCTTCCTCCCGGAGGCGGAGGCGATCGAGGCCGAGACCCAGGAGGGGGTGCCGTCGTTCGACCCGGACGCTCCCGATGACGGTCCGGGCACCTCGGTGAGCCGGGGTACCGACGACGTAGACGACCAGACGGAACTTTGATGCGAAGCAGCAGCGGCAGGAACAGCAGCGGAAACAACGGCGGGAGCCGTGGTGGCAACAGCGGCGGCCGCGGCGGGAGCAGCGGGGGCCGCGGTAACTACCGCGGCGCCGGTAACAACCGCGACGACAAGCAGGGCGGCCGGCCGAAGAAGCCGCGCCCGGAGGAGCGGCGCTACGACGTAGGCCCCGGCGCCACCCAGGACGGCCCGAAGTCGGGGCGCGGTGCCTCCGCGCGCGGCGGCGCCAAGGGCGGGCCCAAGCAGGGCCGGCAGAGCGGCACCGGACGGGGTCGTTCGGCGCCTGCGACGTCCCGTGAGTACGACGCCCGCGCCGAGGAGCGCAACCGGGAGCGCTACGCGGGCAAGAAGGACGTCAAGCTGCCCAAGACCTTCCCGGGCGCCGAGCAGGAGGGCGAGCGCCTGCAGAAGGTGCTCGCGCGGGCCGGCTACGGCTCCCGGCGTGCCTGCGAGGAGCTCATCGAGCAGGCACGGGTCGAGGTCAACGGCGAGATCGTGCTGGAGCAGGGCAAGCGGGTCGACCCGGAGAAGGACGAGGTCAAGGTCGACGGGTTGACCGTCGCCACGCAGTCGTACCAGTTCTTCTCGCTCAACAAGCCCGCCGGTGTCGTCTCGACGATGGAGGACCCCGAGGGTCGCCAGTGCCTCGGCGACTACGTCACCAACCGCGAGACCCGGCTCTTCCACGTCGGCCGGCTCGACACCGAGACCGAGGGCGTCATCCTGCTCACCAACCACGGCGAGCTGGCCCACCGCCTCACCCACCCCAAGTACGGCGTCAAGAAGACCTACCTCGCGGCCATCGTCGGCCCGATTCCGCGCGACCTGGGCAAGAAACTCAAGGACGGCATCCAGCTGGAGGACGGCTACGCGCGCGCGGACCACTTCCGGGTCGTCGAGCAGACCGGCAAGAACTACCTGGTCGAGGTCACCCTGCACGAGGGCCGCAAGCACATCGTGCGGCGCATGCTGGCGGAGGCCGGCTTCCCCGTCGAGAAGCTGGTGCGCACGTCCTTCGGGCCGATCACCCTGGGCGACCAGAAGTCGGGCTGGCTGCGGCGGCTGTCGAACACCGAGGTCGGCATGCTGATGAAGGAAGTCGACCTCTAGGCCCTCGGTTCGGTCCTCGCTCTCGTCGCTCGCTTCCGTCCCGCGTCGCCGATTCGTTTTCGTCCTCTCGCCGGTCTGTACTGCGTGACCGGCGAGAGGAGTGTGCAGGCATGGCTGCGACGACGACGGACCGCGACGAGTTCGCACGGCTGACGGACCCGTACCGGCGGGAGCTGCTCGCGCATTGTTACCGGATGCTGGGCTCGGTCGACGAGGCCGAGGATCTGGTGCAGGAGACCTATCTGCGGGCCTGGCGTTCCTACGACGGCTACGAGGGCCGGGCCTCCCTGCGCACCTGGCTGCACAGGATCGCCACCAACACGTGTCTGACGGCCTTGGAGAGCCGCGGGCGACGTCCGCTGCCCTCGGGGCTCGGCGGGCCGTCAGAGGGGCCTGAGGAGCCGCTGAGGGCCCCTGCGACGGACGTTCCGTGGCTCCAGCCGCTGCCCGACGCGCTCGTCGACCCGGCGACCGTCGTGGCGGCCCGGGGCAGTCTGCGGCTCGCGCTCGTCGCCGCTCTGCAGCATCTGCCCGCACGGCAGCGGGCCGTGCTGATCCTGCGGGACGTGCTGGCCTGGCGGGCGCCCGAGGTCGCCTCGCTGCTCGGCACCTCCACCGCGGCCGTGAAGAGCTCGCTGCAACGCGCGCGTGCCCGCCTCGGCGAGGTGGCGCCCGACGAGGACCTCGTCCAGGAGCCGGAGGGCGCCGCCGACCGGGAGGTGCTCGACCGGTACGTGGCCGCCTTCGAGAACGCCGACATGGACGCCCTGCTAGGCCTCCTCCAGGACGGGATCGAGCTGGAGATGCCGCCCCACCTGGAGTGGTTCCGCGGCAAGAAGGACGTCCTGCGCTTCCTGGAGGCGCGCGTGCACGAGAAGGGCACGCTGCGGATGCTGCCCACGCGCGCGAACGGGCAGCCGGCCGTCGCGATGTACGTGCGCGGGGCGGACGGCGTCCTCCAGGCCCACTCCGTGCAGGTGCTGACCGTGGAGGAGGGCCTCGTGGCCCGGATCACGGCTTTCCTCGACGTGGACCTGCTCGGCCGGTTCGACCTGCCCGAGGAGCTGTCGTGAACGCCGGGGAGCTGCTGGAACGTTCGCTCGCCTACGCGCTGGGGAGCGTCGCCGGTGTGGAGACGGAGAGCCTGCGGCGGGGGACGCCGTGCGCCGAGTGGGACCTGGGGGAGCTGCTCGGGCACCTCGACGACTCACTGGACGCGTTGTACGAGGGACTGACGGGTGGGCGGATCGGGCTCGTCCCACGGGCCGACCGCGCCTGTGGCTTCCGCACGCGCGCGTGCGCGGTGCTCGGCGCCTGGGCGGCCGGGCCCGCCGGAGAGCGTGTCCTGGTCGGTGAACGGCCCTTGGACGTACGGGTGATGGGTGCCGTGGGTGCCGTCGAGATCGCCGTGCACGGCTGGGACGTCGCCCAGGCCTGCGGTCGGCCGCGCCCCATCCCGGTCCCCCTCGCCGCCGAGCTGCTGCCGGTCGCCCGCTGCGTGGTCGGGGTGGAGGACCGGGGAGTGCGCTTCGGCGTGCCGGTCGAGGTGCCGGCACACGCGCGTGCCGACGTCCAACTGCTGGCCTTCCTCGGCCGCCGCGATTCCTTTCCGCGGTGAGCCCGGTCTGCCTTCCGTGAGTGACCTCGCATACTCACGGAAGGCACGGACATGACCGACACCCTCAAAGCCCCCCTCCGCACCCCACCCGCCGAACACCCACCGGCGCGCCGGGTATGGACCGTCGCCCTCGCCGGGCTCGGCGCGCTGCTGTGCTCCCTGGACGTCGTGGTCGTCGCCACCGCGCTGCCCGCGCTGCGTGCCGACTTCGGGGCGAGCCTGTCCGAGCTGGAGTGGACGATCAACGCCTACAACCTCGTCTTCGCCTGCCTCACCCTGACCGGCGCCGCCCTCGGCGACCGGTTCGGGCGGCGGCGGATGTACGTCGTGGGCCTCGCCGTCTTCACGCTCGCCTCGGCCGCGGCGGCCCTCGCCCAGGGCCCGGGCCAGCTCATCGGCGCGCGCGTGCTGCAGGGCGCCGGGGCCGCCGTCCTGCTCCCGCTCACCCTGACCCTCATCAGCGAGGCGTTCCCGGCCGAGAAGCGGGGTGTCGCCATCGGCATGTGGGGCGGGGTGACCGGACTCGGTGTGGCCGCCGGGCCGGTGCTGGGCGGGGCCGTCACCGAGGGGCTGTCCTGGCAGTGGATCTTCTGGCTGAACGTGCCCATCGGGCTCGCCATGCTGCCGTTCGCCGCCACCAGGCTCCGCGAGAGCTACGGGACGCGCCCCCAACTGGACCTGGTGGGGCTGGTGTTGGCGGCCGTGGGGCTGACGGGCCTCGCCTGGGCGCCGGTGCGGGCGCCGGAGGCCGGGTGGGGGAGTGCCGAGGTGCTGACCGCGCTGGCCGTCGGAGTCGGGTTCGTGGCGGCCTTCCTGGGGTGGGAGAGGAGCGGGGCCCGCTATCCGATGCTGCCGCTGTCGCACTTCCGGCGGCGCGGCTTCACGACCGCCAACGCCTCCGCCTTCCTCCTCTTCGCCTCGCTGCTGGGCGCCCTGTTCATGATCACGCAGCTCTTCCAGCTCGGCCTCGGCTACTCCCCGCTGGAGGCGGGCGTCCGGATCCTCGTCTGGAACGCCATGCCCCTGCTGGTCGCGCCGGTCGCCGGTGCGCTCGCCGACCGGTTCGGGAACCGGCCGTTCATGCTGGGCGGTCTGGTGCTCCAGGCCACCGGCCTGGCGCTGCTGGCCTGGCTGGTCGAACCCGGTGTGAGCTACGGCCGTCTCGTCGTCCCCCTGATCGTCGCGGGCGTGGGCATCTCCATGGTGTTCCCGAGCGTGGCCAACGCCGTGACGTCCTCGGTCCCCCTGGGCGACGCGGGCATCGCGGCCGGCGTCAACAACGCGCTGCGCGAGCTGGGCGGGGTCTTCGGGATCGCGGTCGCCGCGGCCGTGTTCACGACGTACGGCGGATACGGCTCGCGGGAGGCGTTCGTCGAGGGAGCCGGCGCGGCGCTGTGGGTGACCGCGGGTGCGGCGGCCGTCGGGGCGGTGGTGGCGGCCTGCGCGCCCTCCCGCAGCCGTAGCTAGCCAGGGGGTTGCGGCGATGCACCCACCCTCTTTATAGTCGCACTGACTATTAAGGGGTGGGTTCGCATGGAGTACGACAAGTACGCCCACGAGCCTTTCGCCGTCACCGCCGACCTCGCCGTCCTCACGATCCGCGACGGCGTCCTGCACGTCCTGCTCGTCGAGCGCGGGCAGGAGCCGTACCAGGGGCACTGGGCGCTGCCCGGCGGCTTCGTGCAGCCGGACGAGTCCGCGGAGACGGCGGCCCGGCGTGAACTCGCCGAGGAGACCGGACTGTCCGACGTCTCCGGGCTGCACCTGGAGCAGCTGCGGACCTACAGCGAGCCCGACCGCGACCCCCGGATGCGGGTCGTGACGGTCGCCTTCACCGCGCTGCTGCCCCACCCGCCCGAGCCGCACGGGGGCAGCGACGCCGCGCAGGCGCGCTGGGTGCCGTACGACAAGGCGGGGCCGCTCGCCTTCGACCACGACCGCATCCTGTCCGACGCCCATGACCGCGTCGGCGCCAAGCTCGAGTACTCGAGCCTCGCCACCGCCTTCTGCCCGGCCGAGTTCACACTCGGCGAGCTCCAGCACGTCTACGAGGTGGTGTGGGGAACCGCCCTCGACCGGCCCAACTTCCGCCGCAAGGTGCTCGCCACGCCGGGCTTCGTCGAACCCGTCCCCGGTGCCGCCCGGCTCACGGGGGGCCGGGGCAAACCGGCCGCGCTGTACCGGGCCGGCACCGCCACCACCCTCCACCCGCCGCTGCTCCGGCCGACCCCGGAAGGACGCCCCGCATGACCATGACCACCGTCCGCAAACGCGCCGCCACCGGGTCCCTGACCGGCCTCGCCCTCGGGGACGCGCTCGGCTTCCCGACCGAGTTCAGCGACGTGCCGTCGATCCTCGCCAAGTGCGGGCCGTGGCGCGAGATGGAGCTGCCGGCACCGGCGATCGTCACCGACGACACGCAGATGACGCTGGCGTTGGGGAAGGGCTTGCGGACGGCCATGGACCGGGGTCTGCTCGGGCCCAAGCGCCTGGAGCGGCCGGTGCGGGAGGAGTTCGTGGACTGGTACCAGTCGCCGGAGAACAACCGCGCCCCGGGCCGGACCTGCATGGTCGCCTGCAATCTGCTGAAGAGCGAGAGCAGGCCCTGGCAGGACGCCAGCCAGATCGGCTCCAAGGGCTGCGGCGCCAACATGCGCGTCGCCCCGATCGGGCTCGTCCCCGGCCTGAGCGACGAACAGCGCGCGGGCGCCGCCCAGTTGCAGTCCGCCCTCACCCACGGGCACCCGACGGCGCTCGCCGCCTCCGACCTGACCGCCCACGCCGTACGGCTGCTCGCGCAGGGCGCCGAACCGACTGGCCTGGTCGGCCTGCTGCGGTCGTACGCCTACGACAACCGCACCCGCTACCACGACCGCTGGCTCGGCGACCTGTGGACCCGCAGCCACGACCCCTCGCCCGAGCACTTCATCGCGCGCGGCTGGGACGAGTGCCTGGCGGCCTTGGACCGTCTCCAGGAGGCGGTGCGCGGCGCCTCGCCCGAGACCGACCCGTGCCTCGCCACCGGTGCGGGGTGGATCGCCGAAGAGGCCCTGGCCACCGCCCTGTTGTGCTTCCTGTGGTTCGTCGACGAGCCGCTGACGGCCCTGCGGCGGGCCGCCTGCACCTCCGGCGACTCGGACTCGATCGCCTGCCTCACCGGAGCGTTCGCGGGTGCCTGGCTGGGCGCCGACGCCTGGCCGGCTCAGTGGGCGGACCGGATCGAGTACCGGGGGGACCTGCTGGCCCTCGGAGCGCTCTGGGACGCTTGACGGATGATCGACGCCCTGGACCTCGACCTCACGCCCGTCGTCGCCGAACAGCCCGACCCGGTGCTGTTCGCGACCGTCTCCGGCGCCCACCTGTACGGCTTCCCGTCGCGCGACTCCGACGTCGACCTGCGGGGCGTGCACCTGCTGCCGGCCGCCGACCTGGTCGGCCTGCGGGAGCCGGACGAGACGCGGTCGCGCATGTGGGTGCGGGACGGCGTCGAGATGGACCTTGTCACGCACGACCTGCGCAAGTTCGTACGGCTCATGCTGCGGCGCAACGGCTATGTGCTGGAGCAGCTGCTGTCGCCGCTCGTCGTGCACACCACCGACGCCCACCGCGAGCTGGCCGAGCTCGCGCCCGGCGTCCTGACCAGTCACCACGCCCATCACTACCGGGGGTTCGCCAACACCCAGTGGCGGCTGTTCGAGAAGACCGGGGAGCTCAAGCCGCTGCTCTACACCTTCCGGGTGCTGCTCACCGGCATCCATCTGATGCGCAGCGGGGAAGTGCAGCCGCATCTGCCGACGCTGATCGGGGAGGTCGACGCTCCCGCGTATCTGCCGGAGCTCATCGCGGCGAAGGCGGAGCAGGAGCACGGGGCCGCCGGTGTCGACCACGCGCGCGTGGCGGCCGACGTCGAACGGCTGCACGGGGTGCTGGACGAGGCGCAGACGGCCTCAGTGCTGCCCGACGCCCCGAGCGCCTACGACGCCCTGCACGCCTTCGTCGTACGGCTCCGGCTGGAGGGCTGAGGCGCGGCGGACGCGGGTCAGGAAGGCCTCCACGCGGCGGCGGTCCGGATCCGGCGGGAGCGGGCTGTGGTGGCAGGCCTGCTCCGCCTCGTCCGCCAGGCGGGTCATCCAGGTCTCGACCTCGGGCCAGGAGACCTCGCCGCGCTTGACCGCGAGCAGTGGCTCGCGATGGTCGCCCACGTCGATCGTCAGCCGGCCGGTGCGGAGCAGGTCCCGGGCGCTGATCAGGAGGCGGACCAGATGCATCGCGTGCTTCCAGCGCGGGGCGCCGTGTACGCGGATGTCGGCCTCCAGCTTCTTGCGCTGGCCCAGCGCGTAGCGCGTGAACGTCTCGTACGCCTGGCGGGACAGGAACGCCTCGCGCAGGGCGAGGAGTTCTCGGCCCGTGTCGTCGACGTACTCCACGAGCGGGGAGTGCAGGCACTCCAGGATGTTCGGGTTGGCGCGCAGGGCCAGTTCGCAGAAGCGTTCCAGTTCCCAGCTGAACTGCTCCTCCTGAGGGCCCTCGACATGCGTCGGCGGCTTGTCGAAGCGCCAGAAGAGGGCCGTGGGGGCGAGGAACACGCCCCGGCGGTCGGTGTCGCTGCCGTCCGTCGCCAGACCGAAGGCGCGCGAGCCCATCACACAGGCGTAGATCGTGTGGTCGCGTACCAGGGTCTCGGGGTGCATGCCCCGGAGCGTACGCGGCGGATCACGCCAGGCGGATCGAATTTCCCTCCACGGTGATCTTCTTCTCCGGAAGGGGCTTCGACGCCGGAGGGTGGGCCACCGAGCCATCCGTGATGTCGAACTTGCTGCCGTGGCAGGGGCAGTTGATCGTGCCGCCCGAGACGCTGCCGACCGTGCACTGCTGATGCGTGCAGATGGCGGAGAAGGCCTTGAACTCGCCTGCCTTCGGCTGGGTCAGCACGACCTTCTCGTCCTTGAGGATCAGGCCGCCGCCCACCGGGACGTCGGCCGTGCCGGCCAGCTCCTGGCCCGGCGAGACCTCCGAGGCGGCTTCGCCCTTGTCGTCGTACTCGCCGCAGCCCGCGACGAGCGCCGCCGCGCCCGTAGCACCGGTCGCGAGGAGGATCGTGCGCCGCGTCGGACGGTTGCTCATGTCGTCACTCCGAAAGTGCGGAAGAACCAGAGGGCGGAGGTCAGCCAGATGACCGCGAGAGCGGCGAGGACCAGCCCGCCCACGATCGGCAGCAGCCAGCCGGGAAGTCGCTCCGAGCGGAGCAGCAGCATCTTTGCACTGAAAGCACCGAAGAAGAAGCAACCCAGGAGGGAATGCAGGAAAACGCGCATTTCGTACGTCTGGTAGCCCAGCGCGTACAGGCAGTGCACCGCCACGGGCACCGACACCAGGAACGCCACCCGGCCCGACCAGCGGTGCAGGGCGGATGACCAGGCCGGCCCCGGCAGCTTGCCGTACACCATGAGCGCGGAGACCAGCTGGACCAGCGCGAAGAAGACCGCCGCCGTCGCCAGCCACGACTTGACCGCGCCGGTGCTGCTGAACCCGGCGAGGTTGAAGGCCGTCCCCGTCGGGTCGTGGACCTTGCCGTACACCCCGAGGGCCACCGCGACCGCGCCGGCGACCAGCGCCGGAACCAGATAGCGGGCCGCGTGCGGGCGACGGTGGCCGGGTCGCGGGGACGGGAAGTCCTGGGTGAGGGCGTTCGGATCGACGGTCATGACCGGCTCCCTTGAAGAGGGGCGTCGAGGAGGATCAGGGGGCGGCGGGGAGGGCCGTGAGCTGCCGTCCGTCGACGGTCACGGCGCCGGTCCCCGGGTCGATCCATGGGGCGGGCGAGGGCCGGCCCTCACGGGTGAGGACGCCGACCTGCCGGCCGTCCGGCAGCACGATCCAGCCGCCCTCGACCCGGGCACCGCGCACGGTGGCGGTGGCCCGGTACAGGCCCGACGGCTTCTTCGTCCGGTCGGCGGTGAAGGCGTGGTGGCCGCCGTCGACGTCGACCGTGCCGCGGATCCTCCCCCACTCTCGGCTTCGCTCGAGGGTGCCGCTCAGGACGGAGCCGTCCTTGCCGGTGAGCCGCATCGTCCCGTCGTCGTTCACGTCGCCCTTGAGCCAGGACTCCCTGTCACGGCCGTCGCAGAAGTACGCGATCGCCCTGCCGTCGCGCAGGTTGACGGCTACGGCGGCGGAGTCGTCGTCGGTGCGGCCCGCGTAGCCGGCGTCGGGGACGGGGACGGGACTCTGCGACGGCGAGGGCGGCGGGGTCGTCCTGGACGGGGTCGGCGACACCGTGGGCGCGGGAGACTCCTTCGTGGTCCGCGCGGAGGTGTTCCGCGTCCCCGTCGTCGCGTTGAGCGACAGCATGAACGCCGCGAGCAGAAGACCCGCGAGAAGAGTGAGCAGCGGTCCAGGACGCTTCATGACGGGCCTCCCCCGAGGCGAGCTTCCTGCCATGAGAGCGGACGCCGTGCCGGGCGTAAAGAGGCGCACAGGGGTGTTCTCACCCCAAGTAGCGGAACAGAGACATTCAGGTGACATTGTGACCATGACGGGTAGGGACCTGGACCTTGGTGATCTGCTCGGCGGCGATCCGCTCGGCGGGCTGCTGGAGACGCTCAGGGGCGCGGGGCTCGGCGAGCAGGCAGTAGTCGCCGTGAGCGGGGCCCGGGGGCCGTCTCAGCGGGCGGGCGGCATACGTCTGCCGTGCACGGGCTGACTAGGCTGAAGGGTCGAAGAGCCGATCCGTACAGCAGCAAGGAGCCAAGCCGTGGCGGTACGAGCGGTCCGGGGGGCCGTCCAACTGGAGCGGGACGACGCCGGCCACATGGACGAGCAGGTCGGGGCCCTGCTCACCGCGATCCTGGAGCGGAACGGCCTGAGCTCGGACGACCTGATCAGCATCTGGTTCACGGCCACGCCCGATCTGCACAGCGACTTCCCGGCGGCCGCCGCCCGCAAGCTCGGGGCCGGCTTCGCCGACGTACCGCTGATCTGTGCCCAGGAACTGGACATCGAGGGCGCCATGCCGCGGGTCGTGCGGGTACTCGCGCATATCGAGTCCGACAAGCCCCGCGCCGACATCGCGCACGTCTACCTCGGCGCCGCGGCCGCCCTGCGCAAGGACATCGCCCAGTGAGAACCGCACTCGTCATCGGCACCGGGCTCATCGGTACGTCCGCCGCCCTCGCCCTGTCCCAGCGCGGGGTCGTCGTCCACCTCGCCGACCACGACCACGAGCAGGCCCGTACGGCGGCCGCGCTCGGCGCCGGCACCGACGAGGCGCCCGAGGGCCCGGTGGACCTCGCGATCGTCGCCGCCCCGCCCGCGCACGTGGCCGGGGTGCTCGCCGACGCCATGCGCCGGGGGCTGGCGCGCGGCTACCTCGACGTGGCCAGCGTCAAGGGCGGGCCGCGGCGGGAGCTGGAGGCGCTGGGCCTGGATCTGTCCGCGTACCTCGGCTCGCATCCCATGTCGGGGCGGGAGAAGTCCGGGCCGCTGGCCGCGACCGGTGACCTCTTCGAGGGCCGGCCCTGGGTGCTGACACCGACCCGGGACACCGACACCGAGGTGCTGAACCTCGCCCTGGAGCTGGTCTCGCACTGCCGTGCGGTGCCGGTGGTGATGGACGCCGACGCCCACGACCGTGCGGTCGCGCTGGTGTCCCACATGCCGCACCTGGTGTCCAGCATGGTCGCCGCGCGGCTGGAGAACGCCGAGGAGGCGGCCGTACGGCTGTGCGGGCAGGGCATTCGGGACGTGACCCGGATCGCCGCGTCCGATCCCCGGATGTGGATCGACATCCTCTCCGCCAACCCCGGGCCGGTGGCGGACCTGCTCACGGATGTCGCCGCGGACCTGGAGGAGACGGTGCGGGCACTGCGGGCGCTGCAGTCGTCCGACGAGGAGAAGCGGCTGGAGGGGACGTCCGGGATCGAGGACGTGCTGCGGCGTGGGAACGCGGGGCAGGTCCGGGTGCCGGGCAAGCACGGCGCGGCTCCTCGGGCGTACGAGGTCGTGGCCGTGCTGATCGACGACCAGCCGGGCCAGCTTGCGCGGATCTTCGCGGATGCGGAGCGGGCGGGGGTCAACATCGAGGATGTGCGGATCGAGCATGCGACGGGGCAGCAGGCCGGTCTGGTCCAGCTGATGGTGGAGCCCAAGGCGGTGCCGGTGTTGTCGGCGGCGTTGAAGGAGCGGGGCTGGGCGATCCGGCAGTAGGGGCTTCTCGCTCCCGCCCGGTGGCCGTCCGGCCGGACGAGTGATGCGTACCCAGTAACCTTGTGCGGGGTGCGTTCGCGCCCCGCCACTCCCGCCACACCGCACCAGGAAGGTGTCTCCCCGTGGAAAACGGTGCCGCCAAGCCCGTGATTGTCGCCATCGACGGCCCCTCCGGCACGGGCAAGTCGAGCACGTCGAAGGCCGTCGCCGCGCAGCTCGGGCTGAGTTACCTCGACACCGGCGCCCAGTACCGGGCGATCACCTGGTGGATGGTGACCAACGGCATCGACATCGAGGACCCGTCCGCGATCGCCGCCGTGGCCGGCAAGCCCGAGATCGTCTCCGGCACCGACCCGGCCAACCCGACGATCACCGTAGACGGCGTCGACGTGTCCGGTCCGATCCGCACCCAGGAGGTCACCTCCAAGGTCAGTGCGGTGAGCGCCGTGCCGGACGTGCGTGCGCGGATCACCGAACTGCAGCGCTCGCTCGCGACCTCCGCGGAGATCGGGATCGTCGTCGAGGGGCGCGACATCGGGACGACCGTGCTGCCCGACGCCGACCTGAAGATCTTCCTCACCGCCTCCCCGGAGGCCCGCGCCGCCCGCCGCAGCGGCGAGCTGCAGGGCGCCGACGTCAACGCGACCCGCGAGGCGCTGATCAAGCGTGACGCGGCCGACTCCAGCCGCAAGACCTCGCCGCTCGCCAAGGCGGACGACGCGGTCGAGGTGGACACCACCGAGCTCACCCTGCCGCAGGTCATCGAGTGCGTCGTCACGCTCGTCGAGGAGAAGCGAGCCGGGAAGTGAGCGTTCCGTCCGTGCCCTCCGAGCGGGGCGCCGAGGTCGGGCGGCGCATCGGCGTCGGCCTGATGTACGGGCTGTGGCGGCCCCGGGTCCTGGGCTCCTGGAAGATGCCCGCGACCGGGCCGGTGATCCTCGCGGTCAATCACAGCCACAACATCGACGGGCCGATGGTGATGGGCGTGTCGCCCCGCCCCGTGCACTTCCTGATCAAGAAGGAGGCGTTCGTCGGGCCGCTGGATCCGTTCCTGACCGGGATCGGCCAGCTGAAGGTGGACCGTCACGCCGCCGACCGGACGGCCATCACGCAGGCGCTCGACGTGCTGTCCCACGGCGGTGTCCTCGGCATCTTCCCCGAGGGCACCCGTGGCGAGGGCGACTTCGCCGCGCTGCGCGCCGGGCTCGCCTACTTCGCGGTACGCAGCGGGGCGCCGATCGTCCCCGTCGCGGTGCTGGGAAGTTCCGAGAAGCGGGGACGGTTGATAAAGGGGCTGCCTCCGCTGCGCCACCGCGTCGACGTCGTCTACGGCGACCCCTTCGAGGCGGGCGACGGCAGCGGGCGGCGCACCCGCCGGGCGCTGGACGAGGCGACCGAGCGCATCCAGAAGCAGCTCACCGCGCACCTGGAAAACGCCAGGCGACTGACCGGTCGCTAGGCGACACTGAGTAGTGGATCAAACCGGGAGAAAGCAACCGGGTTGTCCACCGATCACCACTATGAACGAGGTACGGACTTCATGAACGACCACATCCACTCCGAGGGCTCGCTCGAAGAGCACGACCACGGAGAGCTTGGCGACGCCGAGTACGCGGAGTTCATGGAGCTCGCCGCGGAAGAGGGCTTCGACCTCGAGGACGTCGAGGGGGCCATCGAGGCCGCCGGGCACGGGCCGTTGCCCGTCCTCGCCGTCGTCGGCCGGCCGAATGTCGGCAAGTCGACTCTCGTCAACCGGATCATCGGCCGCCGTGAGGCCGTCGTCGAGGACAAGCCCGGTGTCACCCGGGACCGCGTGACCTACGAGGCCGAGTGGTCCGGGCGCCGCTTCAAGGTCGTCGACACCGGCGGCTGGGAGCAGGACGTCTTCGGCATCGACGCCTCCGTGGCCGCGCAGGCCGAGTTCGCCATCGAGGCCGCCGACGCCGTCGTCTTCGTCGTCGACGCCAAGGTGGGTGCCACCGACACCGACGAGGCCGTCGTACGACTGCTGCGCAAGGCCGGCAAGCCCGTGGTGCTGTGCGCCAACAAGGTCGACGGTCCCAGTGGTGAGGCGGACGCCACGTACCTGTGGTCCCTCGGCCTCGGCGAGCCGTACCCCGTCTCGGCCCTGCACGGCCGCGGCACCGGCGACATGCTGGACGCCGTCCTGGAGGCGCTGCCGGACGCGCCGCGTGAGTCCTTCGGCGGGGGCGGTATCGGCGGCCCGCGCCGCATCGCCCTGATCGGCCGTCCGAACGTCGGCAAGTCCTCCCTGCTGAACAAGGTGGCAGGCGAGGAGCGCGTCGTCGTCAACGAACTCGCCGGCACGACCCGTGACCCGGTCGACGAGCTCATCGAACTGGGCGGCGTGACCTGGAAGTTCGTCGACACGGCCGGAATCCGCAAGCGCGTCCACCTCCAGCAGGGCGCCGACTACTACGCCTCGCTGCGCACCGCGGCCGCGGTGGAGAAGGCCGAGGTCGCCGTCGTCCTGATCGACGCCTCCGAGTCGATCTCCGTCCAGGACCAGCGCATCGTCACCATGGCCGTGGAGGCGGGCCGCGCCATGGTGATCGCCTACAACAAGTGGGACACCCTCGACGAGGAGCGCCGCTACTACCTGGAGCGGGAGATCGAGACCGAGTTCGGCCAGGTCGCGTGGGCGCCCCGGGTGAACGTCTCGGCGCGCACCGGGCGGCACATGGAGAAGCTGGTCCCGGCGATCGAGACCGCCCTCGCGGGCTGGGAGACCCGGGTCCCGACCGGCCGCCTCAACGCCTTCCTCGGCGAGCTGGTCGCCGCCCACCCCCACCCGATCCGCGGCGGCAAGCAGCCCCGCATCCTCTTCGGCACCCAGGCCGGCACCAAGCCCCCGCGCTTCGTGCTCTTCGCCTCCGGCTTCATCGAGGCGGGCTACCGCCGCTTCATCGAGCGCCGGCTCCGTGAGGAGTTCGGCTTCGAGGGGACGCCGATCCATATCTCGGTGCGGGTGCGCGAGAAGCGCGGCAAGAAGAAGTAGAAGAAGCAGAAGAAGCAGAAGAAGCAGCGGACATGACGGAAGGGCGGCCCGGTGAAGGGCCGCCCTTCCGCGTGCTCAGCCTCTGCGCGCCGGGGGCAGCGCGGCCGGGACGTGGTGCATCCCCGAACCCTGCGGGCCGATGTGCCCGACGCGCTGCCACTGCGGCTGCTGGCCGGTGCCGTGCCGGGCGCTGTGGGCGCCCGCGCTGTAGGCGGTGTACGAGCTGCTGAACGACCCCGGGCGATGGGCGCCGTACGAACCCGTGCTCCGTGGAATGTTCCCGAACGCGGTGAACCCCAGATCCTCCTCGCCGCTGCGGTCACCCGGCAGCGAGCGGAAGGACTTGACGTACTCGGCGTAGAGCGCGTCGTAGATCGGCGTGGCCGATGGGCCGCCCTGATGGCGGGGAACGTCGTATGCATGCACGTATGTCCAAACGACCCGGCACAAGAAGAGATGCGGCTGGGTATCGCCCTAAAGGGGCGCGGGGAACTGCGCGACAAGCCACGAACTGCCCGCAGCCGCCGTACTCACATACAGTCCCCGCCCAATGGGCGCACTCACGTCCCCGCAAGAGGCAGCGCCGCCGCAACCAGCTTTCCGTTCGCCGCAGCCTTGTCCAGAGCCTCCCGCAGCAGATCCTCCCGAGGCTGGCGCCCAATGGAACCCACCGGCGCCGCGAACATCAGCACCTGCTGATGCTTGTTCGCGGCGGCCCGCCACCCGTCGGTCACCTGCAGGGGCTGATGCGCCTGCCACCACGCAACCGGCTGCCCCCCGGAGGACCCCGGCTGCAGCACCGCGTGCAGCTGACCCATGGCGAGCAGCACGGACCACCCGTGCAGCACCGGCGGCACCTCGGCCAGCTCCGTGGCCGGCATGAACCCCTGCTCGATGAGAAGCGGCAGGAAGTCGTCGCCGGCACCGACCGCCCCGGGTCGCACGATGGGTCCCGTCGGCTCGACCACCAGGGCGGGGTGCAACTCCCCGGCGATCAGCACCAGTCCGCTGGTCACGCCGAGTACGGCCTGCTCCGGAACGATCTTGTCCGGCTCCAGGTCGACCGTGTCGCCGGTGATGGACTTCACGGCGCCCCGCAACTGCTCCTCGGTGACCTGGACGACCTGCGAGGGCAGGCAGGTGGCGTGGGCGAAGGCGAGGACGGCGGTCTCGTCCCCGATGAACAGGACGGTGCTGGTGCGCTCCTGTTCGGAGTCGCCCGGGGTGCGACAGGACGTGCAGTCGTAACTGCCGGGGGCGTTCTCTCCGGCGAGCAGCCGGTCGGCTTCTTCGTCGCCGATCTCGGCACGTACCTCGTCGCTGACGTCGAGCATGCGCGGCACGGGGGGCTCCCTCGGGATGTGGTGCGTGGCGGGGCCGGGTGGCTCCCGGCCCGTGAACCGGGCGGTCCCGGGCTCATGAAGGAGACAACGGACGATCTGTGGCGGGAGTCACGCACCACACCGAACGGAATCGAACCATCCACCGCGCACCGTCATCTCGGGTGCGCGATCGGCTACTCACCGTCAAGTCCTTGGAAATCCAAGGAAGTTGGTTGCGTGAGGTGAGTCACAGGTCAGCGGGAAGGATGGTCGACAAATCCCGAAATCAGCGAATGAAGTGGGTGGCCGGAAATCGCCGATACCGGAGGTAACGGTGAACTGGCCTGGAATGACAAGGAGTTGGTTGATAGCGGCCGGTCGGCCTCCCTACATTCCTCGGCCGTGTGCAACGAGCACCGCTCGGGTACGTCCGCCGCACCACCAGTCAGCCAGCGAACAGCACCAGCCTCAGGCGGACGGGGCGAGCGCGACTCACGCGCCCCATGGCGCGGGGAGTGGCGTTCAGCCTTGAGGGACCCCGGGTCCTCTGAGAGGGAACTACATGTCCGAATGTGCCGATACCACTCACGACAACGCTCGTAAGGCGCCGAAGGCTCCGCAGGGGAGCCGGACTCGTACGACGGCGGTCCTCGCCGGGGCGGCACTGCTCGCTCCGCTCGGGCTGCTGGCCGCAACCGGCAACGCCGCAGCGGCGGACAGCGGAGTGTGGGACCGCATCGCCCAGTGCGAGAGCGGCGGCAACTGGCACATCAACACCGGCAACGGCTACTACGGCGGACTGCAGTTCGCCGCCTCCACCTGGAGCGCGTACGGCGGTACGGCGTACGCGCCGACGGCGGACCGGGCCGGCAAGGCGCAGCAGATCGCCGTGGCCACCAAGGTGCAGCGCGCCCAGGGGTGGGGCGCGTGGCCGACCTGCTCGGCCCGGGCCGGAGCGTACGGGAGCGCACCCGCGGCTTCCGCCACCGGCTCCACGGCCTCCTCGTCCACCAAGGCAGCCCCGTCGACTCCGTCGCAGACGCCGGAGCGTTCGACGGGCCACACGAACCGCGGCTCGTCCCGCGGCGACTACACCGTCCGTGCGGGCGACACGCTGAGCGGTATCGCCGCCCGGCACGGGACCACCTGGCAGCGGATCTACGCCGCCAACAAGGCCGCAATCGGCGGTGATCCCGACGTGATCGTGCCCGGGCAGCGCCTCGAACTCTGAGCGTCGCTCCCCTGCCGGGGCAGGGGCCCCACCCGGTCCGCCGACCGGGTGGGGCCCCCGTGTCCCTCGGACGCGCCGCAGCGGTTGACCGCAACAAGCTGCCTAGCGTGCTCATATGAAATGCACACCGCTCACGATCGTTCTCGCCGGCTCGCTGCTCACCGCCCTTGCCCAGGGCACGGCGCAGGCAGCGCACGCCGCGCACGCTCCGCAGACAACGCCCGCCGTGCAGGTGGCGCCGCCGCCACCGGAACTCGGACCGCCCCCCAAACGTATGTCGTTCGGCTGTACCAAGGACCAGTGGCCCTGGGGCTGCGTCGCCCAGTGCGAGAGCGGCGGCAATTGGCACATCAACACCGGCAACGGCCACTTCGGGGGACTGCAGTTCTCGCAGCGGACCTGGGAGGGCTTCGGCGGGGGGAAGTACGCCCCGCGCGCGGATCTCGCGACCCGTCAGGAGCAGATCACGATCGCCAAGAAGGTGGTGGCCGTGCAGGGATGGGGGGCGTGGCCGCACTGCTCCAGGAGGTACGGACTCGCGGGCCGCGCGTACTTCGGCCTCAGGAACCGTGCGTACGACGGCATCAAGAGCAGGGAAGACATGGGGAAGCCCAGCATCACCGACCGGCTGAGGTCGAGCACGTCGCTGCTCATCCGGAAGGGCTCGACCCGGTTCGGCGCGCTGCACGGCGCGCCCATTCGCCCGCCTCGCCGCTGAACACGATCGCGCCGCGCCGCAGTTCGTGGACGAGTGCCGCCCGGCCGTGCAGGACGGGCGGCAGTCGTTGTTCGGCGACGACCACGCATGCGTCGAGTTCGTTCAGCAGTTCGTACGTGCGGGCGGCGACCGCCGGCGACATGCCCTGCGCGGGTTCGTCGACGAGCAGCACGCGCGCGCGTGCCAGCAGGGCGCGGGAGAGGGCGAGCATGCGCTGCTCGCCGCCGGAGAGGGTGCCGGCGCGGCGTGCGAGGAGGGGGGCGAGCGCGGGGTAGGCGTCCAGGGCGATGTCGTACGCGGCGGCCGCGAGTTCCAGGTTCTCGCGGACGGTGAGGGAGCCGAACACGGCCTGGCGCTCGGGGACCAGGCACAGTCCACGGCGGGCCCTCTCGTGGGCGGGCACGCGGGTCATGTCGGTGCCGTCCCACACCACCGAGCCGCCGGACAGCGGCACGGTTCCGGCCAGGGCACGCAGGGCTGTCGTACGGCCGGAGCCGTTCCGTCCCAGCAGAACGGTGAAGCCGGGGCCGGGGGCGGCGAGGGTCACGCCGTGGAGGGCCTCCAGGGGGCCGTAGCGCACGCGCGCGTGGCGCAGGGAGATGGCGGTCATGCGGGGGCCTCCCGGGGGCCTGCGGCGTCGAGTACGCGCTCGGGTGGGCCGGAGGCGACGATCCGGCCCGCCGTCATGATGTGCACGGTGTCGGCGAGGTCGGCGACCAGGTCGAGGTCGTGCTCGACGACGAGCAGGGCGGTGCCGTCGGCGGCGAGGGCCTTCAGGATCCGGGTCAGTGCGGTGACCTCGGCCGTGTCGAGGCCCGCGGCGGGCTCGTCGAGCAGCAGTACGCGTGGGCTGCCGGCGAGGGCCCTGGCCAACTCGACGCGTCGGAGTGTGCCGGTGGGGAGGCCTGCGGCGGGCAGGGAGCGTACGGGGCCGTCCAGGCCCAGGAGCCGCAGGGAGCGTTCGACGGCCGACGGGTCCTGGTGCCGGCCTTGTTCGGCGCCTATGCGGACGTTCTCGGTGACGGTCAGTGAGGGGAATACGGCCAGTTGCTGGAAGGTGCGGGCGACGCCGAGGCGGGTGCGGGCGTGGGCGGGCAGGTGGGTGATGTCGCGGGTGCCGAGGAGGACTTGGCCGTGGGTGGGGCGGTGGGTGCCGGCCAGGCAGTGGAACAGGGTGCTCTTGCCTGCGCCGTTGGGGCCGATGATCGCGGTGACTCGGCCGGGTGGGACGGTGAGGGTGACGTCGTCCAGGGCGGTGAAGCCGTCGTAGCGGGCCTGGAGGTGGTGGGTCGTCAGGGTGGGTGGCGGTGGGTGGGGGCCGGGGTGGGGGTGCACGCGGCCTTCGGCCGCGTCTGGTTTCCCACCCGCACCGCCCGTGCACCTTTCGTCGTCGGGTGCGGGTGGCCCCTGTGGGGGCTCAGCGCCGTCGGCGGCTGCGGCAATGCGGGTGCCCACAGGGCGGGCACCGGCTTCGCTGGTCTCGCCCGCCCCGCCACCGGCTCCGCTGATCTCGTCTGCGCTACCACCGCCCGCACGTCCCTGACCCGCATTGCCCTCGGCCGCGCCGCCCTGCCTCGCGCCGCCTCCGGCCGTGCCGCCCGGGCCCGTGCCGCCCGGGCCCGTGCCGCCGTCGGCGGTGTCGTCTCCGGCCGCGCTGTCCGGGCCCGTGCCGCCGTCGGCGGTGTCGTCTCCGGCCGCGCTGTCCGGGCCCGCGCCGCCCTGCCTCGCGCTGTCCGGGCTCGCGCCGCCCTGCCTCGTGCCGCCTCCGGCCGCGCCGCCCCGCCCCGTGCCGCCGTCGCCTCCGCCCCCCGCATCGGCGTCTTCCCCTCCCCGTTCTCCGCCCTCTGCCGTGCCGTGCACCCGGCGGCTCGGCCATGGGTGGTTCCGCGGCGGTCGTGGGCCTGCCCCGCCGTGCTGTTCGTGCCGGCGGGTCGGCGTGGCGGAGCCCGATGCGGTCAGGCCCGCCAAGGTCGGCTGGGGTGCAGGGGCTCGCTCCGCCGGCCGTAGTTGCCGACGTGCCCGCGCACCCACCGCCGTCAGCGTCGCCCTCCGCCGCAGCCGCAGCCTTCCGGCCGCCGCTCGCAACGCCTCGTACGGGCCCCCGGGGAAGCGGCCCACCAGTACCGCGAGCACTCCGATCAGTGCCGCCGCCACCCCGCCCCGGGCCCCCGCGTCGAGGCCGACCAGGAGGGCGGCCGCGGTCAGGGCGCCCAGGGTGCTGTCGGCGCCCAGGACGACCACCGCGGCGAACCAGAGGAGGCCGCGGACGGGGTCGTAGGCGGCCGGGTCGAAGGCTCTGAGGCCCATGCCGAGCAGGCCCCCGCCGAGGGCCGCCAGGGCGGCGCCCGAGACGAAGGCCAGGAGCTTGAGGGAGGGCACCTGGACCCCAGCCGCCGACGCCCCCGACTCGTGGTCCCGCATGGCCGCCAGGGCCCGGCCGGTACGGCCGCGGCGCAGCAGCCAGGTCGCCAGCAGGGCGGCGGCCAGGAGGGTCAGTTCCAGGACGTAGTACGCGCGGTCGCCCTCGAAGCCCGCCGGGCGGCCCAGGGACAGGCCCGAGATCGCGTACGGCTGGGAGAACACGAAGCGGCTCACCCCGACGCCGACCGCGAAGGTGGCCAGGGCGAGGGCCAGGCCCCGGCGGCTGATCGCCGGCCAGCCGGTGAGCAGCCCGAGGGGAGCCACGAGGACGACCGCCAGCGTGAGCGCCGCGAGTTCCGGCAGGCGCGGCAGGCCCGGGAAGCGGCCCGCTGCCAGCAGGGCCGTGAACAGGGCGCCCAGTCCCGCGTACGCCGCCTGCCCGAGCGAGATCTGGCCGCCGCGGCCCGTGACGACGACCAGCGAGAGCAGCACCACGGCCAGCGCCGGCACCTGCACCGACGTATGCAGGTCCGAGCCCGCGAAGCCCAGCGGGAGCAGGAACAGCACCGCCGCCACGATCCAGGCGCCCGGCGGTGTCGGCACGCGCGCGGTGGCCGTGCGGGGGAGAGCGTCGCGGGTGCCGACGCGGGGGAGGGCCAGGGCCGCGATCAGCAACGCCACGACGAACAGGTTCGTGCCGACGGCCTGGAGCAGGGGCGCGCCCCAGCCCGACGGGTGCAGCCGGCTCAGCTGGCTCTGCGCCACCCCGAGGGCCAGCGCCGCCGCCACGGCGACCGGCAGGCTGCGCATCCGCGCGGCCACCGCGACCGCGACCACCTCCATGACCAGCAGCGGCATCCCGTACGGGTCCAGGCGGACGTACGGCGCCAGCAGGACGCCCGTCAAACCCGCCGTGAACGAGCCGAACGCCCAGCCCGCCGCCGCCACCCGGTCCGCGTCGATGCCGCCCAGGACGGCCAGCTCACGGTCGTCCACCACGGCACGCAGTTCCCGGCCGAAGCGCGTCCAGCGGATCACCGCACCGACCCCGGCCGCCAGCAGCAGGGCCACCGCCAACTGCCCCCACGGATCGGCCGACACCAGCTCCGGCACGTCGTCCCGCGCCCCCTGGCCCCACAGCAGCGCGGCCCCGCCCACCAGCAGCACGAACACCCCGATGGACGCGACCAGGGTCTGCGCCGGATCGCTGCCCAGGACCGACAGCGGCCGGAAGACGAACCGTTCCAGCACCATCCCGATGCCGGGCGCGAGGACCAGCAGCGTCACCGTCGCGCCCGCCCACAGCGGCCAGCCCCACTCCACCACGCACTGCCGCAGCGCATACGCGCACACCATCGCGATCGCCCCGTGCGCGAAGTTCAGCACGCCGGTCGCGCGGTACGTCACGATCAGACCGATCCCGGTGAGCGCGGCGGCACTGCCGACCGACAGACCGGCCAGGGTGAGGTCGTACGTCAGCGAGGACATCAGTCATCCGCTTCGGTCATCCGCGTCAGTCATCCGCTTCGGCGGGCTCACAGATCGGGCACGGGCCCAGTTCGCCGCTCCTCACCAGCTTCGCATCGACCGGTACGGCCTCGACCTTCCCGGCGACCAGCGGGCAGTCCGCCCGGTGCCAGAGGGTGCCGCCGGGCACCATCAGCAGGTCCCCGCTGACCGCGAGCGGCGCCGCGGCCGACGGTCCCGACTCCTCGGCGTCGACGGGCTCGGCGGCCACCAGAAGGCCGTACAGCTCGTCCACGCGCGCGGCGGCGAGCGCGCCCCGGCCGTGGGTCAGCAGCACCGACCCCGCGATGATCAGCGCGGCCCCGGGAACCGTGCAGGACGCGAGATACGGCAGCTGCCGCTCGGCGAACCGCTCGCCGGAGATGCCGTACCAGCCGATGACGCACAGCACCGAGCCGGCCGCGAGCGCGGCCCAGCCGGCCCAGAGGACGGGGTGCACGGTCCGCAGTCGGGCTGTCCGCATCGCTGGCTCCCACACGTCGGGGTTGTGCGCATGCATGCGCGTCGGGTCCACGCGCATCCGGTCCACGCACATCGGTTTCGGTGCATGTGCCTGTCCATGTCAGCCAATGGCTTGCACTATGCCTCCTGCAAGCTGACCCTGAAAGCACCGGGCGCACACGGCCCGGATCGACACCCGGTGGTGAGCCAGATGGTTCTCGGGAGCGACCTCAGGCGGAGCAACGCAGACGGGGGGCGTGGCCCACGGGCGGCGGGACGGGGGACCGCGCTGGCGGCGGCCCTGCTCCTCTTCCTCGCCCCGGCCCTCGCGGCCTGCAGCGACGACGAGGGAGGCGGCGGCAACGAGACACCGCCGACACCGACCGTCGAGCGGACGCAGACGTCACCGGCCGTGACGGCACCCGCGGACGCGGGGGCGGCCGAGACGGAGATCAAGCAGAACTGGGCGAAGTTCTTCGATCCGAAGACATCCCTAAAGGAAAAGCAGACCGTCCTGGAGAACGGCGAGCAGATGGCGCCGGTCCTGCAGGCGTTCAGCGGTGACGAGCGCGGCGGGCAGGTCCAGGCGAAGGTCTCCAAGGTCGAGTTCACCTCGCCGACCGAGGCGAACGTCACGTACGACCTGACGCTGAAGGGCGCGACCGCCCTGCCGAACGCCTCCGGAACCGCGGTCGAGCAGGACGGCACCTGGAAGGTGTCCGCCAAGACCCTGTGCGCGCTGGTCCAGATGAGCGGCAATGGGTCGCCGATCCCGGGGTGCTGAGGCGGCGATCGCCGTGATGGTGCTGGCTCTGAGTACGGCGTGCGGCAGCCGGCTGCCGGAGAGCGACTTCGAGCACCGCGACGGGGGCACTCCCACGGCGCCCGCCGGTGACCGCACGCCGGTCCGCGTCGGCATCATCACCAGCGCCACCAGCCCGGTCGGCGGCAACGCCTTCACCGGTCCGCGCGACGGCGCCAAGGCCTTCTTCGAGCGCCTCAACGCGCGCGGAGGCATCGGCGGCCGCCCCGTCGAGGTGCACGAGTGCGACGACGGCGGCAGCGGCGTCGGCAACAACGAGTGCGTGCACGAGCTGATCGACGAGGAGAAGGTGGTCGCCCTGGTCGCGACCACCGCCCTCGACTACGCGGGCGCCTCACGCGTCTCGCACGCGCGCGTGCCCGACATCGGCGGCCAGCCCATCGGGGCCGCCTACGACACCTACCCGCACCTCTACGGCATCTACGGCAGCCTCGCGCCCCGCAACGGCACGACCGGCTGGCACGGCAAGCAGTACGGCGGCACGGAGGTCTACCGCTACTTCAAGCGCGAGCACGGTGCCCGTACGGCCGCCGTCGTCTCGTACAACCAGCCAGCCTCCGCCGCCTACGCCCGGCTCGTCGAGCGGGGGCTCGAGGCCGAGGGCTACAAGGTCGTCACCGAGCAGGTCGACTTCGCGCTGCCCAACTTCCGCGCGGTGGCGGCCGACCTGAAGGAACAGGGCGCCGACCTCGTCTTCGACGCGATCGACACCCACGGCAACGCCCGGCTGTGCAAGGCGATGGACGACGTCGGTGCCCAGGTCACCGCCAAGGTGACGAACGTACAGAACTGGACGTCCACCGTCGCCGACGACTACAAGGACTCCCCGCGCTGCCGCAACGCCCTGTGGGCGACCGGCTCGTCCCGCAACTTCCAGGACACGGACCAGGACGCCGTACGGGAGTTCCGGGACGCCACGAAGGGTCTCGAGACGCACTCCCAGTGGCAGCTGGAGGGCTGGGCGGCGGCGATGTGGTTCACGGACGCGGCGAAGGCGTGCGCCGACGAGGGCATCACGCGCGCGTGCGTCGACGCCTTCATGAACCGCAGTCAGGGATACACCGCCGACGGCCTGCTGCTCCCGGTCGGGTTCGAGCGGCTGGCCGAGCCGCCGAAGAGCCGCCGGACCTGTCTGTCCGTAGCCCGCTGGAAGGACCGCGAGAGCTGGGTCTCCCAAGGAGAGATGAACACCACGTGCTTCACGGTCCCGCAGTTGTCGTACCAACCCTGACGGGCAACCAAAAGGCCGCCTCGCCAGTCCAACTGACGGAGCAGACCGCCGAGGGAGGAACCGCACCGTATGACGACGTCCCTGTCGCACACCGCACCACTGCGCGCCGACTGCATCGCGGATTCGGCCGGCGGACTGACCTTCGACGTCAGCGCGACGGGGGCGACCGATGAAGCACACCTGGTGCTGCGTCACCGCGAAGGCCACGAGGAGGTCAGCCTGCCCCTGACGCCGGCCGCTCACGGCCACCTCCGCGCCGCCCTGCCGAGCAGTGTCGCCCTGCCGGAGGGCCACTGGGACGCGTACGCGCGCGTGACGGAGGAGGAACCGCACCGCCTGGCACCGGGCGCCATGCAGGTGCACTCCCTCGCGTCCCGGGTCCCGTACGAGACCCGCCAGGGAAACCTGAGCGTCGAATGCCGCTTAACGACAACGCCGTTAACGGGCGCGGGGCAGTTTCGACATGCGGCTTCGCCGCGGGGCGCGACCAGCCACAATGGACCCGCACTCGCCCGCGAACCCGTACCCCCGAGCTATTAGGCGCTCCATGCTGGACACCTCCGCCAGACTCCTGCGGTTGCTCTCCCTCCTCCAGGCCCACCGCGAATGGTCAGGAGCCGCACTCGCCGAACGCCTCGGCGTCACCCCCCGCACCGTCCGCCGTGACGTGGACCGCCTGCGCGAGCTGGGCTACCCGGTCAACGCGAGCCCAGGAACAGGCGGCGGCTACCAGCTGGGAGCGGGTGCCGAGCTGCCGCCCCTGCTCCTGGACGACGACGAGGCCGTCGCAGTCGCCGTAGGCCTACGCACCGCCGCAGGCCAAGGCATCGAGGGCATCGGCGAGACCTCCGTACGGGCCCTCGCCAAGCTGGAGCAGGTCCTGCCGAACCGGCTCCGCCGCCGCGTCGGCGCCCTGAACGCCTTCACGGTGCCGATGCTGCGCGGCCCCCAGCCCTCCACCGTCGACCCGGCCGTGCTGACCGAGCTGGCCCACCTCTGCCGGGACGCCGAACGCCTGCGCTTCGAGTACCGCGACCACGAGGGCGCCCCCACCCGCCGGACGGTCGAACCGCACCGCCTGGTGTGCAGCGAGCGCCGCTGGTACCTGGTCGCGTGGGACCTGGACCGCGAGGACTGGCGTACGTTCCGCGTCGACCGGATCACACCCAAGCCTCCGCACGGGCCGCGCTTCACGCCGCGCACCCCGCCCGCCGAGGACCTCGCCGCCTACGTCTCCCGGGGCGTCTCCACGCGCGCGTACGCCTCACAGGCCGTCATCCGGCTGCTGGTGCCCCTGGAGGAGGCGGCCGGGAGCATCTCGCCCTCCGCCGGGCAGCTGGAGGCGGAGGGGCCCGACAGCTGCATCCTGCGCACCGGTGCCGGAAGCCTCGATGTGATGGTGATCCATGTGATGCTGATGGGCTTCGAGTTCGAGGTCGTGGAGCCGGAGGAGCTCATCGAGGCGATCAGGACGGCTCACGGCCGGCTTGCTCGCTCTTTGGCTCGGGCTGCGGAGCCTCCAGCGCGTGCTCGGGGTGGTGCAGGTCGAACGCCGGGGACTCCGAGCGGATCCGTGGCAGCGTCATGAAGTTGTGCCGTGGGGGCGGGCAGGACGTCGCCCACTCCAGGGAGCGGCCGTAGCCCCAGGGGTCGTCGACCTGGACCTTCTCGCCGTACCTGGCGGTCTTCCACACGTTGTAGAGGAACGGCAGCGTCGACAGGCCCAGCAGGAACGCGCCGATCGTCGAGACCGTGTTCAGCGCCGTGAAGCCGTCGGCGGCGAGATAGTCGGCGTACCGGCGCGGCATGCCCTCGGCGCCCAGCCAGTGCTGCACCAGGAACGTGGTGTGGAAGCCGGTGAACAGCGTCCAGAACTGGATCTTGCCGAGCCGCTCGTCGAGCATCTTCCCGGTGAACTTCGGCCACCAGAAGTAGAAGCCGGCGAAGATCGCGAAGACGACCGTGCCGAAGACGACGTAGTGGAAGTGCGCGACCACGAAGTACGAGTCGGTGACGTGGAAGTCCATCGGCGGTGACGCCAGGATCACCCCGGTCAGGCCGCCGAACAGGAACGTCACCAGGAAGCCCACCGACCACAGCATCGGCGTCTCGAACGACAGCGAGCCCTTGAGCATGGTGCCGGTCCAGTTGAAGAACTTCACGCCCGTCGGCACCGCGATCAGGAAGCTCATGAAGGAGAAGTACGGCAGCAGCACCGCGCCCGTCGCGAACATGTGGTGCGCCCACACCACCACCGACAGACCGGTGATCGCCATCGTCGCCGCGACCAGCGTCAGATAGCCGAACATCGGTTTGCGGGAGAAGACCGGGATGATCTCGCTGATGATGCCGAAGAACGGCAGCGCGATGATGTAGACCTCGGGGTGGCCGAAGAACCAGAACAGGTGCTGCCACAGGATCGCCCCGCCGTTGGCCGCGTCGAAGACCTGCGCGCCGAACCGCCGGTCCGCCTCCAGCACCAGCAGCGCCGCGGCGAGCACCGGGAACGCCATCAGGATCAGGATCGACGTGAACAGCGTGTTCCAGGTGAAGATCGGCATCCGGAACATCGTCATGCCGGGGGCGCGCATCCCGATGATCGTGGTGATGAAGTTGACCGCGCCGAGGATCGTGCCGAAGCCCGCCAGCGCGAGGCCCATGATCCACAGGTCGGGGCCGATGCCGGGGGAGCGCTCCATGCTGTTGAGCGGCGCGTAGGCGAACCAGCCGAAGGAGGCAGGCCCGTCCGGCACGATCAGCGAGCCCATGACGATCAGGCCGCCGAACAGGAACAGCCAGTACGAGAACATGTTGAGCCGGGGGAAGGCCACGTCCGGGGCGCCGATCTGCAGCGGCATCAGCTCGTTGGCGAAGCCCGCGAAGCTGGGGGTCGCGAAGAGCAGCAGCATGATCGTGCCGTGCATGGTGAACATCTGGTTGAACTGCTCGTTGGTCAGCAGCTGCAGCCCCGGCCGGGCCAGTTCGGCCCGCATCAGCAGTGCCATGACACCGCCGGCCAGGAAGAACACGAACGACGTGATCAGGTAGAGGTGCCCGATCTTCTTGTGGTCGGTGGTGGTCAGCCAGTCGACGACCACACGGCCGCCGGGCTCTTTCATCCGCATGGACCGTGCCGTCGCCCCTACGGTCTGCGTCCCCATCGCTCGCTCGCCCCTTCGCTCGTCGCGCCCCGGGCCCGCTGAAGCCCGCGCCGCACGCGCCGACGCGAGCTCACGCCATGATGCTCGCGTCGGCAGCGCTCCGACAGGGGGCGTGCGGAGGTTCTGTGTCGGGACCATGTATTTCCTGTGCGGAACCGGCTCCCGCGTCCCGCGCGCCCGCTGCGGCGACAGCCGATGACGCGCTGAGGGAAAAGGAGTCCGGGGGCAGTTCCCCGGGCACTTTTCCGCCGGTCTATTGACCGGGTCCTCGCGACACGCGGGAATTACGATCGAATGCCTGCAGAAGGCCTACGGAACCGCTCGTCCGTGTGACGAAGTGAAGCCGAAACGCGTGTCGTGATTCTGTGACAAAAGCGTGACGTCAGGGGGATACAGGGCCTAGCGTGGCGACATGGCACCCATTCCGAAACCCCCTGCCGAACCCAAGGACAGCCCGGACACCTATGTCGGACTCGCCGCCGACCGGGCCGAGCGGCTCGCCCGTGACCGAGGGTGGTCGACGGTGCGTTCGCTGCCGCCCGGGGCGATCATCACCATGGAGTACCGGAGCGGCCGCCTGAACTTCGAGGTCGAGGACGGCCAGGTGAAGCGGGCCTGGAAGGGCTGACAACGGGCGAAGGCCCCGGTTCCCGTCGAGGAACCGGGGCCTTCGCCCGTGCCGTGCGCAGGTGGTGTGCGTACCGACCCCGCTGTCGGGGAGGTCAGCCGCCAGTGAGCGGACGGGCCGCCGGGGCCGTGCCGCGGGTGATGCGGTCCGTGTGCGGCGGGCGGCGGCTGCCGGCCGGGGTGACCGGTGTGCGCTCCGCGCGGGTCGTGTGCGGGCCGGGCGCCAGATAGATGGGTGCCCGGGGCGAGCGCGGCGCGGGTGCCGCCTCGCGTGCGGCGACCTCCTCGTCGGCCGCCGCGGGGCGCGGCTTGAGCCGCACCGGTACTTCGACCGGGGCGGTCGGCGCCGGCAGGGCGCCGGTCCGGCGCTCGCGCCAGCGGTCGCGCAGGTCGAGGATCCAGACCTCGGAGCGGGCGATCAGCGGCTCGAACCACGGCAGGGCCAGCAGGATCAGCAGGCCGGCGGTCCAGCCGAGCACGACGTCGCTCAACCAGTGCGTACCGAGGTAGACGGTGGACAGTCCGACGCCCAGCGAGGTCACCGCCGACAGGGCCGACAGCCAGCGGCGCGCTCTCGGGGTCGAGGCCAGATAGGCCAGGATTCCCCAGGTCACCACGGCGTTGGCGGTGTGGCCGCTGGGAAATATATCGCCGCCCAGCCACATCTCGTTCGACCCGATGCTGGTCGCGTAGTGCGGTCCGAGGCGGCCCATGCCGATCTTGGCGGCACCGACGGTGATGTTCAGCAGGAGCAGCGAGACGCCGAGTGCGAGCAGCGGCCGCAGTGTGTGCTGCCGCCAGGAGCGCCAGCCCAGCCAGGCCGCGACCATCACGGCGGTCGGGCCGCGCTGGCCGAGCACCACGTAGTAGTCGACGAAGGCGTGGATCTCCGACCACTGCTGGTACGGCCGGAAGAACATGACCTGCCAGTCGAGGCGGACCAGCCACGAGGTGATGACGACGGCCCACACGATCGCCGCGTAGAAGGCCAGGGTCGCCGCGAACAGCACGACCCTGTGCCGACTCATCTTCGGCATCTCGATGTGGGCCGGTCGTTGCGGCTCACGGTCCAGCCTGGCGAACACCCGGTCCAGACGGGTGAGCTTCGGTTTGGTACGCACCCAATCGACGTTACAGCGAGTGAGCTCGGATCCCGGTCGATTCCACCGCTTTGTGATGACGATGTGATGTGGGATTCCTCTCAAAGAGTGGACCATTTCCGGCGACTTCATAATCGGTGGCGGTCACGCCCTTCAATTCCTTTGATCATTCCAGCGCATGGTTTTATGCGCTTTGTGAATTCGTTCACGAAAAGCTGGTTCTGAATTCTCCCGGCGCTCATCGGATGTACGCCGGTCGGTCACGGGGGACCGGAGCCGTTCAGCCAGAACGCCCCGTAGAGCGCCGACGCCCCCGCGATGAGCGCCAGCACCGCGGCCGACCTGCGTGTTCGCAGCCGGGCCAGGCCGAGGGCGGGCGGGAACAGCAGCGGGAAGGCGGGCAGCAGCAGGCGCGGTTTCGAGCCGAAGTAGCTCGACGCGCACAGGGCGAGCGCGGTGACGACCCCCGCGTACACCAGCAGCGCGAGCGGCTGGCGCTGCCGGACGCAGACCAGGTACAGCCACACCACGAGACCGACCCCGGCGAGCAGCGCGAGGCCCGCGAGCGCCGACGGAATCGACGTGAACTTGTCGGCGACGAAACGCGCGAAGGCGTAACCGCCGTCGAAGCCGTTGCGCCAGCCGGCCTGGACGTCGAGATAGCCGAGTGGGCCCCCGCCGGTGCGGTGGCCGACCCACAGCACATAACCGGCGGCCCCCAGGGGCGCCAGCAGCATGCCGAGGGCGCGCCGCGAGTCACGCGCGCGGTCGGCGGGCGCCGCCCTTCTGTCCCGCACGATCGAGGTGATCCCGGCCGCCCACACCGCCGCGACGACGGCGAGACCGACCGGACGCGTCAGACCGGCCAGCAGGGCCAGGGTGCCCGCCGTCAGCCAGCGCCCGGTCAGGACCGCGTACAGCGACCAGGCCGCCAGCGCCGTGAACAGCGACTCGCTGTACGCCATCGACTGCACGATCCCGACCGGCAGCACCGCCCACAGCAGCACCGCACAGACCCCGGCCCGGCGGCCGTACACATGATCGGCGACCGCGAAGATCCCCCAGGCCGCGGCGAGCGAGGCGAGCAGGGAGACCAGGAAGCCGGCGTCGGCGTACGACAGCGGGGTCACCGCCGCGACCAGCCGCTCCAGCCAGGGCAGCAGCGGGAAGAAGGCGAGGTTGGAGTGCACGTCGCCGTTCGGCAGCCGCACCTCGTAGCCGTACCCCAGCTCGGCGACCCGCGTGTACCACAGCGCGTCCCAGCGGGCGGTCAGCAGCGTGTACGCGCTTTTGCCGGACCCCGCGCTCCACAGGGCCAGCGTGAGCAGCCCCAGGCCGCGCACGGCCGCGTATCCGAGGAGGGCGGGGGCCGCGCGGGTCAGGGCCGAGGGGGCCACGCGCGTAGAGAGGTCGGTCACGGGCCCGATTATCGACCTGGCGGGGAACCGGGCGGGCACGCTCGGGCGTGCTGCCCCGGGGGAGGGGAGTGGTGTACGCCACACCTGTTCCGCTGGGAGTGTGAGAGGTCCGCCACTCGGCACCGCCGCGGACTCGCGTACCCTGACGATTCACTCGCTTCGTTGCGCGGGCCGGAGACCACCGCTCCTCTCCGGCCGAGTCACGGGGAGTCCCCACCCCGTGAGCCCGCCGGGGCGAGGGAACATCTGGGAGGTACGTACATGTCCGGTCCGACCACGGCTGCCGCTGCGCTGCGCCGTCGGGCGGCCGGGGCCGGTGCCAACCGCTGGGTCGTCCTCGTCGTCCTGTGCGTCAGCCTGCTCCTCGTCGCCGTCGACGCGACCGTTCTGCATGTCGCGGTACCCGCCGTCACCGAGGACCTCAGGCCCGGCGCGATAGAACTGCTCTGGATCGTCGACGTCTACCCGCTGGTCTGCGCCTCGCTGCTGATCCTCTTCGGCACGCTCGGTGACCGAGTGGGCCGCAGACGGATTCTGCTGCTCGGATACGGCCTCTTCGGCCTCGCCTCCGGTCTCGCGGCCCTCGCGCACGACCCGCAGGTGCTGATCCTGGCCCGTGCCCTGCTCGGCGTCGGCGGCGCGATGATCATGCCCGCGACGCTGTCGATCCTGCGCCAGGTCTTCCCGGACCGACGTGAGCGTGCCCTGGCGATCGGTATCTGGAGCGCGGTGGCCGCGGTCGGCGCGGCGGTCGGACCGCTGCTCGGCGGCTTCCTCCTGGAGCACTTCTGGTGGGGCTCGGTCTTCCTCGTCAACATCCCGCTGATGCTGGTCAGCCTCCCGGTGGGACGGCTGCTGCTGCCCGAGTCCAAGGGCGACGGGCGGGGCCCCTGGGACGTGGTCGGCGCGCTGCTGGCGGCGGGCGGCCTGTTCGGTGTGGTGCTCGGTGTGAAGCGGCTCGGTGGCGGGGAGCCACCGGCCAGCCTGTTCACCCTGGTGCCGCTGGTGGCCGGCGCGGCGCTGCTGGTGCTCTTCGTGCGACGGCAGCGGCGCCGGGAGTATCCGCTGGTGGACCTCAGGATGTTCGCGCGACCGGCGTTCAGTACGTCCGTCGGGTGCATCGTGCTGGCCATGCTCGCGCTGGTGGGGCTCGAACTGATCGCGGCGCAGTATCTGCAGCTGGTGCTGGGGCTGTCGCCGCTGGAGACGGGGCTGCGGCTGCTGCCCCTGACCTTCGCCGCGATGGCGGCGGGGCTGGTGGGCGCGCGGATGCTGCGGCGGTTCGGGCCGCGGCGGATGGTGTGCGCCGGGTTCGTTCTGACGGCCGTCGCGGTGCTGCTGCTGACGGCGATGGGCGGCGAGGACAATCCCGGGCTGCTGCTGTTCGGGTTCGTACTGCTGGGCTTCGGGCTGGAGACGACGCTCTTCGGGGCGTACGAGTCGATGCTGAGCGAGGCTCCGCAGGAACAGGCCGGCGGGGCGGCGGCGATCGGGGAGACGTCGTACCAGCTGGGCGCCGGGATCGGGATCGCGCTGCTGGGCAGCGTGATGAACGCGGCGTATGCCCCCGGGCTGGCGAGCGTGTCGGGTGTGCCGGCATCGGCCTCTGCGGCTGCCTCGCACTCGCTGGGGGAGGCATACGAGGTTGCTGCGCAGCTGGGCGGGTCTGCGGGGGTGGCCCTGCAGCGGGCGGCTCGGGACTGTTTCGTGCACGGGCTGCATGTGACGCTGCTGGTCAGTGCGGGGTTGTTGCTGCTGGGTGCGGTGATGGCGTTGCGGTTGCCGCGGGTCATGCAGTGTGAGGAAGCTGCCGTGGAGGCAGAGATTCCCGCGCCTCGCGAAGTCGTGGAGTCCCGCGTCTCCGCTTGACCAAGCCTTCTCCCACCCACGCACCACCCGTTTCCAGTTCGTTGATGGGTGGACGTCTCCTGTGGGGGTCCATCGCCGTCGGCGGCTTGCGGTCCGTGGACAGTCGGCTGACGTCCGTTGACGGCGGGCCGTCGTTCGTGGGTAGCGGGCCGGCGTCTGCCTCGCGGTGAGTCGGCGTCCGCTGCCGGCGGGCGGGTGTCCGCCTCGCGGTGAGCCGGTGTGCATGGTCGGCAGGCCGGCCTGCATTGGCGGCGGTTCGTCGTCCGCTGTGGCGGGTCGTCGGGCGAGGAGCGTGGGCGGGTGTGTGGGAAGTTCTACTGGACGTGCGGGACACTCCGTCGTAGCGTCTGCCCCAGAGTCCTAACTAGCGGTGCTAGTTTTAATCGTCGCCGGAGGGTGGTCCATGTCCGCGTCCTCGAAGTTGCCCCCGTTCGACCCCGCCGACCCCCTCGGCATCGACGACCTCCTGGAGCCCGAGGACCTGGCGATCCGGGGCACCGTGCGGGAGTGGGCGGCGGATCGGGTCGTGCCGTATGTCGCCGAGTGGTACGAGAAGGGCGAGCTGCCCCAGATCCGTGAGCTTGCCCGGGAGCTCGGGGAGATCGGTGCCCTCGGGATGTCCCTCGACGGGTACGGGTGTGCGGGTGCCTCCGCCGTGCAGTACGGGCTCGCCTGTCTGGAGCTGGAGGCCGCCGACTCCGGGATCCGGTCCCTGGTCTCCGTGCAGGGCTCTCTTGCCATGTACGCCATTCACCGGTTCGGCAGCGAGGAGCAGAAGCAGCAGTGGCTGCCGCGTATGGCCGCCGGTGAGGTCATCGGGTGCTTCGGGCTGACCGAGCCCGATCACGGGTCCGACCCGGCCTCGATGCGGACGTCCGCCAAGCGGGACGGCTCCGACTGGATCCTCAACGGGCGGAAGATGTGGATCACCAACGGCTCCGTCGCCGGGGTGGCCGTGGTGTGGGCGCAGACGGAGGAGGGGATCCGCGGGTTCGTCGTGCCGACCGACAGCGCCGGGTTCTCCGCCCCGGAGATCAAGCACAAGCTGTCGCTGCGCGCCTCCGTCACCAGTGAGCTCGTGCTCGACGACGTACGGCTGCCCGCCGATGCCGTGCTGCCCGAGGTCGTCGGGCTCAAGGGGCCGCTCAGCTGTCTGTCGCACGCCCGGTACGGGATCGTGTGGGGCGCCATGGGTGCGGCGCGGTCGTGCTTCGAGGCCGCCGTCGACTACGCGAAGACGCGGGAGCAGTTCGGCCGGCCGATCGGTGGCTTCCAGCTCACCCAGGCCAAACTCGCCGACATGGCGCTCGAACTGCACAAGGGGATTCTGCTCGCCCACCACCTGGGGCGGCGCATGGACGCCGGCCGCCTGCGTCCCGAGCAGGTCAGCTTCGGTAAGCTCAACAACGTCCGCGAGGCCATCGACATCTGCCGTACGGCGCGGACCATCCTCGGTGCCAACGGGATCTCGCTCGAATACCCCGTCATGCGGCACGCGACCAACCTCGAATCGGTGCTCACCTACGAGGGCACCGTCGAGATGCACCAGCTCGTGCTGGGCAAGGCGCTCACCGGACTCGACGCGTTCCGGTAGAGCCCGCGCGGGAGGCAGGGCCGGTGAGCGGCCCTGCCTCAGCTCTGGTTGTAGAAGCCGTCCTCGCGGTGCGGCGCCCGCTCGCCGCTGATGATCTCCGTGTCGGCCGGGGTCAGCAGGAACACCCGGTTGGACACGCGGTCGATCGAGCCGCGCAGGCCGAAGATGAGCCCCGCCGCGAAGTCGACGACGCGCTTGGCGTCGGCGGGCTCCATGGCCGTGAGGTTCATGATGACCGGGACCCCGTCCCGGAACAGCTCGCCGATGGCGCGGGCGTCCCGGAAGCTGTCCGGGGTGACCGTGCCGATACGGCGGCCCTTCTCCTCGGCGACGTCCGAGGCCACCTTGACCCGCGGGTCCGTGACCCAGGCGTCCCCGGGCTCGGTCCCTTCGGAGTAGTCGTCGTCGTAGTAACGCTCGTCATCGTTGTCGTCAACGAGGCCCAGCCAGGCACTCGCCTTGCGCACCGATCCCATGGACGCCTCCTCTCACAGCGGTCTTTCTTCTCTTCCGCATCCCTATGGTCATCCATGATGCGGACGTCGTGCCAAGTGGATAGACGCCGCGCGGGGGGTTTGTGACGGTACTGGTGCACAGCCGATCCGTCGAGAGCCCGTGTCCCCCAAGGGGCATGCCACGTACGGCTGCTGACTGTGAGTGAAATATGATTCTTCGCGGCGTATGGGTGAGACGGGGTGCGTACGGGTGAACGCGGCAGCGGTCGCGATCGGCGCTCCGGTCGGTACGATGCGGCAGCTCAGCGTCGCAGGAACGTCGTAAGAACCTCGGGGGGACGTCGTGTTCGGAATCGTCAGGCCCTGTCGCCATCGGCTCGGAGAGAAGCTCGCCGGCCAGTGGATGGCGCATTTGTGCGGGTTGTGCCTCTCGTTGCGCGGGGACCACGGTCAGTTCGCCCGGATCGTGACGAACTACGACGGGCTCCTCATCTCGGTTCTGACGGAGGCTCAGGCCGAGCAGACCAGTGGACTGCGGCGTACGGCGGGGCCGTGTGCGTTGCGCGGGATGCGCACCGCGTCCGTCGCGCAGGGGGAGGGCGCTCGGCTCGCCGCCGCCGTCTCGCTGGTGCTCGCCTCGGCCAAGGTGCGCGACCATGTGGCCGACGGGGACGGGCTGCTGGCCCGCAAGCCGGTGGCGCTGGCCGCGCGCCGGGTGGCCGCGGGCTGGGGCGCGGCGGGTGCCCGTACCGGATCGGCCGTCGGCTTCGACACCGCCGTACTGGTCGACGCGGTGGACCGGCAGGTCGGCATCGAGGCGCTGGCCGGGCCCGGGACGCCGATCCTCGCCGTCACCGAACCGACCGAGACGGCCACCGCCGCCGCCTTCGCCCACACCGCGATCCTGGCCGGACGGCCGCACAACGCCGGGCCGCTCGCCGAGGCCGGGCGCCTCTTCGGACGGCTGGCGCATCTCCTGGACGCCGTGGAGGACCGGGCCGCTGACGCCGCGTCGGGTGCGTGGAACCCGCTGACGGCCACCGGGACCTCGCTCGCCGAGGCGCGGCGGCTCGCCGACGACGCCGTGCACGGAGTGCGGTTGGCGCTGCGGGAAGTCGAGTTCACCGATGCCTCTCTCGCCCATCTGCTGCTGGTGCACGAGCTGCGGCGCTCGGTGGACCGGGCGTTCGGCACGGTGCCGATGTGTGCGTCGCATCAGCCCGGCCCCTATGGGCAGCAGCCGCAGCAGGGGCCGTACGGGGCGCCGCCGAATCCGTATGCCGGGGGCGGGAATCCGTACGCCGGCGGGAACCCGTACGCGGGCGGCGGGAGCGCGCCCGGCGGCGGTGCCGGTGGCTTCGGCGGAGGCGACTTCGGCGGTTTCGGCGGCGGACCGGCCCCGCAGCCGCCGAAGGGGCGGCGTGGATTCTGGGCCGGCTGCGGGATGTTCTGGCTGCTGTGCTGCACCTGCAAGCTGTGCTGTGCCAAGGAGTACGAGGGGCCGTGGTCCCGCAAGAAGCGCGAGGGCTGCTGCCGGGACTGCGACTGCGACGGCTGCGACTGCTGCTGCCCCTGCGACGGCTGCTGAGCCGCGCCCCCGGCTGAGGTCCGGCCGACCCGGCGACTGTCCGGAGGGGCGACTTCCGGACATCCCCGGTGCGTCGAAGGCCGATGGCTGACGGGGGCAAAGGCAGCCAAGTTTCCTGGATCGTTCAAAGGTTGACGGCCGAAAGGCGCCCTTGCGGCTACCCGACGTCCGGCCGAATACTCCCCCCAGCGCTTGTCAGGAGCACGGCGTGTCCGGAATCCGGGCACACGGCCCGCTGACTGCGCCTCACGGGCCCCGACCCCACGCGGGCCCCCGACTTCCCTTGGAGGGAACGAAAAGTGAGGATCAAGCGCACCACTCCCCGCAGCGGCATTGCGAGACGGACCCGGCTGACCGCCGTATCCACCGGCCTCGTGGCCGCCGCAGCGATCGCGATCCCCAACGCGAACGCAGCCGACACCCCCGGCACCTTCAGCGCCGCCGAGCTCAAGAGCGCCAGCGGCTCCGTGCTGAAGGCCGACATCCCGGGCACCGCCTGGGCCGTCGACAGCAGGACCAACCGTGTCGTCGTCACCGTCGACAGCACGGTCTCCCAGGCCGAGGTCAACAAGATCAAGGAGCAGGCGGGCAGCAACGCCGACGCGCTCACGATCAAGCGGACCTCGGGCAAGTTCCAGAAGTACATCTCAGGCGGCGACGCCATCTATGCGAGTAGCTGGCGCTGCTCTCTCGGCTTCAACGTGCGGGACAGCGCGGGCAACTACTACTTCCTGACCGCCGGTCACTGCACCGACGGCGCGGGTACGTGGTACTCCAACTCCGGCCGTACCACCGTTCTCGGATCGACGGCGGGCTCCAGCTTCCCGACCAACGACTACGGCATCGTGCGCTACACGAACTCGTCGGTCACCAAGTCGGGCACCGTGGGCAGCGTCGACATCACCAGCGCCGCCACCCCGAGCGTGGGCACCACGGTCTACCGCCGCGGCTCCACCACCGGCACGCACAGCGGCCGGGTCACCGCGCTCAACGCCACCGTCAACTACGGCGGTGGTGACATCGTCTACGGCATGATCCAGACCACGGTCTGCGCCGAGCCCGGCGACTCCGGTGGCCCGCTCTACTCCAACAGCGGTATCGCCTACGGTCTCACCTCCGGCGGCAGCGGCAACTGCAGCTCCGGTGGCACGACCTTCTTCCAGCCGGTCACGGAGGCCCTCAGTGCCTACGGTGTCAGCGTCTACTGACGTTCACGCCGGACGGCACCATCTGATGGCCTGATCCGCAGCCGCCAGCACGCGGGCCCCCGCACGCACCGCCGTGCGGGGGCCCGCCTTTGTCAGCGCCGCGGCGGTGTCGCGCAGAGCCAGTCCAGTACGGCGGGCACGGCCTCCAGCGCCCCGAAGTGGCCCGCGTCCGGCTCCAGGACGGGACGGGCGCGGGGGATGCGGTCCGCGAGCCACTTGAAGTGGCCCACCGGCGAGAACGTGTCCAGGGCACCGTGCCACAGCAGGACCGGCCGGGTGACGGTGGCCGGGTCGAAGCCCCAGCCGCTCAGCAGGGCGAGGGTGTCGTCGAGCCAGCCGTACGCCGACGTGCGCAGCGCCTCACGGTAGGTGCGCAGCAGCGTCTCGCCGACGGCCGGCGCGGAGACGATCCGCCGGTCGGCATCGGTGAGCCCGTCGCGGACGGACACCAGCAGTTGTGCGGGATCCCTGCGGATGGCGGCGGCGCGGGCGGCCAGCCGGCCGGCGAAGCCGAGCGGGTCGGTGAGCGCCCGGGTGTACTCCTCGACGTTGGACTCGGCCATCCCGTCGAACCAGCTCAGCCCCTCCGCGTCCGGCGGTGCGGGGGAGACGAGCGCCGCCGCCCGCCGTACCCGCGCCGGCAGCAGCGCGGCGCAGGCCAGCGCGTGCGGGGCGCCGCCCGAGCGGCCGAGGACGGCGAACCGGTCGAGCCCGAGGGCGTCCGCCAGTTCCGCCACGTCACGGGCGGCGTCGGCCACCCTGCGGCCCGGCAGGCGGTCCGAACCGCCGTAACCGGGGCGGTCGTAGGCGATGAACCGTACCGCCGGGTGCGCGGCCAGGACGTGCTCGGGCACCTCCCCGAGCCGGCAGCCGGGGGTGCCGTGCAGCAGCACCACCGGCGTGCCGTCCGGGTCGCCCCGCTCCTCGACCGCCAGCCATCGCCCGTCCCGCATCCGCACGCCGTCGACCACCTGCGTCCTCCGTCTCCCCAACGCGAACATCCCGGAGTTACCGTCGAAGTACACACCTGGTGCGCCTCATTCGGGACCCTGGGGGGTCGTCATGGTCGGGGAACTGGTGGCGGTGGGAGTGACGCTCGCGTCCGCCGGAGCGGTGTATGTGGCGGCGGCGGCGCGAGTCATCAAACAGTACGAGCGGGGGGTGGTGTTCCGGCTCGGGAAGCTTCGCTCGCAGGTGCGCGGGCCCGGGTTCACCATGATCGTTCCGGGCGTCGACAAGATGCGCAAGGTGAACATGCAGATCGTGACGATGCCCGTGCCCGCGCAGGAGGGCATCACCCGGGACAACGTCACCGTGCGGGTCGACGCCGTCGTCTACTTCAAGGTGACCTCGCCGGCCGAGGCGGTCGTGCGGGTGGAGGACTACCGGTTCGCGGTCTCACAGATGGCGCAGACGTCGCTGCGGTCCATCATCGGCAAGAGTGAGCTCGATGACTTGTTGTCCAATCGCGAAAAGCTCAACCAGGGACTGGAGTTGATGATCGACAGCCCGGCTGTCGAGTGGGGCGTGACGATCGACCGGGTGGACATCAAGGATGTGTCGCTGCCCGAGACCATGAAGCGGTCGATGGCGCGGCAGGCGGAGGCCGACCGGGAGCGGCGGGCGCGGCTGATCAACGCCGACGCCGAGTTCCAGGCCTCGAAGAAGCTGGCGGAAGCCGCTCATCAGATGGCCGATACGCCTGCGGCCCTTCAGCTTCGGCTGCTGCAGACGGTGATGGCGGTGGCGGCCGAGAAGAACTCCACCTTGGTGCTGCCGATTCCGGTGGAATTGTTGCGGTTCCTGGAGAAGGGGGCGCAGGTCGCGGCCCCTGGGCAGGGTGAACGCCCGCCCCTTGAGGTCCGCTTGGATTCGGAGTCCGGAGGGTCGAATTCAAGACAGGAGTAGACCTTACGCGTTGCTTATGGTTCGCTCGCTTGCGGTGTTTGCTGCGTGAAGGGAGCGGTGTGACTGTGCACGGTCAAGACGGGAGGGGGCGTGCGGCCGTGTTCTACGCGCGTCCGGAAGTCGACCTTGTGCGCTCCCTGTTGACGCAGGAATAGTGAACGTTGTTCAACCGGCGCGGGTGCGGCTTTTGTTGTGTTTCGCCCCTGTTGCCGTACGCCTTCCGGTTCGTGAGGTCCCCACAACCTCTCGGGCCGACCCCCCACAGGAGGACGTGAGTTGAAGCACCGACGCATACCCAAGCGGCGTGCAGCCCTGGCAGGTGCGGGCATCGCCGCACTGGTGGCCGCGGGAGTGACCTTCCAGACTGCGAACGCGAGTGAGACGCCTGAGGCGTCCGCGCCCCAGACGCTGTCGATCGGCGCGGCCGGAAAGCTCGCCTCGACGCTCGCCAGAGACCTCGGCGCCGATGCCGCGGGTACCTACTACGACGCGCAGACCAAGAACCTTGTCGTGAACGTCCTCGACCAGGCCGCCGCCGACGCCGTCGAGGCGGCCGGTGCCAAGGCCCGGGTCGTCGAGAACTCGCTCGCCGAGCTGAAGAGCGCGCGGACCACGCTGAAGCAGGACGCGACCATTCCGGGCACCTCCTGGGTGACGGACCCGACGACCAACAAGATCGTCGTGACCGCCGACCGTACGGTGTCCGATGCCGAGTGGGCCAAGCTCGGCAAGGTGGTCGACGGGCTGGGCGCCACGACCGAACTCCAGCGGACGAAGGGGGAGTTCAAGCCCTTCATCGCGGGCGGTGACGCGATCACCGGTGGCAGCGGGCGTTGCTCGCTCGGCTTCAACGTGGTCAAGGGCGGCCAGCCCTTCTTCCTGACCGCCGGGCACTGCACCGAGTCCATCTCCACCTGGTCGGACTCCAGCGGCAAGGAGATCGGCGCCAACGAGACGTCCAGCTTCCCGGACAACGACTTCGGGCTGGTCAAGTACACCTCGGAGGTCGACCACCCGAGCGAGGTCAACCTCTACAACGGCTCCACGCAGAAGATCACGGGGGCGGCCGAGGCCACCGTCGGCATGGCGGTCACCCGCAGTGGGTCGACCACGCAGGTGCACGACGGCAAGGTGACCGGGCTGGACGCCACCGTGAACTACGGCAACGGTGACATCGTCAACGGGCTGATCCAGACCGACGTCTGCGCCGAGCCGGGTGACAGTGGCGGGTCGCTGTTCTCCGGGGACAAGGCGATCGGGCTGACCTCCGGGGGCAGCGGTGACTGCACCTCCGGTGGGGAGACGTTCTTCCAGCCGGTGACCGAGGCGCTGTCGGCGACGGGGACCGAGATCGGCTGACGGTTCGTCGCCTGGTTCGCTTGGTTCGTTTGTGAAGTCCCGCCCCTGTGCGTGGGGGCGGGGCTTTGCGTGTTTGGTGCGGGTTGTGGCGTGTATGCCTGCGGCGGCCTGTGTCGCTGAGTGGGGGTGCGCGTAGCGCCTGCGGGCGGTGGGGGGGCGGGGCCGGGGGCGCGGGGGGGGGGGGGGACGCCGACGGGGCGGGCGGCGACGAAATCTACATGTGGTGTATAACC